>CBHFOL010000111.1:0-22168 GCA_965995405.1 uncultured Saccharothrix sp.
CTGACCGTCTACTCCGAACTGGCCTCGGAGTTCCCCGTCTCCGGCGGCGCGTACCAGTGGACCCGGCGGCTGGTGGGCCCGACGTACGCGTGGCTGGCGGGCTGGCTCTCGCTGTGCGGGCCGCTGATCGCGAACACCACGATCGGGTACCTCGCCGCGCCGTGGATCCTCGGCCTGTTCGGGATCACACCGACGCCGGGCCTGCTGGTGCTCGTGGCGGCGTGCTTCATCGTCGGGTGCTGCCTGGTCAACGCGTTCGGCATCGACGTGCTGCGCCGGCTGGTCGCGGCCGGGATCGCCGCCGAGGCGGTCGCGTCGGTGGTGGTCGGGCTCGCGCTGCTGCTGGTGTTCCGCGAGCAGCCGTTCACGATCCTGACGACCACGCTGGGCGCGGAGGCGGGTTCGGGCGGCTCGGTGTTCGCCGCGTTCCTGGCGGCGCTGGCCGTGGGCGGCTGGGCGTTCATCGGCTTCGACGCCTGCGTGGCCACGTCGGAGGAGACGCGCGACGCCGCGCGGCACGTGCCGAAGGCCGTGTGGTGGGCGTTGCTGAGCGTCGGCGGGCTGGTGATCCTCAACGCGTTCGCCACCGTGCTGGCCCACCCCCATCCCGAGGCGGTCGTCGCCGGGCAGGACCTGGACCCGGTGTCGACCGTGGTGGTCGCCTCCTTCGGCAGCTGGGCGGCCAAGCCGTTCGTCGTGGTGGTGGTCGTGGCGTTCATCGCGTGCGGGCTGGCGGCGCAGGGTGCCGGGGCGCGCAGCGTCTACTCGATCGCCCGGGACGGTGTGCTGCCGGGCTCGCGGTGGCTGACCACGGTCAGCCGCAGGCAGGTGCCGATCGGCGCGACGGTGACGGTGGCCGTCATCGGGTGCGCGGGTCTGCTGCTGGCGCTGGACAGCGCGGCGATCGGCAGCCTGATCGCGTTCGGGACGGCGGTGATGTACCTGGTGTTCCTGCTGATCGCGCTCGCGGCGCTGATCGCCCGGCTGCGCGGCACCTGGGTGCCGAGCGGGCACATCCGGCTGGGCCGGGCGGGGACCGTGGTCAACGTCCTGGCGGTGGCGTGGCTGGCGTTCGAGTTCGTGAACATCGCGTGGCCCCGGGCCGTGCTGGCGCCGGTCGACGCGCCCTGGTATCAGGTGTGGGCGGCACCGCTGGTGTCCGTCGTGGTGGTCGCGGTCGGGGTGGTCTACCTGGTCGTCGCCCGCCCGCAGGACAAGGTCCGGGTGAGCGCGGCGTTCGCCACCCGCCAGGACGGAGTTTCCCGATGACCGTGGCGGATCTGGTGATCCGGGGCGCGACCGTCCACACGATGGACGAGGACCTGCCGCACGCCGGTGCCGTCGCGGTGCTGGACGGTCGGATCGTGGGGGTCGGCGAGGACGTCGACGGCTGGATCGGGCGGCGCACCGAAGTGGTCGACGGCACCGGGCTGGTCGTCACGCCCGGTCTGGTCGACTCCCACCAGCACCCGCTGCACGGCGTCGACGGCGCGCGGTGCGTGAGCGCGGCCGGGCTGACCACGCCGGAGCAGCTGTCCGATCTGCTGCGCCGCGTGGCGGGCGGGCTGCCCGAGGACGCCTGGGTGATCGTCAACGGCGTCGAGTACACCGCCTTGCCGGCCGGCGCGCCCCGGGTGTTCGTGGACGAGGCCGTCGCCGGGCGGCCCGCGTTCCTGTGGCTGGCCGACAGCCACAACGCGCTGATGAGCACGAACGGGCTCCGGCTGGCGGGCATCACCGGCCGGATCGGCTTCGGCGACCGGTCGGAGATCGTCGTGGACGAGGACGGTGCGCCCACCGGCTACCTGTTCGAGACGTCCGCCGTGATGCACGGGTACTCGGCGGTGCCGCCGCCGTCCGTGGCGGAGATCGGCACGGCGCTGGCCGGTCTGTTCGCCGATCAGGTGGCGTGCGGGATCACCGGCATCCACGTGCCCGACTACTGGCCGGGCACGGAGGCGGTGCTCGACGTGTACGACCGGCTGCCGCTGCGGGTCGTGCTCGCGCCGTGGATGTTCCCGGACCGGGTGGACGAGATCATCGAGGCGGCCCGGACGCTGCGGGGCTCCCACCGGTGGCGGATCGGCGGGGTGAAGTTCTTCCTGGACGGCACCATCGACGGCGGCTCGGCCTGGCTGGGCCACGCGGACTGCCTGGGCGAGGGCACGAGTCCGATGTGGACGGACCTGGGCCGGTACCGGGACGCGGTGCGGCGGGTGGTCGACCTTGGGCTGCCCTGCTTCACCCACGCCATCGGCGACCGTGCGGTGACGACCGCACTGGACACCTACCAGGCGGTCGGCCGGCCGAAGCGCGGACGGCACCGCGTCGAGCACGCCGAACTGCTGGCGGACGACGACATCGGGCGGTTCGCCCGGCTGGACGTCGTCGCCTCGATGCAGCCCACGCACATGGACTGGACGCTGCCCGACCACACCGACAACTGGTCACAGCGGCTGGGCGGGGACCGGTGCGGACACGGCTGGCGCTGTGGCGACATCGTGCGGGCGGGCGGCCGGATCGCGCTGGGCTCCGACTGGCCCGTCGCCCACTACGACCCGCGCGTGGTGATGGCCGGAGCCCGGCTACGGCGTCCGGTGGCCGAGCCCGACCGTGCCCCGATCGGCCGGAACCAGGCGCTCACCCCGTACCAGGCGCTGGCGGGCTACACGACGTGGGCCGCTTACGGGGCGGGCGAGGAACAGGTCGCGGGCCGGGTGCGCGAGGGCTTCCGGGCGGACCTGACCGTGTTCGGCGGCGATCCCGTCACCGTGCCCGCCGGGGAACTGCCGGACGTGCCGGTGGAACTGACGATCGTGGCCGGTCGGGTGGTGCACCGGGCCGGCTCGTAGCCGGTTCCTGAGGACCTGCCCACACCCTGCTCGGTCAGAGCGGGGTGTGGGCGGGGTCGACGCGTTCGGCCTCGCGGACCGGGCCGGGTGGGGTGCCGTCGCCGAACGGCCGGCCACCGAGCTGCTCGCGGCCGTGTGGCGTCACCCAGCCGGACAGGTCCGGGCCCTTCGGCACGATCTGCGACGGGTTGATGTCCTTGTGCACGACGTAGTAGTGCTTCTTGATCTGGTCGAAGTCGACCGTGTCGCCGAAACCGGGGGTCTGGAACAGGTCGCGGGCGTAGGCCCACAGGTTCGGCAGCTCGGTGAGCTTGTTGCGGTTGCACTTGAAGTGCCCGTGGTAGACCGGGTCGAAGCGCACCAGCGTGGTGAACAGCCGAACGTCCGCCTCGGTGATCGAGTCACCGACCAGGTAGCGGCGGTCGGCCAGGCGTTCCTCCAGCCAGTCCAGGGCGGTCCACAGCCGGTCGTACGCCTCGTCGTAGGCCTCCTGGCCGCCGGCGAAGCCGCACCGGTAGACGCCGTTGTTGACCTCGGTGAAGACCCGCTGGTTGACGGCGTCCAGCTCCTCGCGGTGCGCGGCGGGCAGCAGGTCCGGCGCACCGGGACGGTGGTACGCGCGCCACTCCGTGGACAGGTCGAGCGTGATCCGGGCGAAGTCGTTGGTCACCACCGCGCCGGTCGTCGTGTCCACGATGGCGGGCACCGTGATGCCGCGCGGGTACTCGGGGTCGCGCTTGAAGTACGCCTCCTGGAGGCGTTCGATGCCGAGCACCGGGTCGCGGCCGTCGGGGTCCAGGTCGAACGTCCACGAGCGGGGGTCGTGGGTCGGGCCCGGCAGGCCGAGCGAGATCGCGTCCTCCAGCCCGAGCAGCCTGCGCACGATGATCGACCGGTTCGCCCAGGGACAGGCCCGCGCGGCGACCAGCCGGTACCGACCGGGCTGCACCGGGAAGCCGTCCCTGCCGTCCGCGGTGATCCGGGTGGTGATGTACCGGGTGTCGCGGGTGAACGCCTTGCCCTTGACCGAATAGGTGCCGCCGGTGCCGTGCTCGGGGTGCTCGTCCGCCTCACTCACGATCCCGAGCCTACGTGGTTCCGCAAGTACCGCAGGTCGATCACGCCCGATGGCCGGCCCGCCACTCCGTCACGTGGCGGATTCGAGCATCACCAGGCGATCCGCGTACTCCGCCCACACCTCGTGATAACCGGAAAGCCCGAGCCTGCGCCCGAACGACAGGCCGCGCAGGAGATCTCTCGTGTTCTCTTCCCAGTCTTTGGTGTGCTGACGGATCAGCGCATCGACCGCGCCTTGACCGGAAACGCACAGGGCGTCGATGTCCAGCCAGGTCTCCAGTTCCAGCAGGCAGATGAGACCACACGCATAATCAGGGGAATCGAGCGGCCAACCGGCCGATGGGGCCATCAGTTCGGTAACCCGGCCTCGGGCCAGCGCGAGGACGTCACCGGAAACGTCGATCAGGTCCGTTCCGGCCGCTCGGGCCAAACCGGCCGCCGCCCGAAGCGTCGTACGGTTTCTGGTCAGGCGTCGCAGGTCCTCGTGAACCGACCTGTCTTCCCAGCCCCACTCCTCGGCTGTCGCCGAAAGCCCGTCGACCAGCCTGCCGACCAACTCCAGCACGTCCTGGTGAACGTCCACGAACGGCGCGAGGCGGAAGAGGGTCAGCGCCGAAATGTAGGCATTGGCAACGCTGTTCGTTCCGCCGAGCAGCCCGGCCCCCTCCTCGACGTCGAGCAACAAGGCGCTCAACCCCCGGCGAAAGGCGACCCGTACCCCACTCGCGACGCGCGAGCCGACCAGAGCATCGAGTCCCGGCTGGAAACGTTCGCCGACGGTGGCCGCGAACGCCTCGATCACGTAGCAGGTCGCCAGGATTCGCGGAACACTGCTCCCCGGAGTATCCGACCAGAAGCCGCTGTCCGGCAGCGCGCTCGTACTCAGCGACCTGATCAGCACCCCCAACAGCTGCGGCTCCCCGCCCCACCGCGCGAGCGTGCTGGCCACCTGCGCGGTGTGCCGGATGTCCGCCCGCCTGTGCAACTCGTGCAGCACGGTTTCCGAGTGCGGCGTGGCGGCTACCTGCCACTCCCAATACCAGCCGTCCCGAACACCCTGCCGCATCCACACCAGCGCCTTTCGGCGCGATTCCACGATCGCCGCGCCGGTCCCCCGACCGGTCGCCTCGATCGCGAACAGCGTCCGCGCCACGTTGGGTTTGGGCGGTTCCATCGTTCCGCGCGGACGCCGCTCCGCTATTCGACTTTCCAGCTCGCTGCGTTGATCCGACCACTCGCCCCACGGGTACTGGAGCGAGAGCAGGCGGGTCAGGCCGTGCGCACACGTGCGGACAATTCGCTCCCTGGACGACGCCGGCGGACCGACCAGGCCGACATCAGCGCGGAAAGGCGACGTCACACCGCCGGTGACATCGACTCCGCCGCCCCCGGGGAACGCGGGTTCCGGCCCGGTCGCCAGTGCGGGACGACCCGGGTAGCGTGGCGGAGTCGCCGGCTTCGTCCGCCCGCCGGCGAGGCACGATTCCAGTCGCTGTCGCGCCGAACCCTCGTCGAGCCCGACCAGGTCGACGTATATCCGGGTCCGCAGCAGACCTTCGGGCAGGAAGTCCTCCACTCGAACGGGGAGCAGGATACCCAGTTCGCCGGACGGATCCTTGGCGAAGGCGGTCCGCCATTCGGCTTCGCCGTAGGCCGAAGCACTCGTGTACTTTCGGGACAGCACGACAAGAATTCGGGCGGCGTGCTGTGTCGCGCGATGCATTTCGTGTGCCCAATCGCGCCCCGGTGTGAAGTCCCAGGCATCGAGGACAGTCCGGCAGCCGAGGTCTTCAAGCTGCCAGGAGATCCACTCGGCCCAGTTCCGGTCCGAACGCGTGTAGCTGATGAAGAAGTCCGCCGACGCCGAATCCGAGGCCACGATACCCCCATCCAGGTGCCCGCACCGCCCCAAGACCCACTGCGCACGAGACCGACTCCGGGCTGCCGTCCCGAACGCACCGGGGAAGGCTACCGCCGGGCCACGCCCCCGTCGTTCCGGCCGGTGTCCGTTCTCCCGACACGTACTCGAACAGTTACGTTGTGTCACACGCACGGTGGAGTGTCGGTGGGTCTGGGTAACGTTCCGAGCCGTGGACGCTCAGGAACGTATCCGGGAACTCGCCGACCAGGTCGTGGCGCTGCGTGACGCGTACTACCGGGGTTCGCCGTCGGTGGCGGACGCCGAGTACGACGCGATCGAGGACGAGTTGCGGAGTTTGATCGAGGCGAACCCGGAGCTGGCGCCCGATCCGAACCCGCTGGAGCAGGTGGGCGCGGCGGCGGTGCTGCACGCGCCGGTCCGGCACTCGCGTCCCATGCTGTCGCTGGAGAAGGCGACGAAGCCCGAGCAGGTCGCCGCGTTCTTCGACCGCTTCCCCGGCCAGCCGGTGGTGGTCATGCCGAAGCTGGACGGGCTGTCGCTGGCCCTGGTCTACGAGGACGGGCGGCTGGCCCGTGCGGTCACCCGCGGCGACGGCACGACCGGTGACGACGTGACTCCGCTGGTCAGAGCCCTGGTGGACGGTGTCCCGGAGCGGGTCGACGCGCCCGGCCGGGTCGAGGTGCGGGGCGAGGCGGTGATGCTGCGCTCCACGTTCGCCGCCTACAACAGCGCGCACCCGGACAAGCCGCTGATCAACCCGCGCAACGCCGCCGCCGGCACCCTCCGGGCGAAGGACCCGGCCACCGTTGCCGGCCGGCGGATGCAGTTCTTCGCCTTCGACCTGGACGTCTCCGCCGATGCCGCCGCCGACCTGGAGCGCGGGCTGCGGACGCTCGGGTTCACCGTCGCCGACATGCGGCACTGCGCCGACGCCGACGTGGCCCAGGCGGTGATCACGGCGATCGAGGAGCAGCGCAACGACCTGGACTACGACCTGGACGGCGCCGTGCTGCGGCTGGCCGACCGCAATGCCTACGCCGCCGCCGGGACGCGGTCGAACTCGCCGCGCGGCGCGTTGGCGTACAAGTTCGCCGCCGAGGAGAAGACGACGGTGCTGTCCGCTGTGGTCTGGGACGTCGGCAAGACGGGCAAGATCGCCCCGGTCGCCCAGCTGGAGCCGGTGTTCGTCGGCGGGACGACCGTCACCCGCGCGACGCTGGCCAACCAGGAGGTGATCCGCGCGCGTGGCATCAGGATCGGGGACACGGTGCTGGTCCGCCGCGCCGGTGACGTGATCCCGTTCGTCGCGGGCGTGCTGGACGAGTCCAAGCGCACGGGCGCGGAGCAGGAGATCGTGCCGCCCAACGCGTGCCCGTCGTGCGGACACCCGTTGACCGAGCAGGGCAACAGCCGCGAACTGTTCTGCACCAACGTCGCCTGCCCGGCCCAGACCGTGCGGCGGCTGATCCACTGGGCGTCCCGGGCGGCGGCGGACATCGAGGCCGTCGGTCCGGTGTGGATCGAACGGCTGGCCGAAGCCGGCATCCTCGAACACCCGTCGGACTTCTACACCCTGACCACTGAACAACTGCTGGAATTCGACCGCATCGGCGCGGTCTCCGCCGCGCGCATGGTCGAGTCGATCGCCGTCAGCCGCCAGGTGGGCCTGCGCCGGGCGCTGATCGGCCTCGCGATCCCGATGGCCTCGGAGGGCACCGCGACCCGCCTGTGCCGCGCGGGGTTCGGCTCGCTGGAGGAGGTCGCCGACGCCGGCGAGGAACGGCTCGTGGCCGTGGAGGACATCGGGCCGAAGGTCGCCACCTCGCTGATCGAGCACCTGACCCGGCTGCGTCCCGAACTCGAACGGCTGCGGGAGCACGGCGTCTCGCTGGACGTGCGCGAGGAGGACCTGCCGCCCGTGGTCGCGTCCGACGCGCCGCTGGCCGGCAAAACGGTGGTGGTAACCGGCGCGATCAGCGATCCGCGCTCCGGCGAGAAGGTCCCCCGTCCCACCTTCCAGCGCCTGTGCGAGAAGGCCGGCGCGACCACCGCGTCCTCGGTCTCGGCCAACACCGACTACCTGATCACCGGTGCCGACGTCGGCGCGAGCAAGACCGCCAAAGCCGAGAAGCTCGGCGTCGAGGTGGTCGACCAGGGCGAAATCTGGCAGCAGCTGATCGCGGCCGGCATCGCCTAGATGTCGGCCTGGCCCTACGGCTGTGGGGTGGGTAGCAGGTCGGGGAACCGGGGCGTGCCCAGCAGGACGCCGGCGCGCGGGATCCAGAGGCGTTTGGCCACCTCCAGGATCATCGACACCTCGGCGTGCACCACCGCGTCCACTCCGGACAGTTGGTCGTCCAGGAAGTCGGCCAGGGCCAGCTCGTCCTGGAACACGGCCTGGCACAGCAGGCTCGACGTGCCGGCGACCCGCGCCAGGTAACGCGTGCCGCCGTACCGGGTGAGCGCCTCGGCGACGGCGGTCGCGTGGCCGAACTGGGTGCGCAGGCCGAGGATCGCCTCGGTCCGGTAGCCGAGCGCGCTCGGCTCGATGTCCACGCGGGGCTGGAGCAGGCCCTCGTCCAGCAGGTTCAGCACCAACCGCCGCGCCCTCGGCTGGGTCATGTCCAGGGTGCGGGCCAGGTCGGCGTACGCCATCCGGGCGTCGACCCGGAGCAGGGTCACCGCGGTGCGCTCCTCCTCGGACAACGGACGCGGGCGCTCGGCGAAGTCCGGGGTCGGGTGGGTCAGGGCGGCACGCTGGTCGGCGGTCAGCCTGGGCAGCCGCCACTGGGACGCCTTGCGGACCACCCTCAACTCGATCTCGCTGCGGGTGGCGATGATGCCCGGTACGGCGGGCAGCCTGGACGTCAGGAAATCGGCGCGTTCGCCACGGCCGGGCACAGCCGTGCAGTAGACGCCCGCGCTACCGGCCGTCGTGCAGCAGAAGACCACCTCGGGCATCGCGGTCAGGGTCTCCGCCACCTGGTGGATCAGCCTCGGCTCGGTCCGGATCCAACTGTGGATCCGGGTGCCCTCGGACACCAGCGACCGGTGCACCTCGCAGACGAACCGCAGGATGCCCGCCTCGGTCATCCGGTCGATCCGGCGCGCCACGGTCCGGCCGGTGCTGCCGAGCACCTCCGCCACCCGGTCGAACGCGGCGCGCGGGTCGCACTGGAGTGCGGCGATGATGTCCAGATCCACGTCGTCCAGAGCGGTGTCGCTCTCGGCGGGTCGTGCCGCAGTCACCATGTGTTGATCCTAGAGTGCCGATCGGGCGTCGGATTAGAACGATAGTGGCCCAGCAGTTGACGCAATTGAACGGAGGTGCTTCTGTATGCGTCCATATCGTACGGACCACCACCGGGAGGAAAGCGATGGGCGACACGCGGACGCGAGAGCGGGAGCCTGCGCTGTTGCGCTTCCTCGGCGTGGTGGAGCGCGCGGGCAACCGGCTGCCCGACTCGTTCTGGCTGTTCTGGATCCTCAGCGGCGTGCTGCTGGTGGCCAGTTGGCTGGCCAAGGGCGCGACCGCCACCGCACCCGGCCAGAGCAAGCCGGTCGTGGTCCGCAGCCTGCTCTCCGGTGAGGGCCTGCGCGACATGATCGGCGACGCGGTGGACAACTTCGTGTCCTTCCCGCCGCTCGGCCTGATCATCGTGGTGATGCTCGGCGTCGCGCTGGCCACCGAGACCGGCATGTTGCACGCCCTGCTGCGCGCGAGCATCGTCAAGGTGCCGACCGGCTGGCTCACCTTCGCGCTGGCGTTCACCGGCATGACCGCGCACGTGCTCGGCGACAGCGCCTACGTCGTGCTGGTGCCGCTCGGCGGCGTCATCTTCCACATCCGGGGCCGCAACCCGATCCTCGGCGTCGTCGTGGCCTTCGTGTCCATCTCCGCCGGCTACGACGCCAGCCCGCTGGTCACGCCGACCGACACGCTGCTCTCCGGCCTGACCACTTCGGCCGCCAAGCTGATCGACCCGACCTACACCGTGTCACCGCTGGCCAACTACTTCTTCGCCATCGCCTCGGCCGTCGTGCTGTCCGTGGTGATCACCCTGGTCACCGAGAAGGTGCTGGTCCGCAGGGTCGCCGCGCTGACCGTCGATGCACCGCCCGCCGACGACGCGACCGCCTCGGTGACGCTGGACGACAAGGAACGGCGCGGGCTGCGCCGGGCCGGGATCGCCGTCGCCGTCGTGCTGGCCGCCTGCGTGGCCGCGCTGATCCCGTCCGGCTCACCGCTACGCGGCGAGGGCGGCGGCATCCTGAACTCGCCGCTGCTCAAGGACGTGGCGGTGGTGATCTTCGTGGTGTTCTTCGTCGCCGGCCTGGCCTACGGCCTGTCGGTCGGCAAGATCCGCCGCTCCGCCGACGTGCCCAGGATGATGGCCGACGGCACCAAGCCACTCGCGCCCGTGCTGGTGCTGTTCTTCGCGATCTCCCAGTTCCTGGCCTACTTCAAGTGGACCAACCTCGGGCCGTACCTGGCCATCAAGGGCGCGAGCGTGTTGGAGGGCGCGGACATCAGCACCCCGCTGCTGCTGCTCGGCATGATGCTGGTGGTCACCTTCATCAACCTGATCGTGACCAGCGGCTCCGCCCAGTGGGCGCTGGTCGGCCCGATCTTCGTGCCGATGCTGATGCTGCTCGACGTCTCGCCGGAACTGAGCCAGGCCGCCTACCGCATCGCCGACTCGTGCACCAACGCGATCACCCCGATGAGCGCCTACTTCGTGATGACCCTCGGGTTCATGCGCCAGTACCGCAAGGACGTCGGCATCGGCACGCTCACCTCGATGACCCTGCCGGTGGTCGCCGCCATGCTGGTGGTGTGGACCGCGCTGCTGATGGCCTGGTGGGCGCTCGGTCTGCCGCTGGGCCCGGGGGTGCCGATCCGATGAGCGCCCCACTGGACCTGCTGACCGGACGCCGGCCCGAACTGGTCGCCGACCTGGCACTGCTGGTCGGCACCGAGTCGCCCAGCGACGACCGGGAGTGCCTGGACCGGATGGCCACGCTGCTGGAGCGCTGGGTGCTGGAACGACTGCCCGCCACCGTCCGCCGACAGTCCCACGGGGCGCTCGGGGACGTCGTGGACGTGCTGGTCGACGGCGAAGCACCCGGCGAGGTGCTGGTGCTCGGGCACTACGACACCGTGTGGCCGCGCGGCACCCTGGACGAGTGGCCGTTCACCGTCGCCGACGGGCTGGCCACCGGCCCGGGTGCGTTCGACATGAAGGCCGGCCTGGTGCAGGCCGTCTGGGCGGTGGCCGCGCTGCGCACCCTCGGCGTGCCAGCGCCGACCGTGCGGTTCCTGTTCACCCCGGACGAGGAGATCGGCAGCCGGGCGTCCCGGCCGGTGATCGAACAGGCCGCGCGGCGCGCCATGGCCACTCTGGTGCTGGAACCCGGCGTGGCCGGCCGGGTGAAGACCCGCCGCAAGGGCATCGGGCTCTTCCACGTCGACGTGCGCGGCATCGAGGTGCACGCCGGGCTGGACCCGGAGAAGGGCGCGAGCGCGGTGACCGCGTTGGCCGAGATCGTGCTTGCGCTGCAAGGGATCGCCGCGCCGGAGCGGGGAACGACCGTCAACGTGGGCGTGATCAGCGGCGGCACCAGGACGAACGTGGTCGCCGGGCACGCACGGGCCGAGGTGGACGTGCGCGTCGCGACCGAGGAGGAGGCACACCGGGTGGACCTCGCGTTCGCCGCGCTCCGGCTGACCGATCCGAGAGTGCGGCTGACGGTCGGCGGCGGCTGGAACCGCCCGCCGATGAACCCGCACCCGGGCAGCGTCGAACTCCTGGACCGCGCGCGGGCCGTCGCCGCCGGCTACGGCCACGACCTGGGCGAGATCGCGGTGGGCGGCGCGAGCGACGGCAACTTCGTGTCCGCTCTGGGCCGCCCGGTGCTGGACGGCCTCGGCGCGGTGGGCGACGGTGCCCACGCCCGGACCGAACACGTGGTGCTCGACCGGATGCCGTACCAGTCCGCGCTGGTGGCCGGCCTGCTGGCGAACCTCGCCGAGCACCCGATCGGGACGGGAGCCGACGAACGGAGCTGAGCACCCGTCCCACGTCTCCGGCACCGACCACGCGATCCCGGCGGTTTCCAGGTCTTTGACAGGCTCACCGCACCTGTGCCACGCTTTGGTGAAGCGGCAGAACTATGCCCCCTTCCCGCCGGGGCCGATCCGATCCGACCTTCCGCGTCGTCGCAGCTGTCGCTTCCCCGAACCACGGACAACCACCCGCTGAGCGCACCCGATCCACGCTGATCGGGTGCGCTCAGTGCTGTCCTGCCGTGCTGAAAGTTGCCGACGGAAGGCAATCCACCGTGACGCTCACGTTCACCAGTTCCGACATCGACCTGTGGTCCGAGGAGGTCATCCGCTCGCCCTACGAGACGTACCGCCGGCTGCGCGATCTCGGGCCCGCGGTCTGGCTGGAGCAGTACCAGGCGTTCGTCGTGGCCCGCTACCAGGACGTGTACGACGCGCTGCACGACCACGAGTCGTTCGCCTCGGGCGAAGGCGTCGCGCTCAACGAGCAGCTCAACCAGAAGATGAAGGGCAGCGCCCTGGTCAGCGACCCGCCCTACCACGACCACGTGCGCCGGGTGATGGGCAAACCGTTGACCCCCAGGGCTTTGCGCGAGTACCAGGACGACTTCCAGCGGTTGGCCGACGAGTTGGTCGACCGCCTGCTGGAACGCGGCTCCTTCGACGCCGTGGTCGACTTCGCCCAGCTGTTCCCGCTTTCGGTGGTGCCCGACCTGCTCGGCTGGCCGGCGGAGGGCCGGGACGACTTCCTCGCGTGGGCGTCCGCCGGGTTCAACGCGCTCGGCCCGATGAACGAGCGGGCGCGCGCCGACATCCCGGTGCTGGCGGGAATGTGGGCCTTCATGGCCGAGATCGTGCAGCCGGGCCGACTGAGGGCGGGCAGCTGGGGAGCCGATCTGGTGGAGGCCGCCGGGCAGGGCACCGTGAGCAGGCAGCTGCTGCCCGCGCTGATCGGCGACTACCTCGTCCCCTCGCTCGACACCACCATCTCCGCGCTGACCAGCGCCATGCTGTTCCTCGGCCGCCACCCCGAGCAGTGGCAGGCGATCCGCGCGGACCACTCGCTGATCCCCAACGCGCTCAACGAGGTCATCCGGCTGGAAACGCCGATCCGGGCGCTGTCCCGGGTGCTCACCCGCGACCGGGACCTGGGCGGGACCGTGCTGCCCGCCGGGTCGCGCGCGCTGATGCTGTACGCGTCGGCCAACCGCGACGAGCGGTACTGGGACGCGCCGGACGAGTTCGACGTCAAGCGCCCCAACGCGAACAGCCACCTCGGCTTCGGCCACGGCATCCACGGCTGCGTCGGGCAGGGCCTCGCCCGACTGGAGGGCCACGCGCTGCTGACCGCGCTGGCGGACAAAGCCAGGACGATCGAGGTCGGCGAGCCGGAATACCGCGTGCACAACACCATCCGGGCGATCTCGGCGTTGCCCGCGACGCTCAAGGCGTAGCGCTCAAGGCACAGAGGGGGACGAACAGTGCAGGTGATCGTGGACCTCAGTCGCTGTGAAGGACACGGGTTCTGCGAGGACGTCGCGCCCCGGCTCTTCCGGCTCGACGACGGCGAACCGGTGCCGCTGTTCACCGGGGACGTGCCGGCCGGCGAGGAGAGCCGGGCGGACGAGGCGGTGCGCGTCTGCCCGGTCGGCGCGTTGCGCACGGCCGGCTGAGCCGCCATGGACGCCGAGGAGATGTACGTCGCCGGCACGGCGACCCGGCTGCCGTCCGCGATGAGCGTGGAGCAGGCGATCGCCGAAGGTCTCTGCGAGGAGCCCCTGGCCCGCGCCATGCGGGTGGCCGCGGTGACCGTGTCCGAAAAGGAGTCCGGTCCGGAGCTGGCAGCGGCAGCCGCTCGGATCGCGCTCGAACGGTCGGGCACCGCGCCCGCCGAGATCGACCTGGTGCTGCACGCGTCGATCTACTACCAGGGGCAGGAACTGTGGGCGCCCGCGTCGTACGTGCAGCGGGCGGCCGTCGGCAACCACTGCCCGGCGATGCAGATCGGACAGGTGTCGAACGGCGGCATGGCGGCGATGGAGCTGGCGACCGCCTACCTGCGGGCCGATCCGTCCCGCACGGCCGCCCTGCTGACGTCCGGCGACTGGTTCCGCGCGCCCGGCTTCGACCGCTGGCGCAGCGATCCCGGCACCGTCTACGCCGACGGCGGCACCGCGCTGGTCCTCTCCCGGCGACGGGGCTTCGCCCGGGTGCGCAGCCTGGCGACGGTGTCCCGGCCGGAGCTGGAGGGGATGCACCGCGGCACCGTCCCTTTCGGACCGGTCCCGTTCAGCCACCGTGACCGGGTGGACCTGGAGGCGTGCAAGGACGAGTTCATCGGCGAGGTGGGCAAGTCCTTCGCGGTGTCCCACCTCGCCGCCGGGCAGCGGGAGGCGGTCAAGCAGGCGCTGGCCGCCGCCGGGCTGGACCTCGCCGACATCGACTGGTTCGTGCTGCCGCACCTGGGTTACCGGCGGCTCGCGGCCGGCTACTTCGGCAAGTTCGACCTCGACCCCGAGCGGACGACGTGGCCGTGGAGCCGCACGGTCGGCCACCTGGGGGCGGGAGACCAGTTCGCCGGCTTCGACCACCTCGTCACCACCGGCGCCGCCGGGCCGGGCAGCACGTGCCTGCTGGTCGGCGTCGGCGCGGGCTTCAGCTGGTCCTGCGCGGTGGTCGAGGTCCTCGAAACACCGCCATGGGTGGGGTGAGCACGCCCCGTCCCACTCGCGACCGCACGGGAGAGGGCTTGCGATGACCCGACAGATCGTCCTGCTGTTACCCGGCCAGGGATCGCAGTACCAGGGGATGGCGGTCCCGCTCTACCAACGCGAGCCGGTCTTCGCCGAGGTCATGGACGAGTTCTTCGCCGGCATGGGCCCCGAGGGCGGCCGGCTGCGGGACGACTGGCTCAGCGACACCCCGGACGTCCCGATCGACGACGGGCCACGGGCGCAACCGCTGCTGTTCGCCATCGGCTACGCGATCGGCCGGGTGCTGGAGGAACGCGGCTTCCGCCCCGCGTTGCTGCTCGGGCACAGCGTCGGCGAACTGGCTGCGGCGGCCTTGGCCGGGGTGTACGACCTGCCGGCTGCGGCACGCATCCTGCGTGGCAGGTCCGCGTCCCTGGCCGGCGCTCCGGCGGGCGGCATGTTGGCTGTCGCGGCGACACCGGACCGGGTCGCCGACCTGATCGAACCCGCCTGGGCCGCGCGCGGTCTGGCGATCGGCGCGGTCAACGGGCCCGCCCAGACGATCCTGGCCGGCGCGGAACCGGAGCTGCTGCTGGCCGAACGGGCGGCCGAGGCGGCGGAGCTGACCAGCCGCCGGGTGCGCAGTATGCAGCCGTTCCACTCTCCGGTGCTCGAAGAAGCCGCCAGGGAGTTCGAGAAGGCCATCGCCGCCGAGCGGCTGAACGAGCCCCGGATCCCGGTCCTGTCCGCGCGCACGGCCCGCCTGGTCGAGCCCGGTGAGGCCGTCGACCCGGCCTTCTGGGCCCGCCTGATGTGCGAGCCGGTGCTGTTCTGGCCCGCCCTGGCCGGTCTGCCCGCCGACGGCGCGTTCACGTTCGTCGAAGCGGGGCCGGGCAACGGGCTGTCCACCACGGCCCGCCGACTGCCGTCCGTCCGGGCCGGACACAGCCGGGTGCTCACTCTGCTGCCGCCGCCCGGCAAACCCGCCTGGCCGGTCTGGCAGGCGGGACTCGACCGGCTGGCCGACCCGGGCGCGCAGCCCACGGAAACCACGTAAGGGGAACACATGCACAGCACGTTGATCGTGGCGCGGATGCAACCCGAGTGCGCGCAGGAAGTGGCCCGGCTGTTCGCCGAGTTCGACGCCACCGGGATGCCGCAGCGGATGGGCACCCGGCGGCGCGAGCTGTTCCGGTACCAGGGCCTGTACTTCCACCTCCAGGACTTCGACGGCGCGGACGGCCACGAGGGGATCGAGGAGGCCCGGTCGCACCCGTTGTTCCAGGGCATCAGCGCGAACCTGCGCCCGTTCATCGCGCCGTACGACCCGGAGACGTGGCGCTCCCCCGCCGACGCGATGGCGAGCCGCTTCTACCGCTGGGCGCCACCTGCCTGACCGCCGCTCCGGCCGAGAATCCAGATCGGGAGGTGACGCCTGATGGGGCGTCGAGTTGTCATCACGGGTATCGGCGTGCTGGCGCCAGGCGGGATCGGCGTCAAGGACTTCTGGAGTCTGCTCAGCGAGGGCCGCACCGCGACCCGGCCGCTGACGTTCTTCGACCCGAGCCCGTTCCGTTCCCAGGTGGCCGCCCAGATCGACTTCGTCCCCGAGGCCCACGGGCTCGGCCCGCAGGAGATCCGGCGGATGGACCGCGCGGCCCAGCTCGTGGTGGCAGCCGCGGCCGAGGCCGTCTCCGACAGCGGTCTGGAGTTCGCCCGGGTCGACCCGAGCCGGACCGGGGTGACCATCGGCAGCGCGGTGGGCGCGACGATGAGCCTCGAAAGCGAGTACCGGGTGGTCAGCGACGACGGCCGGCTCGAACTCGTGGACCACGGCTACACGGTGCCGCACCTCTACGACCACTTCGTGCCCAGCTCGTTCGCGGCCGAGACGGCGTGGCGGGTCGGGGCGGAGGGCCCGGTGACGGTCGTGTCGACCGGCTGCACGTCCGGGATCGACGCGGTCGGCTACGCCGCCGACCTGATCCGGGAGGGCTCCGCCGACGTCATGGTCGCGGGTGCGACCGACGCGCCGATCTCGCCCATCACGGTGGCCTGCTTCGACGCGATCAAGGCCACCACTCCGCGCAACGACGACCCCGAGCACGCCTCCCGGCCGTTCGACGCGACCCGCAACGGGTTCGTGCTGGCCGAGGGCGCGGCCGTGCTGGTGCTGGAGGAGTTGGAGAGCGCGAAGCGGCGGGGCGCGCACGTCCACGCCGAGGTCGCCGGCTACGCCACCAGGTCCAACGCCTACCACATGACCGGGTTGCGCCCGGACGGCAAGGAGATGGCCGAGGCCATCCGGGTGGCGATGGCCGAGGCCAGGATCGACGCCGAGGACATCCACTACGTCAACGCGCACGGCTCGGGCACCAAGCAGAACGACCGGCACGAGACGGCCGCGTTCAAGCACACCCTGGGCGACCACGCGTACCGGACGCCGGTCAGCTCCATCAAATCGATGATCGGCCACTCGCTCGGCGCGATCGGGTCGATCGAGATCGTCGCCTCGGTGCTGGCGATCGGGAACAACGTGGTGCCGCCCACCGCGAACCTGCACCACCCGGATCCCGAGTGCGACCTGGACTACGTCCCGGTCACGGCACGGGAATGGCGGACCGACGCGGTGTTGACGGTCGGCAGCGGGTTCGGCGGCTTCCAGAGCGCCATGGTGCTGCGGAGGCTGCCATGAGCCCGGTGGTGACCGGAATCGCCGTGGTCGCGCCCAACGGGCTGGGCACCGACGAGTTCTGGGCCGCGACGAAGGCCGGCCGCACCGGGCTGGGCCGGCTGACCCGCTTCGACCCGGAGCGCTACCCGGCCCGGCTGGCCGGCGAGGTCAAGGGGTTCGTGCCGGCGGACCACCTGTCCAGCCGGATGCTGCCGCAGACCGACCACATGACCCGGCTCAGCCTCGTCGCCGGGGACTGGGCGCTGGCCGACGCGGGCGTGCGGCCGGCGGACTGGCCGGACTTCGCCATGGGCGTCATGACGGCGAGTTCGGCCGGGGGCTACGAGTTCGGTGAGCGCGAGCTGCGGAACATGTGGGGCAAGGGCCACCAGCACGTCAGCGCCTACCAGTCGTTCGCCTGGTTCTACGCGGTGAACAGCGGCCAGCTGTCGATCCACAACGGGATGCGCGGGCCGAGCGGCGTGGTGGTCAGCGACCAGGCGGGCGGGCTGGACGCGCTCGCGCAGGCCCGCCGGCAGATCCGCAAGGGCACCCCGCTGATGCTCGCCGGGGCCGTCGACTCGTCGCTCTGCTCGTGGGGCTGGGTGGCGCACCTGGCCGGTGGCCGGCTGAGCACCAGCGAGGATCCGTGCCGGGCGTACCTGCCGTTCGACGCCGCCGCCTGCGGCCACGTGCCGGGTGAGGGCGGGGCGCTGCTCGTCGTCGAGGACGGCGAGGCGGCCAGGGCTCGTGGAGCCCGGGTCTACGGGGAGATCGCCGGCTACGGCTCGACCTTCGACCCACGGCCGGGCAGCGGACGGCCGCCCGCGCTGCGCCGTGCCGTCGAACTCGCGTTGCAGGACGCGGACATCGCGCCCGCCGACGTCGACGTGGTGTTCGCCGACGCGGCGGCGATCCCGGAGCTCGACCAGGTGGAGGCCGACGCGATCACCGACGTGTTCGGCCGTGAGGCGGTGCCGGTGACCGCGCCGAAGACGATGACCGGGCGGCTGAACTCCGGCGCGGGGGCGCTCGACGTGGCCACCGCGCTGCTGTCCATCCGGGACTCGGTGATCCCCGCGACCACCAACGTCTCCCCCGCTCCCGGCTACGGACTGGACCTCGTCACCGAGCCCAGGAGCGTCTCCGCGACCACCGCGCTGGTCATCGCCCGGGGGCACGGCGGCTTCAACTCCGCCGTCGTCGTCCGAGCCACCTGAACCCGGGCAGCCTGAACCCGCGTCGCTCGAAGCACAACGAAACCCTCGAAGGGAAACAGCCATGGCCGACAAGCGTGTGACCCTGGACGACCTCAAGCGGATCCTGCTCGACGCGGCGGGTGCCGACGAGGGCATCGACCTGAGCGGTGACGTCCTGAACGTCGCGTTCGAGGAGCTCGGGTACGACTCGCTCGCGCTGCTGGAAGCGGTCAACCGGATCCAGCGCGAGTACGGCGTGCGGTTCGAGGACGACGCCCTCGCCGCCGCAGACACCCCCGGCACGTTCCTCGATCTCGTCAACGAGCGCCTGGCGGCCGGTACCCCGGCATGACCCGGCCACTGGCCTCGGCCGAACTCACAGAAGGAGATGGGGACGTGTCCACCGAGGAGAAGCGGGTCGCCCTGGTGACCGGTGCGACCAGTGGCATCGGGCTGGCCGTGGCGAAAACGCTTGGCGCGCAAGGCCACCGGGTGTTCCTGTGCGCACGCAAGCCCGACGGCGTCGAGTCGACCGTCGGGCAGTTGCGCGACGAGGGCATCGAGGCCGACGGCGTGCAGTGCGACGTCACCGACGGGGAACAGATCCGGGCCTTCGTACGGGCGGCCGTCGACCGGTTCGGCCCGGTCGACGTGCTGGTGAACAACGCCGGGCGCACGGGTGGCGGCGTCACCGCCGACATCCCGGACGAGCTGTGGTTCGACGTGCTGAACACGAACCTCACCAGCGTGTTCCGGATGACCCGGGAAGTGCTGACCACGGGCGGAATGCGGGCGAAGAGCCGGGGCCGGATCGTCAACGTCGCTTCCACCGCGGGCAAGCAGGGTGTGGTGCTCGGCGCGCCGTACTCGGCGTCCAAGCACGGTGTCGTCGGCTTCACCAAGGCCCTGGGCAACGAGCTCGCGCCGACCGGGATCACCGTGAACGCGGTCTGCCCCGGTTACGTGGAAACCCCGATGGCACAAGGGGTCCGCGACCGGTACGCGGCGTTCTACGGCACCACCGAGCAGGCGATCCTGGAGAAGTTCCAGGCCAAGATCCCGCTCGGCCGCTACTCCACGCCCGAGGAGGTGGCCGGGCTGGTCGGCTACCTGGCCTCCGACACCGCAGCGTCCATCACCGCACAGGCGATCAACGTCTGCGGCGGTCTCGGGAACTTCTAGAGGAGGTCGAAGGTCTTGTCGCAGCAGGAGAACACCCGCCACGTCCACCACGAGGTGGCGGTGCGCGCGCCGGCCGCCGACATCTACCGGCTGATCGCGCAGGTGCGGAACTGGCCGCAGATCTTCCCGCCGACCATCCACGTCGACCACCTCGAAGGGGACGGCACGGAGGAACGCATCCGGATCTGGGCCACCGCCAACGGACAGCCCAAGAGCTGGACGTCGCGCCGCACGCTGGACCCGGCGGCGCTGCGCATCGACTTCCGCCAGGAGGTCTCCAGCCCGCCGGTGGCGTCGATGGGCGGCGCCTGGCTGATCGTGCCGGTGTCGGCCGACGAGTCGCTGGTCCGGCTGCTGCACGACTTCCGGGCGATCGACGACGACCCGGAGTCGCTGGCCTGGATCGACCTGGCCGTCGACCGCAACAGCCGGTCGGAGTTGGCCGCGCTCAAGGACAACATCGAGCTGAGCCTGGACGCGGAACGGACGGTGGCGTTCGAGGACAAGGTCCGGATCAACGGGTCGGCCAAGGACGTCTACGACTTCATCAACGAGGCCGGGCGTTGGGAGGAACGGCTCCCCCACGTGATCCGCGTGTCCTGCACGGAGGAGACGCCGGGGTTGCAGGAGCTGGAGATGGACACCCGGGCGAAGGACGGCTCGACCCACACGACCAAGTCGTTCCGGGTGTGCCTGCCGGACCGGATCCACTACAAGCAGGTCACTCTGCCGCCGTTGCTGGCGCTGCACACCGGCTACTGGCTGTTCGAGGAGGACGGGGCGGGGGTCACCACCGCCACCTCGCAGCACACCATCGTGATCAACGCCGGGCAGGTCGCCGCCGTCCTCGGCGAGGGTGTCGGTCTGGCCGAGGCGAAGACGTTCGCGCAGCAGGCGTTGAGCGCCAACAGCCTCGCCACGCTCGGGCACGCCAAGCAGTACGCCGAACTGCGTGCTTCCGCCTCGCAGCGCTGACTTCACGAGCCCTGAAACGCGTGCCAAGAAAATTGCGAGGGACATGGACACCCACGTCATCGTCGTCGGTGCGGGTCCGGTCGGGCTGCTGCTGGCCGGCGAGCTGCGGCTCGGCGGGGCCGAGGTCGTGGTGGTCGAACGGCTGGCCCGGCCGACCACCGAGTCACGTGCCTCGACGCTGCACGCCCGCACGATGGAACTGTTCGACCAGCGCGGCCTGCTGGAGCCGCTGGGCACCCCGCCGTGGGACGCGAAGGGCCACTTCGGCGGGATCCCGCTCGACCTCGGCGGCCTGCCGAGTCCGTACGCGGGCATCTGGAAGGTGCCGCAGACCCGCACCGAGGAACTGCTGGCGGAGTGGGCCATCGGCCTCGGTGCCGACATCCGCCGCGACCACGAGCTGACCGGCCTGGTCCAGGACGACCACGTCGAGGCGCACCTGACCGGTCCCGGTGGGCCGGTCCGGTTGCGGGCGTCCTACCTGGTCGGCTGTGACGGCGAGCGGAGCACCGTGCGGCGGCTGGCCGGGTTCGCGTTCCCCGGCACGGCGGCGGGCCGGGAGATGCTGCGCGCCGACGTGGCCGGCATCGACGTCCCCGACCGCCGGTTCCAGCGGCTGCCCGGCGGCCTCGCCGTGTCGGCCCGCCGGCCGGACGGGGTGACCAGGCTGATGGTCCACCGGTTCGGCGAACCACCCGCCGACCGCGCGGGGGATCCGGAGTTCGCGCGGATCGCCGAGCTGTGGTCGGAGGTCACCGGCGAGGACGTCCGCAGCGGCGAACCGTTGTGGGTCAACGCCTTCGACGACACCAGCAGGCAGGCGGCAGCTTACCGGGACCGGCGGGTCCTGCTCGCGGGCGACGCGGCCCACGTGCAGATGCCGGTCGGCGGCCAGGCACTGAACCTCGGTCTCCAGGACGCCGCGAACCTCGGGTGGAAGCTCGCCGCCACGGTGGCCGGCCACGCGCCCGCCACGTTGCTGGACACCTACCACGACGAACGTCATCCCGTGGGACAGCGCGTGCTGGACAACATCCGGGCGCAGGCACACGTGCTGCTCGGGGCGGGCGACGTCGACCCGGTCCGGTCCGTGCTGGCCGAACTGCTCCGGTTCGAGCCGGTCCGCCGGTACCTGGCCGGGATGATCAGCGGCCTGGACGTGCGGTACGACGCCGGGCCGGGCGAGCACCCGTTGCTCGGTATGCGTGTCCCACCAACGAAGTTCGACAACGGCACCAGCACGGCCGAGTTGCTCCGGTCCGCCCGTGGCGTGCTGGTGGACATGTCCGCGAGCCTCAAACAAACCGTCGCACCGTGGGCGGACCGAGTACTCCGGACCGAGGCCCGAGCCGACGGCCTCACCGCGATGCTGCTCCGCCCGGACGGGCACGTCGCCTGGACCGACACGGACGGCACCGACCTGGAAACCGCGCTGCGCCGCTGGTTCGGCGAGCCCACGAAAACGGGAGACAGGCAGTATGGGTGATCTGGCCGGCAGGATCGCGCTCGTCACCGGTTCCAGCCGGGGCATCGGCCGGGCCACCGCACTGCGGCTGGCCCGGGACGG
>CBHFOL010000112.1:0-21693 GCA_965995405.1 uncultured Saccharothrix sp.
TCCGTCACCGGCAGCGACGGGGTGGCGTCGCCCGCGTGGTACACGGGCTCCAGGTGGCACGCGGTGATCCGGCGGGTGGCGACACCGCGCTGGGCCATCGCGTTCATCACGTCGATCCGGGTGTGGTTCGTCAACCGCACCAGGTACGACTGGTACACGTGCCCGAATCCGGCCGGCTCGTGCGGCAGGATCAGGGATTCGTTGCCCGCCAGCAGTTCGTCGTAGCGGGCGGCCAGGGCGCGGCGCGTCTTCACCACGTGGTCCAGCTTCCCGAGCTGCACCACGCCGACCGCCGCCTGGATGTCGGTCATCTTGTAGTTGAAGCCGACCTCGTCGTAGCTCTCCGAGATCACCGCCGTCGACGTGTGCCGGGCCAGCGTGGAGATCGAGGCCGCGTGCGCGCGCAGCGCCTTCAGCTTCGCCGCCACCTCGGCGTCGTCGGTGGTGACGACACCGCCCTCACCCGTGGTGAGGATCTTGCGGGCGTCGAAGGAGAACACGGTGATGTCGCTGATGGTGCCCAGCCGGACACCGTCGATCGTCGCGCCGTACGCGGGCGCGGCGTCCTCCACCAGGTGCAGGTTGTGCTTGCGCGCGATCTCGCGCAGCGCGTGCAGGTCGGCCGGGAGACCGATCTGGGACGCGGGCATGATCGCCTTGGTGCGCGGGGTGATCAGCTGCTCGACGTGCGCCGGGTCGATGTTGTAGGTGCGCTCGTCGATCTCCGCGAACACCGGGGTGGCCCCCGTGTAGCGGATGGAGTTCGGCGTCGCGATGAACGTGAACGACGGGCAGATCACCTCGTCGCCGGGGCCGATGCCCAGCGCGGCGAGCGCCAGGTGCAGGCCGGTGGTCGCGCTGTTCACGGCCACCGCGTACTTAGCGCCGACCTGCTCGGCCACCAGCTCCTCGAACTTCGCCGCGCGCGGGCCGACCGACAGCCACCCGGACAGCACCGCTTCGGCGGCGGCGTCGGCCTCTTCCTGGCCGACGTAGAGGCGGGTGATCGGGATCATGCCTTTGCTCCTTGGAGATTGGGGTTGCCCGCGGCGGTCTCGACTCGCCACCACTCGACCAGGTTCTTGAGTCCTTCGTGGAGGGAGACCGTGGCCTCGAAGCCCAGCTTCGTGCGGGCGGCTTCGGTGCTCGCCAGCCGGCGGGGCACGGCGTTGACCTTGCGCTCCGGGCCGTGCTCGGGCCTGAGGTCGGTGCGGCCCATGACCTCCAGCAGCGCGTCGGCCAGCTCGGCGAGGCTCGTCTCGGTGCCGGACGCCACGTTGAACACCTCGTCGGACACGTCCGACTTCGCGGCCAGCACGTTCGCGCGGGCGATGTCGGAGATGTAGACGAAGTCCATGGTCTGGCTGCCGTCGCCCAGGATCAGCGGCGGGGTGCCGGCGGCGATGCGCTCCATCCAGCGCACCAGGACCTCGGTGTACACGCCGAACACGTCCATGCGCGGGCCGTACACGTTGAAGTAGCGCAGGCCCACGTAGCCCAGGCCGTACATCTCGTTGAAACTGCGGAGCAGGCCCTCGTTGTAGACCTTCGCCGCGCCGTAGAGCGTGCGGTTGGCGTAGGTGTGGTGGTTCTCCTCGGTCGGGAACACCTCGGCCAGGCCGTACACCGACGCGGAGGACGCGGCGACGACCTTGGTCACCTTCGCCTCGACGGCCGCCTCCAGCACGTTGAACGTGCCGGTGGCCAGCACGTCGTGCGCCAGCCGGGGCTCCTCGGCGCACTGCGTGATCCGGATGGCACCCTGGTGGAACACCAGGTCGACACCGTCCACAGTGGACTTCACGGTGGCCACGTCGCGGAGGTCGCCCTCCACGAACCGCACCTTGCCGGCGGCCAGCGGCCCGGCCAGGTTCTCCCGCCGGCCGCGCACCAGGTTGTCCAGCACGACGATCTCGGCGACGCCCTCGTCGAGCAGCTGGTCGGCGATGGTCGAGCCGATCAGGCCCGCACCGCCGGTGATCAGGACACGTGCGTCACGCAGGTTCACGCTGATTCTCCATAGTGGAACGCCGGGTTCTCCAGGTAGGTCGCCAGGCTGGGGTTCGTGCTGTCCTTGGCGGACAGGGTGGGGTCCTCGATCGGCCACGGCACGTTGACGTCCGGGTCGTTCCACGCCAGCAGGCCCTCGGCCGCCGGGTTGTGGAAGCCGGTCGTCTTGTACTGCACCTCGGCGATGTCGGAGAGCACCGCGAAGCCGTGCGCGAACTCCGGGCCCATCAGCAGCTGGGTGCGGTTGGTCGCGGACAGCTCGATGCCGAACCACTTGCCGAACGTCGGCGAGCCGACCCGGATGTCCACCACCACGTCCCAGATCGCGCCGACCGTGCAGCGGACCAGCCGGTGCTGCGGGGCCAGGCCGTTCTGGAAGTGGAAGCCGCGCAGCACGCCCTTCGACGACCGGGAGTGGTTGTCCTGCACGAAGTCCAGGTGCAGGCCGTGCTGTTCCCAGCGGCGCTTGCTGTAGGACTCGAAGAAGAAGCCGCGCTCGTCCTCGAACCACTCCGGCTGGACCACGAACACGCCCTCGATCTCGGTCGGCGTGACCGTGATGTCCATCCCCTGCTTCGGGGCCGCTACCCCAGTCATGCAACCGCCTCTTCCAGATTCGCGGGCCCGATGGACCGCACCGTGACAAACTCCCCGCCGGCCGCCAGGCTCGCCGACGCGGCTTCCAGGATGGCCAGCACCCGCAGACCCGACCAACCGTCGGTGAGCGGTGCGCGCTTCTCCGTGATCGAGGCGGCGAACTCGGCCATCACGCCGCGCAGCGCCTCGCGTTCGGGCAGTGCCGGGGCGACGGTGTCACCACGACGGTAGGACACGATCGCCTGGGCGCGCTCCTCACGGCCGTCGATCACGTCCGCGCCCCGGTCGTGCACGGACAGCCGCTGCACCACGTTCAGGTCGTCCCACACCACGGTGCGGCGCGAACCGCCGACGATCATGGTGCGGATCTTGGTCGGGGACAGCCAGTTCACGTGCACGTGGGCCAGCACGCCGTCGGACAGCTCCAGCGTCAGGTGGCCGATGCACGCCCGGCCCGCGCCGATCGGGTCCGAGCCGTGCGCGGACACCCGCGTCACGCGCACGCCGTCGGGCAGGATCGCGTCGAAGATGGACAGGTCGTGCGGCGCGAGGTCCCAGAACACGTCCACGTCCCGCTGCACCAGGCCGAGGTTGACCCGCACCGAGTCCAGGTACTGCACGGTGCCGATCTCGCCGGAGCGCACCAGCTGCCGCAGGTGCTGCACGGTCGGCGTGTAGACGAAGGTGTGGTCGAGCATCAACGTCAGCCCGCGCGCCTCTGCCTCCCGCACCAGCTCCAGGCCCTCCGCGTAGCCCGCTGCCAGCGGCTTCTCCACCAGCACGTGCTTGCCCGCGCGGAGCGCCGCCAGGGCGACCGGCAGGTGGGTGGCGGCCGGTGTGGCGATCGCGACCGCGTCCACGGCGGGGTCGGCCAGCACGTCGTCCAGCACCCCCGACACCAGCACGGTGGAGTAGTCGCCGAGCACCCGGCGGGCGCGTTCGGTGTCCAGGTCGCACAGGTAGCGCAGCTTCAGCCCGGGGGTGGCCTGGGCGTTGCGCACCAGGTTCGGTCCCCAGTAGCCGGCGCCGATCACGGCGATGCCGATCGGCTGGTCCATCTCGCTCTCCTTGTCGCCGCCTCCGCTGGGAGACGTACGTCGGCGGGTCATCAGTAGGCCCCCTGACCGCCGAAAACGGCCCGGAAGGTCTTCCACAAGATCAACGCGTCCAAAGCCAGTGACCAGTCCTCGACGTAGCGCAGGTCCAGCCGGACGGATTCCTCCCACGACAGGTCGCTGCGCCCGGAGACCTGCCACAGGCCGGTGAGGCCGGGCTTGACCAACAGGCGGCGGCGCACGTCGGGTGCGTACTTGGCGCTCTCCTCGGGCAGCGGCGGCCGGGGGCCGACCAGCGACATCGAGCCGGCGAGCACGTTGAAGAGCTGCGGCAGCTCGTCCATCGAGTAGCGGCGCAGGAAGCGGCCGACCGCGGTGACCCGGGGGTCGCGCTTCATCTTGAACAGCACGCCCGCGCCCTCGTTCACCTGCTCAAGCTGCGCCCGCAGCGCGTCGGCGTTGGTGACCATGGTGCGGAACTTGACGATCGTGAACGGCTTGCCGTCCTTGCCCACCCGGCGCTGCTTGTAGAGCACCGGGCCCTTGCTGTCGACCATGATCGCCACCGCGACCGCGAGCAGCACCGGCGACAGCAGGAAGACCAGCAGCGCCGAACCGATCTTGTCCACCATCGCCTTGATGACCCGGCGGAACCCGGTGAACGACGGCTCGCTCACCCGCAGCAACGGCATGCCCAACACACCGGTCACGTGCAGGCGGGGGCCGGCGAAGTCCATCAGGGCGGGCGCGACGACCATCTCGGTGCCGGTGCCCTCCAGGTCCCACGCCAGCTGCTGGAGCCGGCGGGGCGTCCAGTAGGCGTCCGGGGTGACCGCGACGATCCGGTAACCGCCCCGGCGGACCTGCTCGGCCAGCTCCCCGAACCGGCCCACGACCGGGATGCCGTCCAGCTCGACGCCGATCTCGGCGCGTCCGTCCACAGTGCACACCGCGTCCACCCGCCACCCGAGGTGCGGCGCGCGCCGGGTGCGGGAGATCAGGTCCTTGACGGTGTCCACATTGCCCGCCGCCAGCACCGGCAGCAGGCACTTGCCCTCACCGCGCGCCCGGTGCAGCGGCCTGCGCAGCGCGTAGCGGACCGGGAACGCCACGAGAGCGATGGCCGGTCCGACCAGGAAGACCCACAGGCGTGCGCCGGGCATTCCGGCGGCCAGCGCGCCCAGACCCAGCGCGACGACCGACCCGACCAGCCCCCGGCCGAGCCGGCGGAACTCCTCCGCGCCCTGCCCGAGCACGGTGGTGTTCCAGACCCGGTTCAGGAACAGCGATCCGACCACGACCGCCACCGTGACCGCCTCCAGGGCGAGCAGCGGCAGCGGGCCGTAGGCGATGTGGTTCGCCGAGAGAACGGCGCCGGCCAACACCACGACCAGGACTGTGCACACGACGTCGGCCGCGATGACGCCGTAGCGGTAGGCGGGTTCCCAGCCGTTGACGGTGGGATGGGTGGTGCGGTTGGTCGTCGCCACCCCCGCGACCGGTCTGCGTCGCGTGGGTTGGACCTGCTCGCTCATCGCTGTGCTCCCCCGGTTGGGCCGGTTCGGACGTGCAACATCGCAGGGCATCCCCGACGGACCCGCGTGTGGTGTGTTCGGCAAATGTGCGGTCGGCGTTTTATCGCCTCGTGCAATCCGTCATTCGTCAGGCCAGGGCGGCGCGTTACACACACAGTGAACAGCTTCCCCGGCCGGGATTCGCGACGCCACGCGACCGTGCACACACGAGTACGAGTGTGTGACGTGCGGTTACCAATCCGGCGTCGGGAATAAGTCCTGATGGGCGTGGTGGGCGTCGTCCACAGTGGCCAGTGGGTGGACAGTCGGGCGTGGGCGGGGGTGCGCACGCGCGCGCGGGCACATGCATCGAATCTGGGACGCCGCCCGTTACAGGGTGTTTTCGACCGAGGTCGAAACGGAACCGGAAGCGTCCAAAAAGGGTCCAACGGCCCTAAGCCGAACAGGGTGCGGGGTGGCACCCGGTCGTCACCCATTCACAGACCGGAAGCGACTATTCGGCGCAACGGTCCGGCCACTTCCTGTCACCGGACACAAATGGTTGCCTCCGGTAGACGGAACGCGAGTGACCCAGTTCACGTCCGGGGGTGACAATGAGCGGATGCTGGTCGTGCCGGCGGTTGGCGGGGTGTTGAGTGCCCTGCACGGGGGATGGGCGTGGCACACCCGGCTGTACCCGCGTTCTGCGCGGGGGTCGGGCTGGGGGTGATTGACTTCACGTGGAGTCTGCCCAACACCGCGTCGGGTGTCCTCTTGTGGTTGTGGGCGTTGGGGCGTGGGAACTCGGTGGATCGCGGGTTCAGCCGGCACCGGGGGACGATCGGGTTGCGTGACGGGGTGATCAAGGGGTTCGCGACCACGGTCGGGCCGGTGCAGGCCGGTGTGGGGATGGGCGTCGACGAGCACGAGGCGGTGCACGTGTTCCAGGCTCGGCTGTTCGGGCCGTGCTACCTGCCGTTGGTGCTGCTCAACTGGGTGGTGGCGACGGTGCTGCCGTACTGGCTGCTGTACCACGACCGGGAGCGGGCACCGATCGACGGGGTGCGGGCCTACTTCCAGCGTGGGGTTTACCCGCACTGCTGGCATGAGGAGTGGGCGTACCGGGTGCAGGGGTCGCCGCCTCGGTGAGACCGGGGTGGGGTGGGCGCGGGAAGCTGAAGGTTTGCTGAAGAGTCCCGGGGTGGGTTCGCGGAAGCCGTTGTGACGCTAACGGTTGGCGACCAGGCGTGCCTTCTCCGTGCCCACCGCGACCACGTCGCCGTCGTGCAGCTGCGCGCCTCGGCGGAGCTCTTCGCGGCCGTTGACGGTGACCTCGCCGTCCTCGACCAACTCGCGGGCGTGTGCGCCGTTGTCCGCCAGGCCGGCCAGCTTGAGGAACTGGCCGAGTCGGATCATGTCGTCGGTGATCTCCACCTCGCGGATGCGCATCGTCCCATCATCCCCCAGTCCGGGTCGCGCGGCTGTGGGTGGCCGGGGTGGAGTGGTGGGTGGCCAGGGGCGGGGTGGCGGGTGGCCGGGGCGGAGTGGTGCCGAAGGAGTCTTGGGCGAAACCGCGCCGTTCAGCAGGAACTTCGACCATGATGGACGGGTGGCGACGACGTCCGAACCGGAACCCGAGATCGCGTGGACCGGATCGTTGGTCCGACCGTACGCGTGGACCGGCGGCCGGACGTCGTCCAGTTACGACCTCCGGCTGGAGACGCTGGTCTCGTTGGAGGAGCACGGGATCGCCATCGCCATGCGGGACCCCGCGCCGGAGCGGCGCTCCATCGTGGAGCTGTGCGCGTATCCGCGCTCGGTGGCCGAGGTGTCGGCGCTGCTGTCGTTGCCGTTGGGTGTGGTGCGGGTGCTGTTGAGCGACCTGATTTCGATGGGCGTGGTGGCCGTGCACCAGGAGACGGGTGGCGGCGGGCCCAACATGGTGCTGATGGAGCGGGTCCTACAGGGGTTGCGCCACCTCTAGTCGTCGCTCGCGGGACAGGTCTGTCGGGTCGGGACGTCCGGGTTCGGGGTGATCGCGTCGGAGAGGATCATCCGATGATCACTGGGGTTGGCGGGTTGGCAGGGCCACGGGCACTGTCGGCGGGATTGTGACCGCGGTGCACTCGGCGGGTGCCTGTTCCGTTGGCCGCCGAGAGCACCGGCCGTCTGGGGCTAGCGGGTGGGTGGTTGTCCCTGGCCGCCTGGTGGTTGACCTTGGCCGTCCCCTTGCCGGCGGCCGTTGTCGGGGCGCTTGCCGGCGACGTCGCCTTCCATGATGGAGGTGGCGGTGCCGTCGGTGTTGGCGACCAGCGTGACGGTGTCGCCCTTCGCCAGGCCGCTCACGCCGGACTGGGTGCCGTTGACCCGGGTGTCGCCGTCGACCCGGTAGGTCTTGGTGAAGCCGTCGGGGCTCTTGACCGTGATCGAGGAGTCGTTCACCTCGGTGATCTCGCCGTTCTGGAACTCGCCGTGCGCGGTGTCCCCGAACGGTCCCGGGCCCATGATCATCATGCCGGGGCCGCCGTAGCCGCGTGGGCCGCCCATGCCCTGCTGGGCAGCCTCGGAGTTGCTCGCGGCGTAGATGACGCCGGCACCCGCAGCGGCGATGCCCACCGCGATCGCGACCGCGATGACGATCTTGCGGCCGGACCATTGTGGTCCGGGAGCGGCCTCGGGCGGCGGTGCTTCGCCCCAGGTCGGGTTCTCGGTTTCGGTAGTCATGGGGTCACGTTGTCGGGTGAGCCTGTGTGTCGGCTGTGCGGGCGTTGGGGGCGGGCTGTGTTTCAAAGATCACGAGCGACGCTCGCCGCGGGGCCGGCCGCCAAGGATGACGGAAGTGCCAAAGCGGGCCGGGTATGCGCGCTGCGCGCGCACTGCCGGGGTGTGCTGGTGTCGGCTGGGTTTGGTGTGCGTTGGTCTGCCGGGTGGGTTCACAGGTGGTACACAGGTTCGGCACAGGGTGGGCTCAAGGGGGTGTGGACGATTGGGGTATGCGGGTGGTGAAGTCTCCTGAGGTCCGGCGGGCCGACGGCGGGGCCGTTCGGGTGCTCGTCGTCGACGACGAGTCCACATTGGCCGAGTTGATGTCCATGGCTCTGCGCATGGAGAAGTGGGAGGTTCGGACCGCGTTGGACGGCTCGTCCGCGGTCCGGGTCGCCCGGGAGTTCCGGCCTGATGTCGTTGTCCTGGACGTGATGTTGCCGGACTTCGACGGGCTTGAGGTGTTGCGGCGGTTGCGGGCCGAGGCTGCGGGGTTGCCGGTTTTGTTCCTTACTGCCAAGGATGCCGTCGAAGATCGCATCGCGGGGTTGACGGCCGGTGGGGACGACTACGTCACCAAGCCGTTCTCGCTTGAAGAGGTCGTGTTGCGGTTGCGGGGGTTGTTGCGACGGGCGGGGGTCGCCGAGGCTTCCGCCGGTAGTGAGTTGGTGGTGGGGGATCTGGTGTTGGACGAGGAGACTCGTGAGGTTCGGCGGGGTGGGGTCTCCGTCGAGTTGACGGCCACCGAGTTCGAGTTGCTGCGGTTCCTGATGCGCAACCCCCGGCGGGTGTTGAGCAAGGCGCAGATCCTGGACCGGGTCTGGAGCTACGACTTCGGGGGGCAGGCGAACATCGTGGAGCTGTACATCTCCTACCTGCGCAAGAAGATCGACGCCGGGCGCGCGCCGATGATCCACACGATGCGGGGCGCGGGCTATGTCCTCAAGCCTGCACCCTAGGCGGTGGTCCCTGCGCACCAGGCTGATCGCGGAGCAGGTGGTGCTCATCGCGATCGTCTGCGCCGGCATCGGGATCGTCACGGTGTTCGCGTTGCGGGAGTTCCTGGTCGGGCGTCTGGACAAACAGCTGTACGAGGCCGTGGCACGGGTGGAGCGCGGCGGGCCGCCGATGCCGGGGTTTCCGCCGCCACCGCGTGTGTTGGACCGGTCCGGGTTCGGGCCGGGGACGTTGGTGGCGATCATCCGTCCGGACAGCACCGGCGGAGCCAGGGTTCCGCTTGAGGGGGACGATCCGGAGAGCATTCCGCAGGTTGGGTTGACGGCGCTTTCGTCGGTTCGGCCCGATGCCAAGGCGCACAGTGTCCACCTGGGGCCCGAGTTCGGCGACTACCGGGTGTACGCGGTGCAGGTTCCCGACGGGACCGTGGTGATCACCGGGTTGCCGTTGGCCGAGGTGGATTCCACCGTGTTGCAGTTGGGGTTCGTCGTCGGCGGGGTGGCGCTGGCCGGGCTGGTGGCCGTTTCGCTGGCCGGGGCATTGATCATCCGGAAGACGTTGCGCCCCTTGGAACGGGTGGCCGCGACGGCCGGGCGGGTGGCGGAGTTGCCGTTGCACCAAGGGGAAGTCGCGTTGGCCGAGCGGGTGCCCGAGGTGGACGCGGATGGTGACACCGAGGTCGGGCAGGTCGCGTTGGCGTTGAACCGGATGCTGGACCACGTCGGTGATGCGTTGGCCGCCCGACATGCCAGTGAGACCCGGGTTCGGCAGTTCGTCGCGGATGCCAGTCATGAGCTGCGGACTCCCCTGGCCGCGATTCGAGGGTATGCGGAGCTGACGCGGCGTACGTCCGACGAGGTGCCGGAGCAGATCGCGCACGCCATGCGGCGGGTGGAGTCCGAGGCGGTTCGGATGACGTCGCTGGTCGAGGATCTGTTGCTGTTGGCGCGGTTGGACGCCGGGCGGCCGTTGGCCCGGGACCCGGTCGACCTGTCGCGGGTGGTTGTGGATTGTGTGAGCGATGCGCGGATCGCCGGGCCTGATCACGACTGGCGGTTGGAGCTGCCGCCGGAGCCGGTGGTGGTGAGCGGGGATCAGCACAAGTTGCAGCAGGTGTTGGTGAACCTGTTGTCCAACGCCCGGGTTCACACACCAGGCGGGACGACGGTGACTACCTCGTTGGTGCGTCGGGGTGGGGACGTCGTGTTGACGGTTGCCGACGACGGGCCCGGGGTGCCTGCGGAGTTGCAGGCGGAGGTGTTCGAGCGGTTCGCGCGGGGGGACAACTCGCGGTCGCGGGCTGCCGGTAGTACCGGGTTGGGGCTGTCGATCGTGGCTGCCGTGGTGGCTGCGCACGGTGGTGAGGTCGAGGTCGAGAGTCGGGCCGGCGACACACGGTTCTCGGTGCGCCTGCCTGGCTGAGCACGCACAGGTTGCTCACAGGCGAGGCACAAGAGGTGCCCAGGGGCGGGTAGTTGGCTCCGTCTATGCGAGCGCGACTTCCCCTGGTGCTGTTGCTGGCCGGTACCGCCTTGTTGTACCTGTGGCGGTTGGGTGATTCGGGGTGGGCCAACGCCTACTACTCGGCCGCCGCGCAGGCGGGTGCGGAGAGTTGGTCGGCCTGGTTCTTCGGTGCTACCGACTCGGCCGGCTCGATCACCGTCGACAAGACGCCGGCCTCGGTGTGGGTCATGGGGTTGTCGGCGCGGCTGTTCGGCGTCAACGCGTGGAGCATCCTGGTTCCGCAGGCCCTGATGGGTGTGGCGAGTGTCTGGTTGCTGTACGCCGCCGTACGGCGGGTGGGTGGCGCGGCGGCCGGGTTGATCGCGGGTGCGGTGTTGGCGTTGACGCCCGTTGCGGTGTTGATGTTCCGGTTCAACAACCCGGATGCGTTGTTGGTGTTGTTGCTGGTCGCGGGCGCCTACTGCACGGTGCGTGCGGTTGAGCGGGCGTCGTGGAAGTGGTTGGCGCTGGCGGGGGTGGCTGTCGGGTTCGGGTTCCTGACGAAGATGCTCCAGGCGTTCCTGGTGTTGCCTGCGTTCGGGCTGGTCTACCTGTGGGCCGCGCGGGCGTCCTTCAGCCGGAAGGTTTTGCATCTTGTTGCGGCGTTTGGGGCGATGGTTGTCGCGGGTGGGTGGTGGGTGCTTGCGGTGGAGCTGGTGCCTGCCGGGGCACGGCCGTATGTCGGGGGGTCTCAGGGGAACAGCGTTTTGGAACTTACGTTGGGGTACAACGGGTTCGGGCGGCTGAGCGGTGACGAGGTCGGCAGTGTCGGCGGCGGGCGTGGGTGGGGGTCCACTGGGTGGAGCCGGCTGCTCGGGGCGGAGATGGGCAGTCAGATCGCGTGGCTGTTGCCTACCGCTGTGGTGTTGTTGATCGCGGGGTTTTGGGCGGCCGGGCGGTGGCAGCGGGTCGGGTTGGCGTTGTGGGGCGGGTGGCTGGTCGTCACCGCTGCGGTGTTCAGCTTCATGAACGGGATCATCCACGCCTACTACACCGTTGCGCTTGCGCCGGCGATCGGGGCGATCATCGGGATCGGCGCTGTGGCCTTGTGGCGTCGGCGGAACGAACCTGTTGCCGCGGCGGCGCTTTCCGGGGCGTTGGCGGTGACGGCGTTGCAGTGCTACCTGCTGTTGCTGGGGTGGTCTGCCGGGCTGGCTACCGCCGTGCTGATCCTGGGGTTGCTGGCGGCAGTTGGGGTGTTCCTTGCTTCCGTCGCGCCTGCGGTGGTCGTGGTGCCGGTGGCGGTGGTGGCGGCGTTGCTCGGGCCGGGGGCGTACTCCGTGGCCACGGCGGCGACGCCGCATTCCGGGGCCATTCCCAGTGCGGGGCCGGAGGACGGGCTGCGGGGCCGTAACGGTGTGGTGTTGATCGGGCCCGGTGGCGGTCGTGGTGGGGGTGGGTTGCTGAGCGCGCCTACGCCTGGTGCCGAGTTGGTTGCGTTGTTGCAGGGCAACAGTGGGCGGTATCGGTGGGCTGCGGCGGCTGTGGGGTCCAACAATGCGGCGGGGTACCAGTTGGGTGCCGGGGTGCCGGTGATGGCGGTTGGGGGGTTCAACGGCACTGATCCCGCGCCCACGTTGGCGGAGTTCCAGGAGTTTGTCCGAAGTGGACAGATTCACTTCTTTGTGGGTGGTGCGGGGATGCCCGCCGAGACGGGGAGTGATGCGTCCGAGCGGATCACGGAGTGGGTGCAGGACAACTTCGACGCCGTCACCGTGGACGGGGTCGATGTCTACGACCTCACAGCGGGCGCACAGCGATGACACACGAGCCACCCAGCGAAGCCTTCGAGGCTCAGGGCATGACACTTGCGACGCTCACGACGTCCCCTGTGCTCGACGTGGTGGTCCCCGTGTACAACGAGGAGCGCGACCTCGCGCCGTGCGTGCGCAGACTGCACGCCGAACTGACCCGGACCTTCCCCTACCGCTTCCGGATCACGATCGCCGACAACGCCAGCACGGACGGCACGCGGTCGGTCGCCGACGGGCTGGCGGGCGAGTTCGCGAACGTGGTCGCGGTGCACCTGACGGAGAAAGGGCGTGGCCGGGCGCTTTCCGTGGTGTGGTCGGCCTCCGACGCGCAGGTGTTGGCCTACATGGACGTCGACCTGTCCACCGACCTGGCCGCGCTCGCTCCGCTGGTCGCGCCGCTGATCTCCGGCCATTCGGACCTGGCGATCGGCAGCCGGCTCGCGCGGGGCGCGCGGGTGGTGCGCGGGCCCAAGCGGGAGTTCATCTCCCGTTGCTACAACCTGATCCTGCGCGGTGCGCTCGCCACCCGGTTCTCCGATGCCCAGTGCGGCTTCAAGGCGATCCGCGCGGACGTCGCCCGGCGGCTGCTCCCCCACGTGGAAGACACCGGGTGGTTCTTCGACACCGAGCTGCTGGTGCTCGCCGAACGGGTCGGCGCGCGCATCCACGAGGTGCCGGTCGACTGGGTGGACGACCCGGACAGCCGGGTCGACCTCGTGTCCACCGCCATTGCCGATCTCAAAGGTGTGGCACGGGTTGCGCGTGCGCTGCTGACCGGGCGTATCCCGATCGGCGAACTGCGGGCTCAGTTGGGACGTGCGCCCCTGGAACCGGTGACACCCGGTGTACCCAGGGGGTTGTTCCGGCAGCTGGTCCGGTTCGCCACGGTCGGCGTCGCCAGCACGCTGGCCTACCTGTTGCTGTTCGTGTTGCTGCGCAACGGTTTGGGCGCGCAAGGTGCCAACCTGGTGGCGCTGTTGGTGACGGCCATCGCCAACACCGCGGCCAACCGGCGCTTCACGTTCGGCGTGCGGGGCAGCCGGGGCGCGGGCCGCCACCAGTTCGAGGGCCTGGTCGTGTTCGGGCTGGGGCTGGCCCTGACCAGCGGCTCGCTCGCCCTCCTGCACCACTTCTCCGACCCCGGCGGCACGGCCGAGCTGGCCGCCGTCGTGGGCGCGAACCTGCTCGCCACCGTCCTGCGATTCCTGTTGCTGCGCAACTGGGTCTTCCGAAACCTGGAGTCCACCTCATGACTGCCACCCTCACCGCGCCCTCCCCCACCCCCGTCCCGCCGAAGCCGGGACCGCGCTGGACCATGCCGGCGCTGGTCGTGCTGCTCGCGGGCACGGCGGTGCTGTACCTGTGGGGCCTCACCGATTCCGGCTGGGGCAACAGCTACTACTCCGCCGCGACCCAGGCCGGCGCGCAGAGCTGGACGGCGTGGCTGTTCGGCGGCCTGGACGCGGGCGGTGTCGTCACGGTCGACAAGCCGCCCGCCGCGCTGTGGGTGAGCGGGCTGTTCGCCCGGGTCTTCGGCTTCTCGTCCTGGACGGCCCTTGCGCCGCAGGCGATCGAGGGCGTGCTCGCCGTGTGGTTGTTGTACGCCACGGTGAAGCGCACGTCCGGCGCGGTGGCCGGGCTGCTCGCGGGCGCGGCGCTGGCGCTGACCCCGGTGGCGGTGCTGATGTTCCGGTTCAACCTGCCGGACGCGCTGCTGATGCTGCTGATGGTGGCGGGCGCGTACTGCACCGTGCGAGCACTGGAAAAAGCGTCGTGGAAGTGGCTCGCGCTGGCCGGTGTGGCGATCGGGTTCGCGTTCCTGACCAAGATGGGGCAGGCGTTCCTGGTGCTGCCCGCGTTCGCGGTGGCGTACCTGGTGGCCGCGCCGACGACGTTGGTTCGGCGGTTCCTGCACCTGCTGGGCGCGGGCGTCGCGGTGGTCGTGTCGGCGGGCTGGTTCATCGCGCTGGTCGAGTTGTGGCCGACCGAATCCCGGCCGTACATCGGTGGTTCCACGAACGACTCGCTGTGGCAGTTGGCCATGGGCTACAACGGTCTCGGCCGGATCTTCGGCGGCGGGCGCGGCGGTGGCGGGACGATGGTCGGCGGGGCCGATGGGAACCTCGGCTTCGGCGGCGAGACCGGTGCCGCGCGGCTGTTCGGCGCGAGCATGGGCGCGGAGATCTCGTGGCTGCTGCCCGCCGCGATCGTCGGCGTGCCGGCCGGACTATGGTTCACGCGCCGCGCGCCGCGCACCGACCGGACGCGTGCCGCGTTGTTGTTGTGGGGCCTGTGGATCCTGGTCAACGGCGTGGTGTTCAGCTACATGAGCGGCATCACGCACCCGTACTACACGGTGGCCGTCGCGCCCGGTGTGGCGGCGGTCGTGGCCATCGCGGGGCGGGAGATGTGGCGGGGACGGGCCCACCTGCCGGTGCGTGCGTCGCTGGCGGTGATGGTCGCCGCGTCCGGTTTCTGGGGTTTCGTGCTGTTGAACAGGTTCCCCGAATGGCAGCCGTGGATCCGTTGGGCGGTACTGGTTTCGACCATCGTGGTGACGACGGCGATCCTGATGGGCGTGAAGCGGACGGCCGCGCTCGCCGTCGTCACCGCGCTGCTGTCGTCGGCGGCGTTCGGTGTGGCCACGGCGTCCACCCCGCACGGCGGTTCCATCCCGATGTCCGGTCCCGCCGAGTACGGCGAAGGCGGCGGGATGGCGCGGGCGATGGGCGAAGAGGATGTTTCGGACGAGCTGACCGAATTGCTCAAGGCCACCACCGGCACGTGGGCCGCCGCCACGGTCAGCGCGCAGGGTGCCGCCGGGCTGTCGTTGGCCAGCGGCAAGGCGGTCATCGGCATCGGCGGCTGGAGCGGCGGCGACCCCGCGCCGACGTTGGCGGAGTTCCAGCAGTACGTGCGGGACGGCCGGATCGGCTACTACGTGTCCAGGGGCCGGACGATGGGCGGCAACAGCGAGATCGGCGACTGGGTCGCGGCGAACTACGAGCCGATGACGATCGGCGATTCGACCGTCTACCGGCTCAGCTAGGACGTCGGTACGCCTCGACGGGGCGGTGCGCTTCGGCCGCCGCCCCGCGTTCCGCCTGGCCGACCCACGACCGGTACATGACGGCCGCCGCGAAGGGCAGGAAGTCCCGGCCCCGCTTCCAGAGCCACGGGATGCCCTTGAACACCAGCCACGCCGCGTGGTGCAGCGGGGTGATCCGGATGCCGCCGCTGCACACCTGGCTGACCGGCTGCACGATCTCGCAACCCTGTTCCGCCAACCGGTTCGCGAACGCCTGCGCCAGCCGGCGGTGCCCCAGCTCGGACGGGTGCAGCCGGTCCACCGCCCACGTCTCCAACGAGTACGCGCCGGCCATCAGGTTCAGGTCGACGCACCCGACGCCGTGCCGCCGCACGACCGCGTCGATGACCTCGTTCAGCTCGGTGATCCGCGCGGACAGCGCGCGCCGCAACGCCCCCGGCATCCGGAACACCCGGCCGTGGTCGTGGAACCGCACGGTCACCACGGTCGAGCCCGCCGCCACCAGCTCGCCGACGATCGCGTCCAGGTCCTCGTGCAACTGGACGGTGTCGAAATCGGAGCGCAGCGTGTCGTTCATGCCCACCAACAGCACCGCCGCGTCCGGCTTGGCCCGCAGCGCGGCCGGCAACTGGTCGAACCGGACCGACGCCACCCGCGCGCCGGGGAACGACGGGTTCAGGTAGCGCGCCTCCGGAAAAGACGCCGCGAGCAGCGGACCCACGCCCCGCCACCCACCACGGACCGGGTCGCCTACCCCGACCGTCGTCGAGTCACCCAGGACCACCAGGCTTCGCACCGCATTGGCCACCAGACGACCATGGCGCAGCGATGTGTCCACCCGGGAACAGCCGGCGGAACGCTACCGGAATGCCGGGTACAGCGGCAGTTCCGCGGCCTGCTCCCCGAGCCGGGACACCAGCGCCGAGATCACCGCCTCGGCGTGCGCCGCGACCGGCTTCACGCCCAGCGCCAGCGCGTCCGACCGCAGCCGCACCCACCGCGAGGTGAGCACGGTGCCGCGCGGCGGCGAGTCGAGCCGGCGGTGCCCGGACGGCAGCGCCGAACCCAGACCCGGCAGCCCGCGCCAGGTGGCCAGCCACACCCACAGCAGCTGCGACTCCAGCAGCCGGGGCAGGAACACCGCGTCGTCGTCCAGGTCCGGCCACACCGAGCCGACCTCGGCCCGCCACGCCGCCACCATCGCCTCGGACATCCCGGCGGGCAGCCCGTAGGCGCACCAGCAGGACGGGAACGGCACCCGCAGGCACGCCGCGTCGAACACGATGTCCCGGACGCAGCCGCCCTCGAAGTCCAGGAACCGCACGCCCTTGCTGGTCACCAGGTGGTTGTCCGGGCAGGACGTGGACGGGCTGAACGCGCGCCGGCGCGAAGTGCCGAACCCGCGCACCGCCCGTTCGGCGAACTCCAGCACGGCGGACGGCGTGTCGACTTCCAACGATTCAACCAACAGCTGCGGCAAACCGGCCAACGCGGCGTGCACGTCGACCGCGATCGGGTCGGCACAGCACTGGCTGCCCTGCCGCCGCATCAGCGCGTCGAAGTCCGCGTCCCGGCCCGCCGTGGTGGCGTGCAGCCGGCCCATGGCGTGCGCCCACGACAGCAGGCCGCGTTCGGCGGCGCGGGCGTCCGGGCCGAGCAGTTTCTCCGCGAGCCGGGGAGCCTTGCCCAGGTCCTCCAGGACGACCAGGCGCTTGCCGTTGTCCTGGGCGACGAGTTCGGGCGTCAGCCGGTCCTCGCCGGGCAGTGCGGTGAGCAGCTTGTGCGACACCACTTCGTGCGCGAACGGGTCCCGGTCGGCCACCGCCGACGGGTAGCGCTTCACCACGAGCGTCCGGGGCAGCGAGAACGGCGTCGCCGCCACCCGCACCCGGACCACCACGGACCGGCCGGCGCCGCCGAGCCGTTCGGGGTCGGCCAGCCGGACCGGCGCGCCGAATCGCCCACTCAGCACGGATTCGGCGGCAGCCACCGCCGCGAGCAGGTCGGAGTGGGCCGCGTCGTCGATGTCCGCTGGGCCGGCGGTGATCTCCACGCTCATCCCCTCCGACCCTACCCCGGTGGCCACCGACCTGACAGAACCCGTCCGGGCACCGTGACGGTAGTGCTCATATGCATGGTTCGACCACCATTTGTCGATACTGCAACCAATTCCGCTTGTTGCCATACCGTTCCCACGGGTTGGGAACAACCGTGAACGTCAACCGTTGGACAGCGGTCGCCCCAGGTCACGGCGCCGGCGGTGGCGATTGCGCAAGGCCAGCACCAACGCGGCGGCTGCGACGATCCCGGTGAGGTTGACCACCAACTGGAGCACCGAGCTGCCGCAAATAGCCCATTCCCCCAGGACGGCCGCGATCGCCGCATAGCCGGCGGCGGGCACGGTCGTCACCGAGATGAACACCCCGACCAGCGCCGCCGACTTGGCCGACGTCATCGACAGCATCCCCGCCGCACCCGCGAGGAGTGCCACGATCAGCGAGAACGGCCCGACCTGGAACACGAAGTCCACCTGGTGGGCGGAGAGCACCATGTTCCGGTCGAACAGTTCGGTGTACGAGCCGATGACCGCGCCGCCGAACGTGATCAGCATCGCCACCGGGAACCCGACCGCCAGCGCCAGACCGGCCCGCCGCACCAGGTCCCAGCGGCGCAGGACCAGGCCGACGGCGATCGCCGCCAGCGGACCGAACTCGGGTCCGACGACCATCGCGCCGACGATCGTGACGGGCGAGTTGGTCACCACACCCACCGCCGCCAGCAGGCAGGCGATGGTGAGGAAGGAGAGGAACGTGACGTTGAGCCGTGATTCCTCCCCCGTGCGGGAGATCAGCTCTTCCCAGACGACGGCGTCCGCGCCTTCGCCCGGTGCGGCTTCCTCGGCCCGGTCGGCCGCGTCGGACAGGGCGGTGTCGATCTGCTCCAGCGTCACGCCGCCGGTGTGGTCGATACCCAGTGCGCACAGGGCCGCGACGACCTCGTCGGTGGCTTCGCGGGCGAGGTCGGCTTCGACCACGTCACCGGCCGGTTCGATGGCCGCGCCGGGGAACAGGACGACGTGCGTGACGCCGGGGTGCTCCTTGAGCGTGGCCAACACCTGGTCCGTGGAGTCGACCGGGCATACGACACGCAGATGCAACATGCCACAACTGTGCCTGACCGTGCCGGGGACCGCTCCCGCACCCACCCGGAACGTTCCGGGCCGGTGTCGCCTCAACCTCCGGCTGCGATCTCCGCGACCTGCCCCGCCCGTGCCGCGTCGCCCAGGTCGCTGTCCGCCTGGACCATCGCTTCGCCCAGGGCGTCGATCAGGCCGCCGAGCCGTCCGACGGAAGCCCTCGCCGCTTCGGCTGCCGCGCGCGCTTTGGCTGCTTTTTCCTTAGCACCGGCCTCGGCCGCCTTTCGCGCTTGGGCGAGCACGCTGTCGAGCAGGTCCTCGGCGTTGTCGCACGCGTCGGCCGCCGCAGTGATCGTCACGTCGGTCTGGTCGTAGTAGGCGCGGTCTGCCAGTGCCCGGGGCACTTGGTCGAGTAGGGCTCGCACGTGCACGTCGCGGAGTCCGATGTCGATCGACTCGCCGATCAGCAGTGTGGTGACGCCCTCACTGCCGGTCAGCAGCCGAATCGGCTCGGATCGGCCGACGGACAGGCCGATCGAGGAAATGACGCCCGTTCTGCCGTCCCAGCTCATCACGGCATCCTCCGTTGATCATCGTTTGAGCAGTAAAAGGCGCGAGCCTTCTAGCGGGCATCCAATCGGAATTCCCGCTGACATAAGGCCCTGTGGTGTGCGCTTCAGCGCCACATCAGTAGAGCACGCACGCGCCTTTTGCCGCCGTAATCAATCGGGTGAATCTGTCCTGTGTGAAGTACACAGGTAGTGAGCACGCAGCATAGAGTGTCGTCACCGGACGAACTGGGAGGACCCGCCGTGACGATGGACGACAGCAACGAGAGCGCGATCAGCCAACGCCGCCAGCTCGGTGCCGCGATGCGCGGTATCCGCAAGGAGGCGGGCATCGACCGGGATGACGCGGCGGCGCTCATCGGCATCACCGGATCGACGTTGTCGCGCAAGGAAGCCGGTACGTACAAGTGGAAACGGACCGAGATCGAGACGCTGGCCGGGACGTACGGCGTGGCCGACAAGGAGTTGGCCATGCTGCTGGAGTTGGCGAAGGAAGCCCGCGCCAGGACCAGACACGGCGAGTTCCCGATGTTCGTGCCGGTGAAGGCCAAGGCTTTCCTGGAGTTGGAGCGGGACGCGGCCGAGATCCTGGTGGTCACCACCGGACTCGTACCCACGTACGGCCAGACCGAGGCGTACATGCGTGAGCTGTGGCGGCGAAACGGCGACCTGCTGTCCGGTCGTCGCGTCGAGGAACTGGTGAAGATGCGCAAGGCACGCCAAAACGTGATCACCAAGCCCAACCCGCCGATGGTGCGGGTGATCATGCACGAGTTCGCGCTGCGGTTGCCGGTCGGCGGCCCTGCCGTGATGTGCGATCAACTCCTGCACCTGACTGCCCTGTGCGAGCTGCCCAACGTCGAGATGCAGATCCTGCCGATCTCCGCCGGAGCCTTCCCCGCGATGGACGCCAACTTCAACCTGCTCCGGTTCGCCAACGGGCCATCCGGCGACGTGGTCATGGTGTCCGGACCGGAGGCGTTCTACCGCGATCGGACCGCGACCGAGCCATACCGGGCCGCGTGGGACCGACGTCGGGTGGCAGCGCTGGACCTCCAAGGGTCTCGGGCGCTAGTACTGGATGCTGCGGCAGCGTTCGAGGCCGCCCGGTAGTCCCACCTGGCAGTGAGAGGGCGATGGCGGAAATGAGCAATCTCCGGTGGCGCAAGAGTTCGTTCAGCACGGGCGAGACGAACGGCGGTGAGTGCGTCGAGATCGCGGAGCTGCCCGAAGGCGGCGTCGCGGTCCGCAACTCCACGCTGGGCGACGCAAGCCCGGTCGTCCACTACACCCGAGCCGAGCTACGCGCCTTCGTCCTCGGCGTCAAGGCCGGCGAGTTTGACGACCTGATCTGACCGCCCGAGCGACGGCGTTCTAGGCCGCCCGGTAACCCACCAACCAGTGAGCAGGCGATGGCGGATACGAGCAATCTCCGGTGGCGCAAGAGTTCGTTCAGCACGGGCGACACGAGCGGCGGTGAGTGCGTGGAGGTCGCGGAGCTGCCGAGCGGCGGCGTCGCGGTCCGCAACTCCACGCTGGGCGACGCAAGCCCGGTCGTCCACTACACCCGAGCCGAACTGCGCGCCTTCGTCCTCGGCGTCAAGGCCGGCGAGTTTGACGACCTGATCTGAAACGACATCGGCCCCGCACGCCATGTGCGGGGCCGAAGCGTCACATCGGAACTCAGCCCTTGGACTCCTGGCCCTTGGGCTCCTGCGGCTTGGCGTCCACGCCGGCCTCCTTGCGCTGCTGCGCCGTGATGGGCGCGGGCGCGGCGGTCAGCGGGTCGTAGCCGCCACCGGACTTCGGGAACGCGATGACCTCACGGATGGACTCCGCGCCGGCCAGCAGCATCGTGATCCGGTCCCAGCCGAACGCGATGCCGCCGTGCGGCGGAGCGCCGTACTTGAAGGCGTCGAGCAGGAACCCGAACTTCTCCTTCGCCTCCTCCGCCCCGATGCCCATGATCTCGAAGACCTTCTGCTGCACGTCCGCCCGGTGGATACGGATGGACCCGCCGCCGATCTCGTTGCCGTTGCAGACGATGTCGTAGGCGTAGGCCAGCGCGTTGCCCGGGTCGGTGTCGAACTTGTCGATCCACTCGGCGTTCGGCGAGGTGAACGCGTGGTGCAGCGCCGTCCACTGCCCGGACCCGACGGCGATGTCGTCGCCGATCTTGTCCACGGCCTCGAACATCGGCGCGTCCACGACCCAGACGAACGACCAGGAACCCTCTTCGATCAGCCCGATCCGGTGCGCGATCTCGACCCGCGCGGCACCCAGCAGCGCCCGCGCGCCGTCCGGCTCGCCCGCGCCGAAGAACACGCAGTCACCCGGCTTCGCGCCGACCGCCGCCGCCAGCCCGTCCCGCTCGGCGTCGGACAGGTTCTTGGCGACCGGGCCGCCGAGCGTGCCGTCCTCACCGATCAGGACGTACGCGAGGCCACGCGCACCACGCTGCTTGGCCCACTCCTGCCACGCGTCGAGCGTGCGCCGGGGCTGGTCCGCGCCGCCGGGCATGACGACCGCGCCCACGTACGGGGCCTGGAACACCCGGAACGGGGTCTCGCGGAAGTACTCGGTCAGCTCGGTCAACTCCAGGCCGAACCGCAGGTCGGGCTTGTCGGTGCCGTACTTGGCCATCGCGTCGGCGTAGGTCATCCGCCGGATGGGCTGCGCGATCTCGTAGCCGGCGAGGTCACGCCACAGGCCGCCCAGGATCTTCTCGGCGAGCGCGATGACGTCGTCCTGCTCGACGAAGCTCATCTCGATGTCGAGCTGGGTGA
>CBHFOL010000113.1:0-21681 GCA_965995405.1 uncultured Saccharothrix sp.
CCGCCCGCCGCCCCTCCCGACGTGGACCGGGGCCGCTGGTTCGCGCCCCTGCTGTCGGCCGCGGCGGACGCCCGCCGCGGCAGGTGGCGGCTGCTGGAACCGCGCGGCTGGCCGGACAACCCGACGCACCGCAACCTGTTCGCCTGGTCGTGGAACGCCGACTCGGTCCGTCACCTGGTGGTGGTGAACTTCTCCGACACGCCGGCGCAGGCCCGGGTTCCGGTGCCGTGGCCCGATCCGGCGGGTCGGTCGTGGCGGATGACCGACGTGCTGCGTGACGTGACCTTCCACCGTGACGGTGACGAGCTGGCCGCCGAGGGGTTGTTCGTGTCACTCGGGCCGTGGGCGCACCACGTGCTGGCGGTGGAGCCCGCCGACCGCCGTCGGTTCAGCGCCGGCGCGGCTCCCATCGGGTGGTGAGTGGGGCGTTCAGCGCGGTCTCGACCAGGATGTCGAGCAGTTGCCCGTAGCCGATGCCCGCCGCCTGCCACATCCTCGGGTACTGGGACGCGCCGGTGAACCCCGGCATCGTGTTCACCTCGTTGACCACCGGCTCGCCGTCGCGGTCGAGCAGGAAGTCGACCCGCAGCAGGCCACGGCAGCCCAGCGCGCGGAACGCCGCCACGGACAGGTCGCGCAGCCGGGCGTGGAGCGGTTCGGGCAGCGGTGCCGGAACGGTGAAGACCGTGCCCTGGTCGCGGTATTTCGCCTCGAAGTCGAAGAGGTCCCGTCCGCTGAAGCCGATCTCCAGCGGTGGGCTCACCGCGAGGCTGCCGTCCGGGTACTCCAGGACGCCGAGATCGATCTCCCGTCCCGGCACCGCCTGTTCCACCAGCACTTTCGAGTCGGCCTCCCGTGCCTTGCGCATCGCCGCGGCCAACCGATCCCAACTGTCCACTTTGGACACCCCGATGCTCGAACCGGCACGGGCGGGCTTCACGAACACCGGGAGCCCCAGACCTTCCCGCTCGCGGTCGGACACGGAGTGCGCCGCCGAGCGCAGCACGACCGACTCCGCCACCTTGATCCCGTTGTCGGCCAGGAGTTTCTTCGTGTACTCCTTGTCCATGCCGACGGCACTCGCCAGAACGCCGTTGCCGACGTACCGGGTCCCCTGGGACTCCAGGGCCGCCTGCACGGTCCCGTCCTCGCCGAACGGGCCGTGCAGCAGGGGGAACACCACGTCGACCGCGCGGAGTGCGTCCAGTGCGGCGAAGACGCCGAGGTCTCGGTCGCCGATCTGCCAGCGGCCCGCTTTGGTGATCCTGACCGGAACGACGTCGTAGCGCGCCGGGTCGAGCGCGGACAGCACGCCCTGTGCCGACTGGCAGGAAACCTCGTGCTCGCTGTTGCGGCCACCGAAGAGCACCGCGATCGTCACTCGTGACTCAGCCACGGGTCGCCTCCGTCGTCCGGACGTAGCGGCGCGGCACGCGGTCGCCGATCCTGGTCAGGATCTCGTGCGGGTTCGTGCCGGCCCACCGCGCCCAGTCCAGGACGGTGGGCTCGCCGCGGTCACCCGGTCCGAACAGCACCACTTCGTCCCCGATGCCCACCCGGCCGCCGCCCACGTCCACCACGAACTGGTCCATGCCGATCAACCCGGCCACCGGGTACCGCCCGCCGTCGATCCACACCTCGGCGCGGTCGCTCGCCGCCCTGGGCACGCCGTCGGCGAAACCCAGTGGCACCAACGCGAGCGTGCCCGCCCCGGAGGTCGTGTACCGGTGCCCGTAGGACACTCCGGTGCCCGAGGGGGCCTGTTTCGTGTTGACCAGCCGGGCCCGCAACGTCATGGCCGGACGCAGCCCGAACGTCCGGTCCGCCATGGGTTCGACGCCGTAGACCGCCACTCCTGCGCGAACCAGATCGTAGTGGGTCCCGGGGTGGCCGAGCGCCGCCGCCGAGTTCGCCAGGTGCAGCAGTTCGGGGTCCAACCCGGCGTCACAAGCCTGTTCGACCATCTCCTCGAACAGTCGAACCTGTTGGGCGACAACGGGATGTGCCTGCCGGTCGGCGTGCGAGAGGTGCGACCAGATTCCCCGGACCAGCACCGTGCCCCGACGTTCGCCGTCGCGCGCGACCGCGACCAGCTCACGCCAGTCGTCGGGGCGCGCCCCGTTGCGGGACATGCCGGTGTCTGCCTTGAGCTGCACCGCCGCCGGCACCCCGAGCCGCCCCGCGTCCTCGGCGACCGAACGCAGGTGCGGCACCGACGACACCGCGATGTCCACGTCGGCCGTGATCGCCGCCCGGAAGTCCTGGCCCGGCGCGGTCAGCCAGCACAGGATCGGCGCGGTCAGGCCGGCGTCGCGCAGTTCCAACGCCTCCGCGCAGGACGTCACCCCGAGCCAGCCCGCCCCGTTCGCCAACGCGGTCCGGGCGATCCGCACACTGCCGTGCCCGAAGCCGTTGGCCTTGACCACGGCCATGACCCCGGCGTCGGTGTGCGCCGCGACCAGCCGGACGTTGTCGGCGACGGCGGCCAGGTCGACGCACGCCTCCGCCACCAGGGCGGCAGGCATCGGGTCGGGCCGCGCGCCGGCGACCGCCGGAAACTCCACGACTGACAAGTGGTCCTCCTCGATGGGCGATCCGCGCCATCGAGGCTGCCCTTGCCATGTGCGTGATTGATCCGTGAACTGTGACGGCTGTGTGACAGGACCTCGCCTGTCGGGTCACCCGACCTGGCCGGGCTCGCCGCGCGGCACGGTGAGGGTGAACACCGCGCCGTTGTTGTTGCCGACGTCCAGCCGGCCGCCGTGCAGCCGGGCGTTCTCCTGCGCGATGGCCAGCCCGAGCCCGCTGCCCCCGGTCTGGCTGCGGGCGTGGTCGCCGCGCACGAACCGGTCGAACACGAACGGGGCCAGCTCGGCGGACAGTCCGGGCCCGGAGTCGGCGACCGCCACCCGCACCCGGTCCGGCGCACTGCCGTCCACGGTCACGGTGACCGGCGGCGCGCCGTGCCGGACGGCGTTGGTCACCAGGTTGCGCATGATCGTGTGCAGCCGGCGGGGATCGCCGACCACGGTGACGTTCCCGATGCGCCGGACCGGGATGCCCGAGCCCGGCGCGCTGAGCTCCACGGCGTCCGCGACCAGCGCTTCGAGGTCCACGACCTCGGGCCGCAACTCGGCCGCGCCCGCGTCGAACCGGGACATCTCCAGCAGGTCCTCCACCAGCGAGCCGAGCCGGCGCGCCTGGGCGCCGAGCAGTTCCGCCGAGCGCGCCCGGTCCGCGTCGTCCGGGCTGTGCAGGCCGTCCGCTGCCGCGATCATCGACGCCAGCGGGGTCCGCAGGTCGTGTGCCACGTCGGCGACGAACCGCCGCTGCTGCTCGTCCTTCAGCCGCAGCTGCTCGATGGACTCGCCGAGCCGGCGCGCCATCGCGTTGAACGAGCCGGCGAGGTCGGCCAGTTCGTCGCTGCCCCGCACCGGCAGCCTGGTGTCCAGCTCGCCCGCCCCGAACCTGCGGGCGGCGACGGCCGCCGTGCGCACCCGCCGCTGGATGCCCTTCGCCGCCAGGACGCCCAGCGCGCCGCCGAGCAGGACGATCACCAGCGCCACCAGGGCGAGTTGGAACCGCAGGGTGGCGAGTTCGGCGTCGAGCTTTCGCATGCTGTAGAACTCGGCGAGCAGCAGACCGGGCTCGACCTCGCCGACGATGACCAACTGGGGACCGTCCGGCGTGTCGACGTTGTAGTACTGCGGGCCGTCGCGCAGTCGCGCCCGGTTCAGCTCCGACACGGGCAGCTGGCCGGGGTACTCGCCGTCGGTGCCCTCGACCGGGAGGTACTCCCCCTTCCAGGCGGCGGAGACCGGGCCGGACGTCGGCGTGAAGTTGACCAGCGCCCAGGTGAGGCCGAGCCGGGCGCGCATGTACTCGGCGACACCGGCCACTTTGGACTCTGTGGAGCTGCCCCGGACGAGGAACTGGTGCGCCTGCTGGGCGTCCGAGGCGAAACCGACCCGGGCGGAGTCGGCGAACCGCTGGCGGGAGCCGTCGGCCTGGAGGTTGTAGGTCGTCAGCGCCATGGCGACGGCGGTGACGACGGTGACCAGCGCGACGGTGAGCACGATGCTCGCCCGCAGCCCGGGCCGCCACGTCACGGCTTGACCAGGCGGTAGCCGAACCCCCGGACGGTCCGCAGCAGCGTCGGGTTCGCCGGCTCCGGCTCGATCTTCGCCCGCAGCCGGGCCACGGCGGCGTCGACCAGCCGCGAGTCGCCGGCGAACCCGTAGTCCCACACCCGGCGCAACAGCGTCTGCCTGCTCAGGACCTGGCCCGCGTGCTCGACGAACTCGATCAGCAGCCGGATCTCGGTGGACGTGAGGTTCAGCTCGACGCCGTTCCTGGACACCACCATGGCGACGGTGTCGAGTTCGAGGTCGCCGACGGTGTGCACGTTCTGTTTCGGTGGCCGGGCGGGTACGGCGCGCCGCAGGATCGCCTTCACCCGCGCGTCGAGCACGCGTGGCTCGACCGGCTTCACCACGTAGTCGTCGGCACCGCACTCCAGGCCGACCACGATGTCCACCGCGTCACCGCGAGCGGTCAGCAGGATCACCGGGACGGTGTCGGCCGCGCGGATCCGGCGGCACACCTCGAACCCGTCGACACCGGGCAGCATCACGTCGAGCAGCACCAGGTCGGTCGGCACCCGTCGGTCGAGCAGGGACGCCAGGGCCAGCTCCCCGGTGGCGGCGACGGTGACGTCGTGGCCGAGTCCGCGCAACGCCCGGGACAGCGCCTCGGCCAACACCGCATCGTCCTCGACGAGTAGCAACCGCGACACCGATGGGGCTCCTCGCTCGTGGCACACGTTCCGTTGGGCGTGTTCGGCCGGGCATGTTTCTTTCGGGCATGTCTTCCAGACCACGGTATACCAGCGGTTACGCCGAACGGCTGACCGTCGCGGCCCCCGGGTCGGGCAGCCTGCGCGGAGCCCGGCCGGCGGCCTCGGGCACGTGCTCGAAGTGCCACCACTCGTTGTCGTAGGTGCGGTAGAGGTCGTAGCGCGCGCCGTGCTCTTCCAGCCAGCGCGCGCCTTCGACCGGGCGGACGTCCAGCGCGGTGCCCCGGACGTGACCGGACTCCTCGGGCGGCAACACCCACTTCCGCGCCTTCTCCGGCGTCCCTACCCGGCGCACCTCGGCCAGGAACAGCCGGCGTTGCTCGTCCGCGTCCCGGTGGCCCGAGGTCAGTCCGATCAGGATGCCGTGGCGCCACAACGCTTCGGTTCGCGCCTCGGTGAACGCCGTCCGCGTCGCCCTGGTGAGCCCGGACAGGTCCTCCTGCGGGAACCGCCACGCCAGCGCCCACTGGCCGGCTGTGTGCCGGGCACGTCCGGGTGAACGCAGCACCGCGACCGGGAGCAGGGCCATGGCGAGGAGGCGGGTGAGGTGAAGCAGGACGCGGTCGCGCGGCCGGTCGGGAACGACGTCGTGTGTGTTCATGCCACCACGGTCGCCGGCGACTGTGCAGAGCCGTCCGCAGCCGCATGACAGCACTGTGACCGAGTGTGACAACCGCGCACGGCGGTCGGCCGGCCGTGTTCCCAGGGGCAACGTGGTCGAACGATGAATGATCAATGAAATGCGCGTCGCCCCGGTCGGGCCGGTGCCGTTCGTGTGGCACCCGGCAGACCGGGGCGATGACCGCGAGCGTGACAGGGTCAGGTTTCGCCTGATCAGGCGGCCCTTCCTGGGCCTTTCGCTATTGAACCCAAATCCTGCTCTCCCGGGACACGGTCTGGGGCGCTGATTGGGCCCAGACATTGCTGGTCACGACCGAAACGCTTTCGGTCGGCTCGCCGCTGCGCGAGTCGCCAGGGAAGCCGCCGATGAGAAGGACGGACACCAGTGCGACGATCGTCTCCATGCGAACCTGAAACTCCCTCAGAATGTTGATATGCCAAGCCAACTCGAATGAGAGTGAATCAGGATGTCAAGAATTGTGCAACTGTCGGTGGTCGGACAGCCCCGAGCGAGGGTCGCACCAGTAGGCGACCTCGAACTGGTAAGCTTACTGTAGGTGCGCCGTGCGTGTCCCGGGTGAGATCGGTGAGGTTTGGCGGACCGATGGGAGTTCGACGGTCAGCGTTGTGAGCTCGCTCAGGGAGCGGGCGGTCTGCCGTGCGCGTTCGGGATCCAGGTCGATGTAGATTGCCTCCGCCTGTTCCCACGCCTCGATCGCGGCCTCGCGGCGGGCGGTTTTCCGGAAGATCCTGCCCAGAGTGTGGAGCGCGTCGGCCTCACCTCGTGGGTCGAACACGCGTCGGCACAGGCGAAGGGCTTGCCTGCCGTATTGGGTTGCCTCGAACAATCGCCCGGACTCCAGTTCCACCTGGGCAAGTAGGCCGCAATTCGTGCCGGCGAAACCGATGTCGTAGGCGTGTTCCAGCAGTACCAGGCCGGCAGACAGGTAGCGCCGGGCTTCGGCAGTCTGCTCCCGGGCGAAGCTCAGCGAGCCGAGCATGGTGAGTACGCGACCCTGTATCGTGGAGTCGGCCAAGGCTCGGGCCAACGTCAGCGATTCGCGGTAATAGGCAGCGGCTCGCTCGAATTCCGTCGCGCGCTGATATGCCTCTCCCGCCCGGTACAGGAAGACTGCCTCCATACCCTTTTCGCCCGCTCGACGAACGGTCCGCAGGGCGCGCTCGTGGGAGTCTATCCCCATTGGGATGTCGCCGGTCTCCACCCTTATCCGGGCGTTGGTGTGCAGACATCCGGCGATTCCGGTTTCGTCGCCTATCTCCGCGAACTTCAGGTGAGCCAGGTGCACGTGGTGCTCGGCGGCGGCAAAATCCTGGCGTATTAGGTGGATCAGGGCAATATTGTGCAGGGTGTTCGCCTGTTCCTGGATATCCGTACCGGCTGCCGAGAGGCCGGATCGGAGAATTGTCAGTACCTCTTCTGTGTGGCCCTGGAGCAGCAGTATCTGGCCGGCCAGGTGGGGCAATTGTGCCGCCTGTGGGGCTCCCGCGGAACTTCTTATGATCGCGGTGAGGTTGTGACGCTCCTCGACGCACCATTTTCTGGCGGATTCCGCGTCGGTGAATTCAAGTGCGTTCTTCCGGTTGTCGGTCGAGAGGGTGTGCACCCTGGCCTGAGTGGGGAAGACTATCCGGTCGGCGTTTTCCGCAGTGTATGTGTAGAAATTCAGTGCGCTTGTCTCGGCGGCCTGTCGCTCCGCCGGACTCGCCACGAGTTCCGCCGCGTATTCGCGCACCACGTCGTGGAACGTGTACCGGCCAAGAGTATCCGCCTGCACCAGCAGATTGGCCTCGACTAGAGCGTCCAGTGCGAGCCGGGTTCGGCGCGTGCTCATGTCGGAGAGTGCCGCGGCGACCCCGACCCCGAAATCGGGACCCGGATGTGTTCCGAGAGTCCGGAAAAGCCTGTGGGTGTCCTGGTCGAGTGCCCTGACAGATTGTGCGAATACCGCACGAAGGCCGTGATCGGCACCGTCGCCCACCGTGCCGATATCGAGCAGACGGATGTCTCGGCCCAATTGTTCGGCGAACGACGACAAAGGCACGTTCGGGCGTGCGGCGATGTACTGTGCGAGTATTTTCAGCGTTATCGGCCAACCTTGGCACAGTCTCGCCATGTGTGCGACGGCCTCCGGGCTCGTTTCGGCCCGAAACCCGATGTGCGCGGACAGCAGGCGGGTCGACTGCTCGACGTCCAACGGCACGATGGGAAAGCAGTAGGGCACCTGACGGACCGCGAGACCGGACAGGCGCGAACGGCTCGTCACGATCACCACGGCCGGTGACAGCAATGGGAGCAACGGCTGGACGTGGCTGGTTTCGCGGGCATTGTCCAGCACGACGAGCACACGCCGGCCGTTGAGCAACGATTGGAGTTTGGCCGCACGCTGCTGCGGATTGGCTATCCGGTCGGCGGACACCCCGAACGCCTCCAGGAACCGGTCCACGGCGGCGGCGGGTTCGATGACCGGACCGTCGGAGAAGCCGTGCAGGTCCAGGTACAGCACGCCGTCGGGGAAGCGGTCGAGCGCGGTGTGCGCCCAATAGACGACGAGCGCGGTCTTGCCGAGCCCGCCCGCGCCGTCGACCACGACCAGGCCCGGCCGGTCGGTCACCGCGTCCAGTTTCGCGAGCAGCGCATCGTGGCCGACCAGCACCGGGACCGGCGGCGGGAGTTGGTTCGGCACCGGCACGACCGCGGTGCCGGTGGAGGGCGCGGCGACCTGAACGGGACCGTGTTCCTTGAGCCGCTCGTGGAACGTGCGGAGGTCACGCGCCCCGATGTCGTCGAAGTCGGCGCTGAGCTGCCTGTGCACCGCCAGGAACTCCTCGGTCGCCTCGTCCCACCGGGACTGCGCGTGCAGCGCCTCCAACCGCCGTTTGAACAACGTCAAGTGCGACCGGTAGTCGACGGCGAGCTCGTCCAGCTTCGCCAGCACCGCGTCGGCCTCGCCGAGCGCGAGTTGCAGCCGGAACATCGAGTCGAACGCCGGCAGCAGCACGTTCCGGCGCATCTGCTGCCGCCACAGTTCGGCGGCGTCGCCCTGCGCGTCGGTCAGCGGGCGCTGCCGCCACAGCCGGAACGCGGCGCCGATCGTGTCCAGGGCGCGCTGGGAATCGCCGCGCCGGGCGTGCGCCCGGCCCAATCGGATCTGATCTTGGAATTGGAAGTAGTCGATCGTCAACGGGTCCGCGGCCAACCGGAAATTCCGGTTGTCCACGAATATGTCGATGTCGTCCCCGAATTCCTTCAGCGTCCGACGGATTCGCGACACATACAAGTACAGCGCTTGCGGCGGGTTGTCCGGGTGCTCGCCCTCGGCCCAGATCCAGTCGGCCAACTCGTCGGCGGATACCAGTGCGCCCGGTCGGACCAGCAGCGCGGCCAGCAGCGCGCGCAACTTCGGCGGCCCCCACTGCACGCCGAGGCGACCGCCGACCCGTAAGGCGGTCTGACCAAGAATAGCGAAACGTATGTCCATCAGCGCCACCCCCGCCGCACGAATGTAGTGTGCCCGGTCCCGGCCGGAGTGCAACGCACTCATTCGGCCGAATATGACAGCCGGCTGACGGTTCGTTGACGCCAACGGGTGAATGAGCGTCGTCGGTGTGTTCGAGAGCGTCGCCGGACCCTGGTGAGCTGCGTGTGTTCCGGTTGACAGCCGGTTGAAAACCCCGCCCGTCATGCTCTGTTCGTAGCGCCAATTCGGTCGGGGAGGCCGCAAATGTGCGTAGTGAACGGATCGGGCGATCAGCGGGGGAGCCCGGCGGCCGGGGCCGTACGGGCGTTCGCGGGGGGAAGCGGGGGACGGAGAACATGAATCCTTTCGGGTTCCACCCACCGCCGGCCGGCTGCCGGGGCTGTCTGCCCGTCCGGTGTCTCCCGGGCGCTCACCGGTGGGGAAGGAGGTGCGTGACGATGATCGAGTTTCTCGAAGTGGAGCAGGAGATGACGTTCAGCGGTACCGACGCGGAGGCGTAGGAGGGTTCGTGTTCCGTCCGAGGATCAAGTTCGAACACCTGCCGGTCCGCCACGGCGACGACCGCATCCGGATCGGCGGGATCGTGCCCGGCATCGCCAGCGAGGTCGCGGACCCCGACGGCTGGGTGTGGGCGCTGCTGGAAACCCTCGACGGCTCACGGACGGTGGACCAGGTCGCCGTCGACCTGGTCCGACTGTTCCCCGCACGCCCGGAGACCGACGTGCGGGAGGCGATCGAGGACCTGGTCCGCGCCGGGTACGTCGAGGACGCGGCCGAGGTCGCACCCGACGAGTTGAGCAAGGGTGAACGGGAGCGCTACGCGCGGAGCCGGGCGCTGTTCCGGTGGATGGACCGCACACCGCGCGTCACGAGCTGGGAGGCGCAACTGCTGCTGCGCCGGGCCCGGGTCGTCGTGGTCGGTGTCGGCGGTGTCGGCTCGACCGCCGCGCTGGCGCTGGTGGCGTCCGGGGTCGGACAGGTGCACTGCGTGGACCCCGACATCGTCGAAGTGTCCAACCTCAACCGCCAGATCCTGTTCGAGGAACGGGATGTGGGCCGGCCCAAGGTCGACGCGGCGGTGGACCGGCTGCGTTCGCTCAACGTCCACGTCGACGTCACCGGGGAACGCCGCGCGGTCGACAGCACGGACGCGTTGCGGACGCTGGTGGTCGGGTTCGACGTGCTCCTGCTCGCCGCCGACCGGCCGCGTGAGATCCGCACGTGGGCCAACCGGGCGTGCCTGGACACCGGAACGGCCTGGGTGCACGGCGGCTACAAGGGCCCGCAGATCAACATCGGCCTGTACGGGCCGGGAACCGGGCCCTGCTACGACTGCGGCTACGCGGCGGACCGCCTGCGCCGTTCGCTGCTGCCGCCGCGCGTGGTCATGGCCGCACCGCACGGCGACGAACGGCCGCAGGCCGCCAACGCGGTGACGGCGGGCATCGCGGGCAGCCTGTCCGCGCACGCCGTGATGAGTCTGATCACCGGGGTGCCCGCGCTGCGCACCAACTGCGAGTTCGGGCTCAACCTCGCCACGTTGCAGGACAGCCGGGCGCTCGGGCCGCCGATGCCGTACGTCGGGTGTCCGGGCTGCGGCTGAGGGTCAACCGTCCTGCGCCGTCGACCGTGCCACCACGGCACCCAGTCGGCGGCGCAGGACGTCCGCCTCCGGATCTCCCAACCCGGTGCGGATGTCGACCGCCTCCCGCAGGGCGTCGACCGCACCCGGCAGGTCGTCCAACCGCTCCCGGGAGGTCGCCAGCACCGTCAGCACGGCGGCCAGATCCTGTTCCGTGCCGGGAAGTTCCCGGTACAGGGCGACCGCGCGTTCGCAGCAGTCGACCGCGCGAACGTGCTCCGCCAGCCCCTGCCACGCCACCGCCACGTCGTACAGCGCGTACGCCTCGCCGTGCGGACTGCCGACGAGCCGCCGCAGCTCCAGTTCCCGCTCGGCATGGCGCAACGCCTGCTCGAACCGTTTCAATCCCGCGCTGAGCTGGCTGAGGTTGCACTCGACGATCGCCTCGGCGAACACGCCCGCGTCCCGGGCCAGCGGCAGCGCCTGCTGGTAGTAGTCCCACGACTCCTGGTACCGCCGCTGGAGCTTCAGGTTGCGGCCCAGGCCGGTGAGGGCTTCGCGGTGCCGGACCGGGTCGCCGAGTTCCCGCGCCAGCTCCAGCCCCCGCCGCAGGTCGGTGTCCGACTCCGCCCACCGGTCCAGCCGCTGGTGCGAGTCGCCGCGCCGCATCAGCAGGAACGCCTCCGCCGCACGGTCACCGAGGGCGACGGCGGCGTCCAGCCCGAGCGATTCGGCGTCCAGCCGGGCCGGCCACAGCGCCCGCTGCTTGAGCATCAGGAACCTTGCCGCACCCGCCAGCGCGATGACGTTGCGGTGCAGGCCGTGGTCGGCGGCGAGTCGTTGCGCCGCAAGCAGAGTGAGGTGTTCGTCGGTCATCCACGCCGACGCGAGCGTGCGGTCGAACGGGGGAACGGGCACGACGGTCGGTCCCGGATCGACGTCGAACACGGCTGTTCCCGGGAAGATCAGGAGGTCCGCCGCGGCGGCCGTCCGGGCGTACCAGGTGAGCAGGTCGGTCAGCGCGCGCTCGCGGTCCTCCTCGGTGTCGTCGGACGCGGCCCGGTCGGCGGCGTAGGCGTGCAGCAGGTCGTGCAGCCGGAAACGACCGCGTGCCAACGGTTCGATCAGGTGCAGGTCCGCGAGCGCTTCCAGCTGTCGGTGCGCGGTCCTGGTGCGCTGCGCGGTCAGCGCCGCCGCGGCGTGGGCGTCCACTTCGACACCGGGGTTCAGGCCGAGCCGGCGGAAGGTTCGGGCGAGGTCGGCGGGCAGTCGCTCGTAGGACCAGTCGAACACGGTGCGGACCGCGTTGTGGTCGTCTCCGGTGTTGCTCAAGGCGTCCAGCCGATCCTGTTCCTCGGTGATGTCCGCGACGACGTCGGCGATCCGGGCATGGGGGCGGGAGGCGATGCGGGTGGTGGCGACCCGCAGCGCCAACGGTAATCGGGCACAGCCGTCGACGAGCGCGGCGACGGCACCCGGCTCCGCGTCGGCCCGCCCGTCGCCGATGACCCGGCGCACCAGGGTTTCCGCCTCGATCGCGGTGAACAGGTCGAGGACGACCCGGTGCGCGGCCTGCGCGACGAGCAACCCGGTGAGGGCGGTGCGGCTGGTGATCAGGGCCAGGCAGCCGGCGGTCGCGGGCAGCAGTGGGCGGACCTGGTCGGAGGTGGCGGCGTTGTCCAGGACGACCAGCACCCGGCGTCCGGACAGCAGTGAGCGGTACAGGGACGACTGGGTGTCCGGGTCGGCGGGGACGCGGTCGCCCGCGACACCGAGGGCGAGCAGGAACGCGGGCAGCACCAGGGCGGGGGCGAGCGGGCTGCTCGGACCGTGCCCGCGCAGGTCGGCGAACAGCGTGCCGTCCGGGAAGCGGTGCTGCACCTGGTGCGCCCACCGCACGGCGAGGGTCGTCTTGCCGACGCCGGCGGTGCCGTCCACCGCCACGATCGTCACGCCGGGTTCCGTCGCGGGCAGCAGCACGTCGAGCATCGCCAGGTGTTCGTGCCGGCCGGCGAAGTCCCGCACGGCCGGCGGCAGCTGTCTCGGCAGTGGGCGCCGGCCGTCCGCCGGTTGGGGCAGTACGACCTGGTGGATGGTGCCCGCTTGGACGACCGCACCCGTCACGGTGCCGCTGAGCTCGTTGGACATGTCCGCCCCGGCGCCCATACCCCCAGTCTCACGTGCCCGCGGGGGAATCGGGTCCGGTGCCACCCGGTCAGCCCAAAGTCCGTTCGTGTGACCGGGTGACGGGCCGGGTAATGCATACTCTTTAGAAGTTGCTAAGGTTGGCAACTACTGAAGCTTGCGAACTTGGGTGGAGTGGTGGCGACCGTGGTCGGGGTTGGAGGATCGGTGTCGTGATGACGACATGCGATGACGCCCGCGACCCGGTGTGGCGAGAGGAGTGGCTGCGGTGAGCCTGCCCCTCTACCAACTCAAGGCCGAGTTCTTCAAGACCCTCGGGCACCCCGTCCGCATCCGGGTGCTGGAGCTGCTGAGCCGACGCGAGCACTCGGTCGGCGCGCTGCTGTCGGACATCGGCATCGAGCCGGCCAACCTGTCGCAGCAGTTGGCGGTGCTGCGCCGGGCCGGGCTCGTGACGACCCGCAAAGAGGGCACCAACGTCTACTACTCGCTGACGAGTCCGCACGTCGCGGAGCTGTTGACGGTCGCTCGGCTGATCCTGACCGGGGTGCTGTCCGGCCAGGTCGAGATCCTGGAAGACCTGAAGGCCCCCGTGCCCTCCGGGTCCGGCGCGCCGGCGTCGGACGAGGAGCCGGCCGGGTGACGAACGCGGCCACCCCGAACCCTTCCCCCGACCGGGGTGGCCGCCCCTGTCCGAATCGCACCTGTCCGTATCGCACTGCCGGGAGCGCGATGTGCTGAAGCTGTGGCGCAGGATCCGCCGGACCGGGCGGATGGCCGAGCCGCCGCCCGCCGAACCGGTGCCGCTGCCGGGCGCGGTCGGGTCGGTGCAGCTCCGGCACGTGGACGCGGGCTCGTGCAACGGCTGCGAGGTGGAGATCGGGTCCGCGTTCGGGCCGGTCCACGACGCGGAGCGGTACGGCGCGCGGCTGGTGGCCTCGCCCCGGCACGCCGACGCGCTGCTGGTGACCGGTGTGGTCACCCGGAACATGGCCGAGCCGCTGCGGCGGACGTTCGAGGCGGTGCCGGCGCCCAAGCTGGTAGTGGCGGTCGGTGACTGCGCGCGCAACTGCGGGGTGTTCGCGGACGCCTACGGTGTGGTCGGCGCGGTGCACGACGTCGTGCCGGTGGACCTGGAGATCGCCGGCTGCCCGCCCCGGCCGGAGGAGATCGTGGCGGGGCTGCGGAAGCTGACCGGTCGGTGAACGCCGCTTCGGTGGGCCTCGGTGTCGCCGGGGCACTGGGACTGGCGACCGCGTTGGCGGCACTGGTGTTGCCGAAACGGGTCGCGGGCGCGGGCACGGCGTTGACCGGGGCGGCCGGTGTCGTCGCCGGTGTCGCGGCGATGACCGGCGACGGGTTCACGGCCGAGTGGCCGGAGTTGTTGCCGCTGTTCGGGATCCGGTTGGCGCTGGACGCCCTGGGCGGGCTGTTCGTGGCGGTGACGGGCGGTGTCGCGGTCGCCGCCGGGGTGTACGCCGTGGGCTACGCGCGCGGTCGGGTGGCGCAGGCGGTGTTGCCGCTGTTCGTGGTGGCGATGCTGCTGGTGCCCGCCGCCGGGAGCGTCGGCACGTTCCTGGTGTGCTGGGAGCTGATGGCCCTGGCGTCGCTGCTGTTGGTGGTGGCCGACCATCGGCGACGGCCGGAGGTGGCGTCGGCGGGCCGCTGGTACGCGGTGATGACCCATCTCGGATTCGTGGCGGTCGCGATCGGACTGCTGGTGCTGACGGCGCACGCCGAGGACGACTCGTTCCCGGCGTTGCGTGCCGCCGTGCTGTCGCCCGCGTTGTCGTCGGTGGTGTTCCTGGTGGCGCTGGCGGGTTTCGCGTCGAAAGCGGGCATCGTGCCGCTGCACGCCTGGCTGCCCCGGGCGCACCCGGAGGCACCCAGCCACGTGTCCGCGCTGATGTCGGCGGCCATGGTGAATCTCGGCGTGTACGGGCTGGTGCGGCTCGGGTTCGACCTGCTCGGCGGCGGTCCGCTGTGGTGGTGGCTGGTGGTGCTCGTGCTCGGCGCGCTGTCGGCGGTGTACGGGATCCTCCAGGCGGCGATGAGCACCGATCTGAAGCGGCTGCTCGGGCATTCCACCACCGAGAACATGGGGCTGGTGCTGGTCGGTGTGGGCGCGGCGGGGGTGTTCGCGGCCTCCGGCGACCGGGTGCTCACGGCGCTCGCTCTGGTTGCGGCGCTGGCACATGTGGTGAACCACGGTGCGTTCAAGACGTTGCTGTTCCTGGCCGCCGGGTCGGTGGTGCACGCGACCGGACGTCGTGACCTGGACGAGCTCGGCGGGCTGCGTGCCGGGATGCCGTGGACGACGGCGGCGTTCGGGTTGGGCGCGCTGGCCGCGTCCGCGCTGCCGCCGGGGACGGCGTTCGTGTCGGAGTGGTTGCTGTTGCAGGCGTTGATCCACGGGTCGCCGGCCGGCGGGGTGGCGGTCGCGGTCGCCATGCCGGTGGCGGTGGCCGCCGTGGCGCTGACGGCCGGGTTGGCGGTGGCGACGTTCGTGAAGGCGTTCGGGGTCGGATTCCTTGCCAAGCCACGGAGTCCGGGTGCGGCGGACGCGCGGGAGAGTCCGTTCGCGATGGTCGCCGGGATGGCCGTGGCCGGTGTGGCGTGTGTCGGGTTGGCTCTGCTGCCGGCGTTTTTGTTGCCTGCGTTGGAGAACGCCTCGGCGGTCGCGTCGGGTGTGGGTGATCCGGTGGCGTCCGGGGTGGTGACGGTGCGGTTGGCCGGCGTCACGGGGGCGTTGTCGCCGTTGATCCTGACGTTGGCGTTGGTCGGTGCGCTGGTGGTCACGCTGGGCGCGGTGCGGGCTTTCGCGGCACGGCGGGCTCGACGTGACGCCCGGCTGTGGGACTGCGGCGGCGGGCCCATGTCGGCGCGGATGGAGTACACCGCCACGTCGTTCGCCGAGCCGCTGCAACGGGTGTTCGACGACGTGCTGCGGCCGGAGCAGAGCGTCGACGTGACGCACCACGAGGAATCCCGCTACCTGGTGCGCGCGGTGGAGTACCGGCGCGCGGTGCCCGACCGGATCGAGAACCGGCTGTACCGGCCGGTGTTGCGGGCGGTGGCGGCGTGGGGGCGGGCCGGGCGGCGGCTGGCGACCGGGAGCATCCACCGGTACCTGGGCTACGGCTTCTACGCCCTGTGCGGGCTGCTCGTGCTGCTGGCGGTGGCCTGGTGAACGTCCTCGGTGCGGTGGCGCAGGTGGTGATCGTGGTGGGCGGGTCGCCGCTGCTGGTCGGCGTGATGCGGCAGGTGCGGGCGCGGCTGGAGGGTCGGGCAGGCGCGGGGGTCGGGCAACCGTGGCGGGATCTGCGCAAGCTGTTCGGCAAGGAGGCGATCACGCCACGCGGCACCGGCGCGGTGTTCCGGACCGCGCCGTCGGTCCTGGTGGCGACGACGCTGGTGGTTGCGGCGGTGGCGCCGTTCGTGACGACGGTGTCCGTGCTGGAACCGGTCGCGGACCTGTTCGTGGTGGTGGCTTTGCTGGCGCTGGGCGCGGTGGCGCTCGCGTTGGCCGGGCTGGACACCGGCACCGCGTTCGGCGGGATGGGCGCGAGCCGGGAGATGACGATCCTCGCCCTGGTGGAGCCGACGCTGCTGCTCGCGATCTTCGCGCTGTCGGTGCGGGTCGGCTCCACGAACCTGGGCGCGATCGTGTCCTCCACGCTGCACCAGCCCGCGTTGGTGATCTCCCCGGCGAGTCTGCTCGCGGCGGTCGCGCTGGTCGTCGTGGTCGTCGCGGAGACCGGGCGGCTGCCGGTGGACAACCCGTCTACGCACCTGGAGCTGACCATGGTGCACGAGGCGATGGTGCTGGAGTACGCCGGGCCGGACCTGGCGTTGGTGGAACTCGCTTCGGCGATGCGGCTGTCGGTTTTCCTGGGGCTGCTGGCGAATCTGTTCCTGCCGTGGGGCGTCGCGACGGACGCCGCGCCGCTCGCGCTGGTGGTCGGTGTGGTCGCGTTCGCGGTGAAGGTGGGGCTGCTCGGGGTGTTGCTCGCGGCGGCCGAGGTGTTCCTGGCGAAGCTGCGGCTGTTCCGGGTTCCCGAGCTGCTGGCGGGGTCGTTCCTGCTCGGCCTGCTCGCCGTCGCGGCCTCGTTCTTCCTGGTGTGACGGGGGATGATGGACGACACGTGGTTCGTGCAGTTGCTCGACCTGGCCTGCGGCGCGTTGCTCGGCACGGCCGTGCTCGTGTTGTGGCGCAGGGAACTCTCGGTCATCATCCGGGCGTTCGCGGCGCAGGGCGTGGCGCTGGCGGCGTTGGTCGGTGTGTTGGCCGCGCACGAGGGTTCCGGTGAGCTGTGGGCGGTGGCGGTCGGTGTCGGGGTGCTCCGCGCCGGCGTGCTGCCGTACCTGCTGCGCCGGGCGCTGGCGGCGGCGGGCGAGTCGCGGCGGGAGACCAGGCCGGTGGTGAACGTGTCCACCTCGCTGGTGATCGCCGCCGGTCTGACGTTGCTCGCCTACGCCGTGTCGCAGCCGTTGGTGCGGCTCGCGCCCTCGCCCGCGACGCAGGCGCTGCCGGTCGGGATCACGGTGGTGCTGATCGGGTTCTTCGTGCTGGCCACCCGGCGGCACGCGCTGTCGCAACTGGTCGGGTTCCTGTTGCTGGACAACGGGATCACCGCCGTCGGGTTCCTCACCACGGCCGGTGTCGGGCTGGTCGTCGAGCTGGGCGTGTCGCTGGACGTGCTGCTGGCGGTGCTGGTCCTCCAGGTCCTCACGTCCCGGATGCGCGAGGCGTTCGGCGACACCGACCTGGACGAGCTGCGGGAGCTGCGCGACTGATGATCACCCTGCTCGCACCCATCGCCGTGCCGGTGCTCGGCGCGGTCGCCCAGTTCGCCTTCCGGCGGTGGCGGCACGCGGCCTGGATCGGTTGCCTGGTGGCGGTTCTGCTGACGGTGGCGGCGGTTGTCGTCGCCGTGGAGGTCGTCCAGTCCGGGCCGTTGACCGGTGGACTCCTCCGGGCCGACGCGCTGTCGGCGTTCATGCTGGTCGTGATCGGCGCGGTCGCGCTGCTCGCCACTGCCGCGACCCCGGCCCACCTGCGTGCCGAGGGGGTCGGCGGGCGGACCGCGTTGTGGCACGGCGTATTGGTGGACCTGTTCCTGGCCGCGATGGCGGCGGCGGTGTTGGCGGCGAACCTCGGCCTGGTGTGGGTGGCGGTCGAGGCGACCACGATCGTCACCGCGTTCCTGGTCGGGCAGCGCCGGACGCGGGCGGCGGTGGAGGCGGCCTGGAAGTACGTGGTGATCTGCTCGGCGGGCATCGCGCTCGCCCTGCTCGGCGTGATCCTGCTCAACTTCGCGGCCTCGCGGGTTTCCGCCGCACCCGGCCTGGACATCGCGGCGCTCACCGCTTCGGCATCCGAATTGGACGGTGGGGTGACCCGGATCGCGGTCGCCCTGCTGATCCTGGGGTTCGGCGCGAAGGCCGGGCTCACGCCGTTGCACGCCTGGCTGCCGGACGCCCATTCGCAGGCCCCGGCACCGGTTTCGGCGTTGATGTCCGGTGTGCTGCTGGCGGTCGCGTTCTACGCCGTGCTGCGGGTCAAGGTCGTGGCGGACGTCGCGTTGGGGACCGGGTTCGCGCGTTGGCTGCTGGTGGCGATGGCGGTGGCGTCGCTGGTCGTGGCGGCGTCGTTGTTGCTGGCGCAGCGGGACTACAAGCGGATGCTGGCGTATTCGAGCATCGAGCACCTCGGCCTGATCGCGTTCGGTGCGGCGGTCGGCGGGCCGGTGGCGTTGACCGCCGTGCTGCTGCACATGCTGGGGCACGGGTTGGCGAAGGGAGTGTTGTTCCTTGCCGCCGGCCGGGTTCTCCAGGTCACCGGAACGCACCGGATCGACTCGGTGCGCGGGCTCGCGGCGCGGAATCCGGTGCTGGCCGGGTGTTTCGGTGTCGGGGTGCTGGCGTTGATCGGGCTGCCGCCGTTCAGCCTGTTCGTTACCGAACTCGGGATCGCGCGGGCCGGGTTCACCGGGGGTATGGGGGTGGTCACCGCCGTGGTTCTGGTGCTGGTGTTGGTGATCGCGGCGGCGTTGCTCCGGCATACCAGTCGGATGGTGCTCGGTGAACCTCCGGACGGGGAGGTGTCCCGGCTGCCGATTGCCGTTGGTGTGCCGTTGGTCGGCGGGCTGGTGGTGTGTGCGGCGTTGGGTGTCACGGTCGGGCCGTTGGCCGAGCTGTTGCGTCTCGCGGCCATGGCGGTGAACCGGTGATCCGGGAGCGTCGGGACGTGCTGCCCGGTGAGCTGCCGGTTCAGGCGGAATCGTTGCTGGGACAGGGGTTTCGGCTCGCCTTGGTCAGTGGGCACGACGACGGCGACCGGCTGCGCGCGGTGTACCTGTTCACCGCGCCGGACCCGGATCGGCGGGTGGAACTGCACGTGCCGCTGGACCGTGACCGGCCGGAACTGCCCAGCCTGGCCGGAATCTCGTTCACCGCCGGGCGGTTCGAGCGCGAGCTGCACGACCTGTTCGGCATCGTGCCCACGGGGCACCCGCTGCCACGTCGGCTGGTGCGCCACTTCCACTGGCCGCGCGGCTGGTACCCGATGCGGGCCGACGCGGGCGCGCCGCCGGAGTTCTGTGATGTGGACGGGCCGTACCCGTTCCGGACCGTGGAAGGGCCCGGGGTGTACGAGATCCCGGTGGGTCCGGTGCACGCCGGGATGATCGGGCCGGGTCACTTCCGGTTCTCCGTGGTGGGCGAGACCGTGCTCAACCTCAAGGCGCGGCTGTGGTTCGTCCACAGAGGACTGGAGAAGCTGTTCGCCGGGCGCACGCCCGAGCAGGGCCTCGAACTGGCCGAACGGGTCAGCGGCGACACCAGTGTCGGGCACGCGCTGGCGTTCTGCCACGCCGTGGAGGACGCCCGTCGGGTGGCTGTTCCGGCCGGTGCCCAGCGGGTCCGGGCGATTTTGCTGGAACTGGAACGGATCTACAACCACGTCACCGATATCGGCGCGCTGTGCAACGACGTCGGCCACGGCATCCTCAACACCCACGCCCAGCACGTCCGGGAACAGTTGCTGCGGCTGAACGACCACGTCACCGGACACCGGCTGCTGCGTGGCGCGATCCGTCCCGGCGGGGTCGCCGTCGCCGCGCTGCCCGACCCGGTGCGGCTGGCCGGGATCGGTGCCGACGTCGCCGAGATCGTGGAGTTGGCGCTGGCCAACACGGTCGTCCGCGACCGGTTCACCGGCACGGCGGTGCTGACCCGCGCACAGGCCGCCGACCTGGGCACGCTCGGCTACGTGGCGCGCGCCAGTGGTCTGACGCCGGACGCCCGGCACGACCACCCGTACCTGCCGGAGGAGTTCCGCCGCGCCGCGCACCGCCGCACGGACGGCGATGTGCTGTCCCGCTTCACGGTTCGGGCGGAGGAGGTCGCCTATTCGATCTCGCTGATCGCACGTCTGGTGGAGACGGCGGATCCGCGTGTGGTCTCCACGTCGCCGGCGGCCGGGGGAGGTTCGGGGGTCGGGCTCGTGGAGGGCTGGCGCGGCACGATCGCGCACCGCGTCGAACTCGCGCCGGACGGCACCCTGACGCGGGTGAAGATCGTCGACCCGAGCTTCCACAACTGGCCCGCGCTGCCGGTCGCGATGGCGGACACGATCGTCCCGGACTTTCCGGTGACCAACAAGAGCTTCAACCTCTCCTACGCCGGGAACGATCTCTGAGATGTCACCCGACCGGATGTGTGGAGCGTCGCACTCGGAAGACTTGCAAAGTTTACTAATTATGCAGAAGATATATCGTGCGGCGGCGGCCGGCACCCGATGGATGTGGGGACCATGAGCGAGTTCGAGACAGTTCTGCGCGGCCAGGTCGACCGCGCCGCGGAGACCCTCCAGGCCGCGATCCGAGCCGACCAGGACGTCGAGATCCACCACCACACCTCCCGCATCCGCGATCTGCTCGACCTCGCCGAACGGCACGGCATCGAGACCGGTGACTGGGTCGATCGGAGGATCCTCGAAGCCCCGCACACCGATGACTGACCGGCGTCGGGTGGTCGTGGTCGGCGATCACGACGAGGCGGAGGCCGTGCTCCGGGACGCGGGGCTGGCCGTGACCGTGCTGCCGGCGGACCGGCTTTCCGAGCTTCCGTCGGATGTGGGTGCGGTGTACCTGGCGGGGTCTCGTCCGGAGGATGTGCCCGCCGTGGCGGCGCTTGTGGGCGTGCCGGTCGTCAGTGACCTGGACACCACGGCGATCGCCGGAGCGGCGATGGTGCTGGCCACGCTGGCCGCCGCCGGACGTCCGCCGCACGCTGCCCGGGTCGTGGTGGCCGGTGCGGATGCCGTGCCGGCGTTGGCCGCGGTGTTGATCGCCGGGGGCGTCGGGGAGATCACGGTGTGGCGTCCGCGTGACGCGATCGCGTTTCCGTTGCGGCGGGTCGCGGCGTCGGTGGACATCGTGGTGGACCTGGTGGGTGCGGCCCGTCCCGGTTTCGGTGCGGTGGTCCTTGCCGGTGGGCTGTTCCCGCCGTTGCTTGCTTTGCCCGGTCTTGTTCGTGGCCTTGTCGCCGCGCCGGGCGTGCGTGCGGACGTCAACGTTCTGCATGCCTGTGCGCTGGCCGTGGTCATGGCCACTCCGCCTGACCGGCGGTTGCCCGACGCCACAGCCGATCTCGGCCGGCGTATCGCGGACGCCGTGCTCCGTGCTCCTGAACAACCCTCGTCGTCGACCAAGGGAGATCCGTCATGACCGCCGCCGTCCCTGGTCTCGACCAGACACCGACCACGCACGCGGGGTTGCTCGCGTGGGTGCGTGAAGTTGCCGAGTTGACCCGTCCCGAGCGGGTTGTGTGGTGTGACGGGTCGCCTGACGAGTGGCGTGACCTGACCGTGCGGCTGGTGGAGGCTGGCACGTTCACGCGGCTGGCGAAGAAGCCGAATTCGTTCTGGGCGGCGTCGGATCCGACGGACGTGGCGCGGGTGGAGGAGCGGACGT
>CBHFOL010000114.1:0-21500 GCA_965995405.1 uncultured Saccharothrix sp.
CCGCCTTTTTGCTGACCCCGCCGCCCGCGATGACCAGGTCCGGCCAGATCAGGTTCTCCAGGACCTCCAGGTACCTGGAAACCCGGGGCGTCCACTCCGCCCAGCTCAGGCCCTTGTCCTCCTTCACGGAGGCCGCCGCGCGCGTCTCCGCGTCGTGGCCGTCGACCTCCAGGTGGCCGAACTCGGTGTTCGGCACCAGTTCGCCGTCGAGGAACAGGGCACTGCCGATGCCGGTGCCGAACGTCAGCAGCACGACCAGCCCGTCGCGGTCCTTGCCGGACCCGAACCGCATTTCGGCGATCCCGGCCGCGTCGGCGTCGTTGAGCACGTTGATGTCCGCCACGGGGCGACCGAGTCGCTCGGCGAACAGCGCCGCGGCGTCCGTGCCGATCCAGCCCTTGTCGACGTTGGCGGCGGTGTGCGCGACGCCGCGCTTCACCACGCAGGGCAGGGTGACACCGAGCGGACCGTCCCAGCCGAACTTCTCGACGATCTCGGCGACCACGTCGGCTACCGCGTCCGGAGTCGACGGCTGTGGCGTGGCGATGCGCAGCCGCTCGCCGTCCAGCGCACCCACTTCGAGGTCCACCAGCCCGCCTTTGATGCCCGAGCCACCGATGTCCACGCCGAACCCGCGGGTAATGCCCATCCCCGTGGTCCTTCCTACTCGATTCAGTAACCGTGGCCGCAGACCTTAGCCTGAGATTGCCCTGATAGTCCCGTGTGAGTGACCCAGGAGGAACACGTGCCGTCCGATCCACGCGGTCTGGTCGAAGTAGCGGTTCAGGTGGGACGCGAGGCGGCCGACCTCGTGCAGTCGATGCGGTCGTTGGCCGTGTCGGAGGTCGACACGAAGAGCACGATCACGGACGTGGTCACCGCCGCCGACCGCGCTTCGGAGCGGTTGGTCCGCGAGCGGCTGGCGGTCCTCCGACCGGGTGAGCCGGTGATCGGGGAGGAGGAGGGGGGAGGGGCGGAAGGTGGTGGTGTGGTCGACGGGCTGAGCTGGGTCGTGGACCCGATCGACGGCACCGTCAACTACCTCTACGGCATCCCCCATTACGCCGTGTCGATCGCCGCGCAGGTGGACGGGGTATCGGTGGCGGCGGCCGTCGTGGAGCCGTCCAGTGGCCGGATCTGGACGGCAGGCGCGGGGCTGGGTGCTTGGCTGGACGGTCGGCGGCTTGCGGTTTCGGGCGCGGAGCGGTTGGACGTTTCGCTGCTCGGCTACGGGTTCGCCTATCGGGCCGAGCGGCGGCAGCGGCAGGCGGAGACGTGGGCCGGGATGGCGACGCTGGTGCGTGACATCCGGCGGGCCGGGGCGGCTTCGCTGGACCTGTGCGCGGTTGCGGCCGGGCGGTTGGACGCCTATGCGGAGCACGCTCTGGGGCGGTGGGACTGGGCCGGCGGGGCGTTGCTGGCCCGTGAGGCGGGCGCGGTGGTCCACCTGCCCGGCGAAGCCCCGGAGTTGGGTGCCGACGCCACCTTCGCGGCTACTCCGGGGATCGCCGACGCGCTCTATGAAGCCCTGGTGACCCATGGCTTCGGCAAGGTCTGACCTCCGGCCCCGACTCCGGACGACGCCAGCGGCCTTCGCGGGGGAGGCGTATGTGGTGCGAAAGACGATCACTGGGTTTTCGGGGTCGGAAATACGCGATCGTCTCGCGAAAGACAGCCGCTCCCCCCGCCTCGGCCGGAGTCGACCGGCTGAGTCAGCGCCCTTGAGCCTCATCCGTCAGCTGTGCCCGCTCGCGGGTCCAGTCGGCAGTGCCGGTCAGCAGCGTTGCCCGGTCGGCAGCGCCGGTCGGGAGCGCCGTCAGCAGTGCACGTCGCGGGCCGACTGGAGGTTGTCGGCGCTCAGGGTCGGGGAGCCTCGTTCGGCGACCTGGCCGCCCTGCTGGACCGGGTTCTGCTCGGCCCAGGTCGCCAGTTGGTCCAGCACCTTCCGGGCGTCGTGGTTCGGCTTGACCTCGCTGAACTTCTTGCCGACCGCGATGTCGACCGTGGCGTCCTGGCGGTCGTCGCGGACCAGTTCCAGGCACGGCTCGATCAGGCTGAGCGTCCGGGCCGCAGCCGCGCCCGGTGCGCCGAAGCGGATCTGGCCCCGGCACGACATGTCCTGGGCCGGGTAGAGCGGGTCGTTGCCGGGCTCGCCGGCCTGTTGCAGGCCCAGTTCGGTCAGCGTCGTGGCGACGAACCTCGCCTGGTTGCGCTGCGTGCCGGCGTTGAACGCGCGGAAGTGCACTTCCGCGACCGGCAGCGGGTCGGTGCGGTCCAGCGCGTCGTGGGCCAGGACGGCCCCCATCACGGGCGCGGGTGGTGCGCCCTCGGCGGGCGGCGTCGTGGACGACGGTGCGCTGCCCGGCGTGTTGCACCTGATCGCCGCGTCCACGTCACCGGCGTCCGCCAGGACGCGGTTCCAGACCACCACCGCCGTGACGGCCAGCACTATGAACAGCACGAGCGCGGGCACCGGCCGCCGCCTCCGGTACCGCGACGACCCGCCACTCCCCGAACCGGGTCCCACGTCCGCCGACCTCCCCTGGCGTAGTGCTGTTGTGATCAGGCTAAGCCGCGTTCCGCGATTTCGCGTCCCGGGCCCGCCCGTAGCGGGCCGCAATCACCCGGTCGCGGACGGTCAACGCACTGCGGGGCATCGCAACACGGCCGCTTCAGGTGGGGCAAGCCTGGGTAAAGCCTATAGGGCCTGCGTGCGAAGGGCCTGTCACCCGTCTGCTCAATTAGGGGGAACCCGGTGCACGCACACCCGATCAATGAGCTACCCTCTCGGCGCTCCGCGCGCTCCCGGACAGCCTGATGCGTCGACGTACAGGGGGTTGGCGCCCGGCCGCGCGGGCGAGACCTCCGTCACTGGGGACGGAGGGCACAAACAGGGGCGCTGGTGCGTTTACCAGCGACACGAACAGTCTCCGTTGACCGCAGGGGTGAAAGAAGATGGCGACCGACTACGACGCTCCGCGTCGCAGCGAGGCAGATGAGCTCGCTGAAGACTCCCTTGAGGAGCTCAAGGCGCGGCGCAATGAAACGCAGTCCGGGGTCGTCGACATCGACGAGGACGCGTCTGCCGAGAACTTCGAACTGCCGGGCGCCGACCTGTCCGGCGAAGAGCTCACCTTCAAGGTGTTGCCGAAGCAGGCGGACGAGTTCACGTGCTCGAAGTGCTTCCTCGTGCACCACCGCAGCCGCCTCGCCGAGGAAGTGAACGGCCAGTACATCTGCCGCGACTGCGCCTGAGCAGCGCGGACAGATCAGCCGGGCAGCACGACGATCAGTTCGACGACCAGCACTACCAGCACTACCAGCACTACCAGCAGCACTGACACCCAGCACGAACACCGGTACGGCCGGTAGTGCCACCGGCACGACCACCAGTTCGAAGACCAGTTCTACGGACCCGTTCCTGGGCGCTCACCCCAACCGCCGGGGTGGCGCCCAGTCGCGTATCCGGGGGCGGACCGACGTGTCCGGCCGCACAATGCCGGGCCGACCGTGCGGTATGACACGTCCGGACGTCCCCCGATCGGGTGGAAGCCGGGTGCGATCGGGGCCGTTGTGGAGTTGATCTAGAACGCACGGTTGTTGATCGTGACCGCACGCGTGCGGTGTCCGGGAGGTCAGCGCTTGAGGGCGGCGACCAGCTTTTCCGGCGAGCGGACGCTGAACAGCCAGTAGGGCGTGGGGTCGGCGGGATCGTTCAAGGTGATCTTCACCATGGGGCCGATCCAGCCCCGGTGTGCGACGAACGCCATCGGGTCCAGGTTCGGGCCCATCGCCTTGCGCTTGGTCTTGGCGTCGAACACCTCGACCTCGCCCAGCAGGTCCACCGGGACGTGCGCCTGGCCGACCGTCAGCTCACCGCCGGCGATCTCGACCTTGAGCGACCCCATCCGCCACACCAGCAGCAACGCCAGCGGGACGGTGACCACGTACGGCAGCCAGGACCGCACGCCCGGGAACCCCATGTGGATCTCGGCGGCCAGCAGCGTCGCCGCCGCCAGCGGCAGCAGCCAGCCCCACCAGGGCACGAACAGCCGCTCGCGGAAAGCGGTCGGGGCGGTCACAGCACTCTCGCTCACACCACCAGGGTAGTCTCGCGCGCCGTGCCCAGCGTCGAGGTCCTGCTGTCCCGGCTCGATCCGTCCGTTCCGCTCCCGTCGTACGCCAGACCGGGCGACGCGGGCGCGGACCTCGTGACGACGGCCGACGTGGTGATCGAGCCCGGCGAACGCGCCGTGGTGGGCACCGGTGTCGCGATCGCGCTGCCCGACGGGTACGCGGCGTTCGTGCACCCGCGCAGCGGCCTGGCGGCCAGGGTGGGGCTGAGCCTGGTCAACACGCCGGGGACGATCGACGCCGGCTACCGGGGCGAGATCAAGGTATGTCTGGTCAACCACGATCCGCGCGCCCCGATCGTGTTGCGGCGGGGCGACCGGATCGCCCAACTGGTGGTGCAGAAGGTGGAGCACGCGGTGTTCCGCGAGGTGGACGACCTGCCCGACTCGGACCGGGGCGCGGGCGGCTACGGCTCTACAGGCGGGCACGACGTGCTCGCCCGGACGGAGGGGTAAAGGCGATGTTCGGAAAGCGCCGCAAGCGCGGTAGGCACTCCGCGAACCGGGGGACGGCGCAACCCGAGGGCGACGTCGAGTTCGCCGAGGACGGGTCCGAGGGCGGGTCCGGCGAAAGGTCCGAGGACGGTCCGTTCGACGAGTCGCAGGCCCCCGCCGACGGCCTGAACCGGCTCGACCTGGGCTCGATCCGGCTGCCGGTCCCGGACGGGGCGCAGTTGCAGGTGGAGATGGACCCGGCGGGCGCGGTGCGGGCGGTGCACATGCTGACGCCGGTGGGCCAGCTGACGGTGAGCGCGTTCGCCGCGCCGAAGTCGGACCGGCTGTGGCCCGAGGTGGGCGCGGAGCTGATTTCGCAGCTCAAGGGCGAGGGTTTCCGGATCAACCGGGAGAACGGCGACTGGGGCGAGGAGATCACCGCCCGCAACAACGAGGTGCACCTGCGGTTCGTGGGTGTGGACGGGCCGCGCTGGATGCTGCGGGGCGTGGCGGCGGCTCCGTCCGAGGAGATGTCGGTCCAGGCGGTCGAGGCGCTGTACACGCTGATGCGGGACACCGTGGTCGTGCGCGGCGTCCAGCCGATGCCGGTGCGGACCCCGTTGCCGATCGAACTGCCGGAGGCGATCGCCCGGCACATCGCCGCCCAGCAGGAGCAGTAGCCGGGCCGGCGGGACGCCGTTCCGGTTTCGAGGGGGCAGAGTTTTGCACGGGGCGTCACTGCGAAATTCCGCAGTGACGCCCCGACGCCGTTCGGCGGTGCGATTCGGCCAGGCCGCTACCCGACCGGGTCGCGGTGGGAATCGGGCGTGGCGGTGCTTCGCCGCGGGGTCGGGTGGTGCTTGGACCGGGTCGCCGACAGGTAGGCGTCGAGTGCGGCGCGGCCGAGGGACTCGCGGTCGGTGCCCAGTGCGTCCAGGGTCGTGGTGCGCAGGGCCGCGTTGGGCAGCGCGTCCAGCCAGGACTGGGCGATGGGCAGTGGGTGGACCGGGTCGTCGGTGCAGGCCGCGATGCCGACCGGTACGCGCAGGCCACCCAGTTCGGTGGTGGTGGGGGCGGTCGACGTGGCGGCTTCGCGGAGGGCGGCGGACAGGTCCGGGCCGTAGCGGGGCCAGGCGCGGCGGAGTTCGACGCCCAGCCAGCCGGCCACGTCGGCCAGGGCCGCGGCCAGTCCTTGACCGTCAACCAAAGTCGCACTGGCCGCGGCGGCCAGGGCGGCCGGTGCCCCGGCGGGCGGACCGAGCCAGGCGGGCAGGGCGACCAGGACGCCCGCGCACCGGTCCGGGTGCCGGGCGGCCCAGCCGGCCGCGATGTGGGCTCCCAGCGAGACACCGCCTACGACCAGCGGTTTTCCGTGCCACGCGGCGTCCAGGGCGGCTAGGTGGCCGGCGATCGTCCGGGACGTCGGGGCCACGAGTACGTAGCCCGCCTCGGCCAGCGGGCGGCCGAACACCGAGCGCACGAAGACCTCGTCGGAGGCCGTTCCGGGCAGCACGACGACAGTCGGCGCGGGGTCGTGCGAAGTCATGACCGGACATCCTCCCCCAGTCGGATACCCGGTCGGGTGCACCCGGTTACGCTGGACTTGGACGGGCTTCGCTGTCGAGGCCCACGGATGCACCCAGGAGTCGGGGATGACCACATCTGGGGGCGGCTACTGGCGCCGCCTCGTGCGTCGGCTGACCACCGACGTCAGCGAGCTGGACGCCGACGACCTCTCGCGAAAAGCCGAGGAGGTGGGTGCCGTCCGCGCGTGTGACTGCAAGTCCGGCGAAGAGGTGACGGTGCTCGGCCGGCTGCGCAGCGTCGAGCTGTGTCCCCGGGACGCCGCCGCCACGCTGGAGGCGGAGTTGTACGACGGCACCGAGGGCGTCACGCTGGTCTGGCTGGGCCGCCGGCGGATCGCGGGCATCGAGCCCGGCCGCACGGTGAAGGCCCGGGGCCGGATCGCCGTCCGGGACGGCCGCAAGGTGCTCTACAACCCCTACTACGAGTTGCAGAACGCTTCATGACTACTGCTGATTCAGAGAAGCAGCCGACGCTGCTGGAACAGATGGGCGGCGTCAGCGGCCTGCTGTTCTCGTCCCTGCCGGTCGTGGTGTTCGTGTTGGTGAACGCCTTCGCCGGTCTCATGCCCGCGATCTGGAGCGCCCTGGGCTCGGCGGTGGTCATCGGCGTCGTGCTGGCCATGCGCAAGGGCTCGGTGCAGCCGGCCGTGTCGGCGGTGTTCGGCGTGGGTATCGCCGCGTTCATCGCCTACCGGACGGGTGACGCCAAGGGCTTCTTCCTGTTCGGCATCTGGCAGAGCCTGGTGTACGGGGGCGTGTTCGTCGTCTCGATCCTGGTCCGGTGGCCGCTGGCGGGCGTGATCTGGAGCTTCCTCAACGGCCAGGGCACGGCGTGGCGGCGGGACCGGGCTTCGGTGCGGGACTACGACATCGCGACCCTGGTGTGGGCGCTGGTGTTCGGGTCGCGGTTCGTGGTGCAGCGGTGGCTGTACGACGAGGTGTCGGTGGGCTGGCTGGCGGCGGCGAAGCTGGCCATGGGCTACCCGTTGATGGCCGTTGCCCTGGTCGCCACGGTGTGGGCGGTGCGCCGCTCGGACAAGCGGCTCAAGGCCACCCAGGCGAAGGAAGCCGAGGAGAACGAAGAGGCCGAGGCCCGGTTGCGTGCCCAGTCCGCCGACCAGCCCGCGGTTGCCGACGAGCGCTGACTCGCGAGCACGGGTCGGCTGTGGTTCAGGCGTCCGGTCGCCAGTTCACGGCTGCCGATCGGACGCCGGTCGTGACGAACTCGTGGACGGCCTTGCGGAGGTCGGCCAGCGGCACCTCCGCGTCGGCCGGGAACTCCCGGACGTTGCCCATGTAGTCGTAGATCAGCGGGTCTCCGTCGCCGGGGTCGCCGTTGGTGGTGATGAACGCTCCGCCGGGGTCCGTGTGGGTGATCAGCCCTCGGTCACCGTTCACGCCGACCTGGACGACCACCCAGTCCTCGGCGGTGCGGGACAACTCCATCAGCCGGGGAAGCGGCCCCGGCCCGGCGGCCTGGTCGGCGGCCATGCGGGTGAGGAACGCGTCCACGGCGTCCGTGGTGTCGACGTCGATGGGCTCGTTGTCGTCGTAGACGTCGTAGTAGGCGTTCAGTGCCACCACGGTTCAGCTCCTCCGGTGAAGCGCTTGCGGTAGTTCGGGCCGTGTACGGTGGGATGGTCGGCCGGGCCGGAGACGCCTGTGGCGGCGACCCGGCTGAGGTAGGTGGTCGAGTCGCCGGGGTCGGGGCGGGTGTCGGTCTGCCGTGGACGGCGTCCAGCACGGCCTGCGCGTGCCGGACCGCCTTGTCGAGTGCCTTCCACAGGGCCTTGATGCCGGTGATCGTCTCGGCGAGGTTGGCCAGGATGGCGTCCCGGTCTCCGGTCGTGTCGCCTTCCAGCGCGTACGCGAGCATCGCGTGAGCTTCCTCGGCACGGTCTTCCGCGACGCCCAGGGCGTCCCTGCACCCCGACGCCTTGTCGCACGCGGCGGAGATCGCCGTGGCCACTTCCCCCAAGGACGCCACCCGGTCCCCCTTCGGTCGTGGTACAGCCGATTCCACAACAGCAGCGCCCGGTTGTCGCGTGCTGACGACCTGCGGCGATCGGCGTACCGAGTGCGTGCTTCCGCGATTCCGGATCACTGGAACAGCCGAGTCGGGCGGTCGGCGTCGCTACCTAGACTGATCTCACTCGGGGGGAATCACCGTTCCGCGGAACCGGGGGTTACCCATGTCTGTAGCTGTGTCCCGCCTGCTCAGCGGTGCTTTGGCGGTTGGGGTGCTGGGTGTCGTACTGGTCGGTGCTCCGGGCGCGTCGGCGGCGGTTTCGACGTTGGCGACGTGCAGTCCCAAGGCCAACATCTCCCAGTCCGGCGGGACGGTCGTCGGCCGGGGCTACACGATCTGTCGCGGACTGCCGGGCGGTGAGCCGGTGCAGGTGTACGACGACGACGTCGCGGTCCAGCGGGTCGATCCGAACACCGGCGTCTGGTACACCCTCGCCAACGGCGTCGGCACCGCCACCTATGCCTGTCTGGGCACCGCGACCAACACGTTCCGCGCGGTCACGCCCGATCGGGTCTCCGCGTCGATCACGGTGTCCTGCGGCTGATTTCAGGCGCGCTCGGGTGCGGAGCAAAAGTGCCTACCGGGTCCGGTCGGCCTCGACTACCGTCCGGCTCGCCGGGGGCTGCCAGTCGGCGTGACCGGTCCACCGGGGCCGGTCGGCCGGACCCTGAACGGAGAGGCTGCCCATGTCCGTTGTCGTGTCCCGTGCGCTCGCCGTCGTTCTCGGCGTGGTCGCGCTCACGTCCACCGCCACCGCGTACGCGAACGCCGCCACGCCTGAGAGCTGCCAGTCGTTCGCCACTGTCGCCCCGATCGGCTACTTCGTCATCGGCTCCGGCCACACGATCTGCGACGGCTCCGGCGGTGAGCCGGTCGGCGGCACCGACGATCCCGTCCAGGTCCAGCGGCGCGCCTCGGGCAGTAGTCACTGGGCCATCGTCGCAACGGGCGTCGGGACCGCCACCTACACCTGCCAGGGCTCTGCGTTGAACTACTACCGCGCGGTCACCCCGTATGCGGTGTCCACGTCGGCGTACGTGAACTGCGGCTGACGTCAGGAGCGCTTCAGCGAGTCCCGCACGCTGGGCTCGCGTTGGGTGAGCAAGACTTCGACACGGATGGCGCCCCGGCCGGGAGTATCGGTTGGGGCGCTCGCGTTCCGCGGGCCCTGGATACGTTCGGTGTGCATTGGAGACGATCGGCTGCCGTCCGCACATCGAGGATCGGGGTGGTGGTGGCATCGCTGGAAGAGATTGCCGCGTCAGTGACGGCCGCGTGCGACAAGGCGTCGAAGTGCAAGGATGCGCTGGCCGCCGCCCAGGATCTGACCGAAGACGCCGAAGTGCTGCTGGTGAGAGCACTGAAAGGTGACACGACAGGCGACAAGGACGGTGTCCTGGCCGCCTTCGCCGAGGTCGTCAAGGGCATCACGGACCTGTGGAAGGCGCTCGACAAGGGCACGGAACTCGCTCAGACCGTGCTGGATCGGCTGCTGGGTGCTGACGCCAGGTCGGCAGCCGACCCCCGAGTCGCCGACGCTCCCGGCGTTTCGGCGATTGGTGCGCGCGCCATACCGCCGGAACGTGTCGCTGAGCTACGGCGCGAGTTGCCGCCACCGGTGGTCAGCGGCACGGGGCGCAAGACACATGGTCGCTGGGTCGGTCCAGATGGCGCGGTCCACGCCATCGTCAGTGGTGGCGACGAATGGACGCCCAAGGTCAACGACGCCCTGGCCGCTGAGGGCTGTCCGAAGATTCCCGTGCGTGTCGCGGTGGATGTGGAACTGAAACCGGCTGCATGGATGCGTGCCGAGGGGGAGACGAACCCGGCGATGCGGCACGTCACGGTGGTGATCAACGCGAAGCCCTGCAAGGGGCCGTTCAGTTGCGACCGGTTGCTGCCGGTCATCCTGCCCGAGGGCTACTCGCTGACGGTCTACGCTCCCGACTACCGCAAACGCTTCACCGGAGGTGAGAAGCCGTGGCGCTGAACGCCTGGTACGACGTGGATGACGACAACGAACCGATCGCCGTCGCCACGACCGTCGACGCGGACGCCTTCCTGGAGCGGATGGCTGCCGACCATGCTGCCCGGCCGGGCCCTGTGCCTCCGCTCATGCAACTGGAACGCGAGGGTGCCGACTGGGCTGTGCTGGAGATCGGCATCAACGGGGATCACGGCCTGCTCACCCACGCCGACGACCTTGGCACGTTCATCACCACCAACGGGGGAGCACGGGACGGCGACCCGCTGATCTACGACTACATGGGCCACGTCCGGGAGTTCCCGACCGACGTCGAGGTGCCCCTGGAGAGGCTGCGGGCCGCTGTCCACGAGTTCATCACGACCAGCAGGCGGCCGACCTCGGTGGACTGGCGGCAGGACGGCTGACGTCAGGCGCGCTTCAGCGAGTCGCGGAACGCCGTGAAGCTGGCGGAGGGAAAAACGAGGGCGGGACCGGAGGCATTCTTCGAGTCCCGCACACCAAACGCGTGTCGGGTAAACAGGACTTCCACGCACGCGTTGACCTGATTGCTGCGAGTGCTCTTGCGCCACTCGGTTCGGGTCACTTCATCTCCCTGGCCAGCTCTCTGATGAACGCCAGTGAGTCGGCCGAGTCGAGCGCCTGTTCACTGGTCTCCGCCAAGGCCACAGTGTACTCGCGGACCTGGTGGAGCTGGTCGAGAAATGTGTTGTAGGTAAGCGTCTCCTGGTACACCACGTCCGGTAGCACCGCGGAGTCGAAGGACAGGACGTAGAAGGTCGCACCGAGCGCCGGATATGCGCCCGCCGAGAATGGCAGTACACGAAGCTCGACGTTGTCATGGGTTTCGACCACCTCGGCAAGGTGGTCGAGTTGGGCGCGCATGACCTCGGTGCCGCCGATCCGGTGGTGCAGTGCCGCCTCACTGATGAGGGCCGACAGTCGTAGCGGGTCGTCGCCGTCGAGGCGGGGGCGCCTGGCCAGCCGGGTCTCCAGGCGTGGTTCGACCTCGGTCAGGCGGACGTAGGGCGAGCCGCTCCGCAGCAGGGCGTGCGCGTAGTCGCGTGATTGCAGGAGTCCGGGGATGAAGCAGCTTTCGAACCCCTGGACCGAACTGGCACCGTGTTCGAGGCCGAGGTAGCGCAGGAAGTCGTCGTTGAACAGCACCGCGTGCTTGTGGTACCAATCGCGGCGTTCCGCACCGATCCGCAGTTGGTCCAGCGCTTCGGTCTCGGCCTGGTCCAGCTCGAACAGGCGGACCAGGCCGGTCAGGTTCTGCTGGGTGATCTTCCGCTTGCCGTTCTCGATCGCCGACAGGTTGGGCTGGGCGGTCCCGATGGCCTTCGCTGCGGCGCTCACCGTGAAGCCGAGCTGTTCGCGGCGCTCGCGGAGGCGCAGCCCGAGTTCCCAGGCGTCGATCACGGCTGAAGTCGGCATGACTCCAGTCTCTGCTCTTGATCCATGTCTATCAATCACTAGATCGGGCGACTGGTGCCCGCTATATATCGGGCTAGCCCGAGTCCATGTACATCGGAATGGAATCGGTCAGGGTGTCCGCCAGCATCGACGTGCACGAGGGCACCGCCATGAACTGCATCGTCGCGCCGGACGGTCAGATGGAGATCAGGCTGGGCCAGGACGCCTACCTGTTCCTCACGCCCTCCGGGGCCTCGAAACTCGTCGGCGTCCTGGCCGACGCCGGACTGACCGGTGATCAGTAGCCCAGCGCGGACCTGATCTCCCGCTCCACGGCCGCCGCCGCGACGAACAGCAGCTCGTCCCCGCCCTCCAGCGTGTCGTCCGGCGTCGGCACGATGACCCGCCCACCGCGCAGGATCGTCACCAGCGCCGCGTCCCGGGGCAGCGTCAGCGAGTTCACCGCCGAGCCGCTCAACGGGGTGTCCTCCGGCAGCGTGATCTCGACCAGGTTCGCCTGCCCCTGCCGCAACGTCATCAGCCGCACCACATCGCCGACCGTCACGGCCTCCTCCACCAGCGCCGACATGATCCGGGGCGTCGACACCGCGACGTCCACCCCCCACGACTCGGTGAACAGCCACTCGTTCGTCGGGTTGTTCACCCGCGCCACCACCCGGCGCACCGCGAACTCCGTCTTGGCCAGCAGCGACACCACCAGGTTGACCTTGTCGTCCCCGGTCGCGGCGATCACCACGTCGCACAGCTGCATCCCCGCGTCTTCCAGCGACGACAGCTCGCACGCATCCGCCTGCACCCACTCCGCCTGCTCCACGGTGTGCGGCTCGAAGTGCGCCCGGTCCCGCTCGATCAGCATCACCTGGTGACCGTCGGCCACCAGCTCCGCCGCGATGGACGTGCCCACCGCGCCCGCACCGGCAATGGCGATCCGCACGTCATGCCTCCTCAGGCGCCTGGGCCGCCGCCGCGGCCACGTCGGTCACGGTCCCGGACAGCGCCGCCACGTACACGACGTCGTCCGCCTGGAGCAAGAACTTCGAGTTCGGCAGCACGCCGGTCCCGAACCGCATCACGAACGCCACCCGGCAGCCGGTGGTGTCCTCGAAGTCCCGCACCGAGTGCCCCACCCACCCCTCGTGCAGCTCCAACGGCAGCACGGCCACCGTCCCGGACGGGTCGCGCCACACCGTCGCCTGCCCCTCGGGCAACAGCATCCGCAGGAACCGGTCCGTCGTCCACGGCACGGTCGCCACGGTCGGGATCCCCAGCCGCTCGTAGACCGCGGCGCGCTTCTCGTCGTAGATCCGGGCGACCACGGCCTCCACCCCGAACGTCTCCCGCGCCACCCGGGCCGAGATGATGTTCGAGTTGTCCCCGCTGGACACCGCCGCGAACGCGCCGGCCCGCTCGATGCCGGCCTCGACGAGCACCTTCGGGTCGAACCCGTTGCCCACGACCTGCCGACCGTGGAAATCGGCGCCCAGCCGCCGGAAGGACTGGGTGTCCTTGTCGATCACCGCGACCTGGTGGTCCAGGCGTTCCAGGGCCTTGGCCAGGGACGAGCCCACCCGGCCGCAGCCCATGATCACCACGTGCACGAAAGCCTCCTGAACGACGCCTGAAGAGAACCTACCCACGATTACTCCGACCAGGGGACCCGACCCCTTACGCTTTCGATCCGTGTCCAAGCTCGCAACAGCGGCCAAGCGCCTCCTGGTCGGCAGGCCATTCCGCAGCGATCGTCTAGCGCACACCCTGCTGCCCAAGAGAATCGCCTTGCCGGTGTTCGCGTCGGACGCCATGTCGTCCGTCGCGTACGCACCCGAGGAGATCTTCCTGGTCCTGTCCGTGGCCGGGTTGAGCGCCTACACGATCGCGCCCTGGGTCGGCGTCGTGGTCGTCATCGTCATGCTGACGGTGGTGGCGAGCTACCGGCAGAACGTGCACGCCTACCCGTCCGGCGGCGGCGACTACGAGGTCGCCACGGTCAACCTCGGGCAACGCGCCGGGCTCACGGTCGCCAGCGCCCTGCTGGTCGACTACATCCTGACTGTCGCGGTCTCGATTTCCTCCGCGGCGGCGAACATCGGGTCGGCCGTGCCGTTCGTGGCCACGCACAAGGCCGAGTTCGCGGTCGCGGCGATCGTCGTCCTCACCGCGATCAACCTGCGCGGCATCCGGGAGTCCGGGTCGGCGTTCGCCATCCCGACCTACGCGTTCATGGTCGGCATCCTGCTGATGATCGGCTACGGCGTGTTCCGGGGCCTGGTCATGGGCGAGGACATGCGCGCGGAGAGCGCCGGCTTCGAGCTCAAGGCCGAGGACGACCACCTGATGGGGCTGGCGTTCGTGTTCCTCGTGCTCCGGGCGTTCTCGTCCGGCTGCGCGGCCCTCACGGGTGTGGAGGCGATCAGCAACGGCGTGCCCGCGTTCCGCAAGCCGAAGTCCCGGAACGCGGCCACCACGCTGCTGGCCATGGGCCTCATCGCGGTCGCGATGCTGATGGGCCTGATCGTGCTGGCCCAGCTGACCGGCGTGCGGATGGCCGAGGACCCCAAGCACCAGCTGGTCGGCGCGCCGGACGGCTACGAGCAGAAGACCATGGTCGCCCAGATCGCGGGCGCGGTGTTCGACGGCTTCCCGGCCGGGTTCTTCTACATCACCGTCGTCACCGCCCTGATCCTCGTGCTGGCCGCGAACACCGCGTTCAACGGCTTCCCGGTGCTCGGCTCGATCCTCGCCCAGGACCGCTACCTGCCCCGCCAGCTGCACACCCGGGGCGACCGGCTGGCGTTCAGCAACGGCATCGTCTTCCTCGCCGGCGCGGCGGTGGTCCTGGTCATCGCGTTCGACGCCGAGGTCACCAAGCTGATCCAGCTCTACATCGTGGGCGTGTTCGTGTCGTTCACGATGAGCCAGATCGGCATGATCCGGCACTGGAACCGGCTGCTCGCCTCGGAGACCGACACCGCCGCCCGCAGCCGGATGCGCCGGTCCCAGGCGATCAACGCGTTCGGCCTGGTCATGACCGGTTCCGTGCTGGTCGTGGTGCTGATCACGAAGTTCACCAAGGGCGCGTGGATCGCCATCGCCGCGATGGCCGCGATCTACGCCCTGATGACCGCGATCCGCCGGCACTACGACCGGGTCGCCGAGGAACTGCGCCAGCAGGAGCGCCAGCGCCTGCTGCCCGCCCGCAACCACGCCATGGTGCTGGTGTCCAAGCTGCACATGCCGACCCTGCGCGCCCTCGCCTACGCCAAGGCCACCCGGCCGGACGTGCTGGAGGCGGTCACCGTGAACGTCGACGACGCGGACACCCGGCGGCTGGTGCAGGATTGGGAGAAGGAGAACTTCAAGGTGCCGCTGAAGGTGATCGAATCCCCCTACCGGGAGATCACCAAGCCGGTGCTCGACTACGTCAAGCGCGTCCGCAGCGACAACCCGCGCGACGTGGTCACCGTGTTCATCCCCGAGTACGTGGTGGGCCACTGGTGGGAGCAGGTGCTGCACAACCAGAGCGCGCTGCGCCTCAAGGGCAGGCTGCTGTTCCAGCCCGGGGTGATGGTGACCAGCGTCCCGTGGCAGCTCGCGTCGTCGGTCAAGGTGACGGACAAGGACAAGCACGTGGTCGCGCCCGGAGCCATTCGACGCGGCCTGGACAAGCGCGGGCGGGGCAACCCCGGCCCGGAGAAGCGGGACGGCAAGTGACGGCCACCTGGAAGCAGCGGCTCATCGACGTGGAGGTCGGCGCGGTGGCGCACGGCGGGCACTGCGTCGCCCGGCACGAGGGCCGGGTGGTGTTCGTCCGGCACGCGCTGCCCGGCGAACGCGTCCGGGTGCGGGTCACCGAGGACACCGGCGGGTCGTTCTGCCGGGGCGATGCCGTCGAGATCCTCCAGCCGTCACCCGATCGGGTGGAATCGCCGTGTCCGTTCGCCGGTCCGGGCCGGTGCGGCGGCTGCGACTGGCAGCACGCGTCGTGGCAGGCCCAGCGCGAGCTGAAGGCCGCCGTGGTCAGCGAGCAGCTGCACCGGCTGGCGAAGCTCGACTGGGAGGTCATCGTGGAGGACCTGCCCGGCGGGCCGGAGGAGTGGCGGACCCGGATGCGGCTCGCGGTCGGCCCGGACGGGCGGGCCGGGTTCCGCGCCCACCGCAGCCACGAGGTGATCCCGGTCGACCACTGCGTGATCGCCGCGCCCGGCGCGCTGGACGGCGTGGTGGACCACACGTGGCCCGCGAAGGCGGAGCTCGTGGTGACCCGGGACGCGGGCGGCCAGGTGCACCTCACCGAGATCGGCCCGCCCGTGGTCAGGCGCGGACGTCCGGTGCCCGGCCCGGCCCGTCGCCGCCGGGGCAGCGGCACCGCCACCGAACTGGCCGCCCACCGCGCGTGGAACCTGCGGGCCGACGGCTTCTGGCAGGTCCACCCGGCCGCCGCCGACACGCTGGCCTCCGTGGTGCGGGACTGGGCGGACTGCCAGCCCGGCGAACGCGCCTGGGACCTGTACGGCGGGGTCGGCCTGTTCGCGTCCGTGCTGGCCGAGCAGGTCGGCGTCACCGGCTCGGTCGCCGTGGTCGAGTCGTCGGTCCGGGCGGTGGAGGACGGCAGGCTCAACCTGTCCGACCTGCCGCAGGTCACCTGGCACGCGGGCCGCACCGAGCAGGTGCTGGAGACACCCGAGTTCACCGAGCTGCCGCCGGACGTCGTGGTGCTCGACCCGCCGCGCAAGGGCGCCGGCCGGGTCGTGGTGACCGCGATCGCCCGCAGCCGCCCCGCCCGTGTGGTCTACGTCGCCTGCGATCCGGCCGCGCTGGCCCGTGACATCGCCGCGTTCGCCCACCAGGGCTACGAGTTGACGCAGCTCAGGGCATTCGACGCGTTCCCGATGACGCACCACGTCGAATGCGTGGCGTTGTTGCGCCCCGTTCGCTGAGCGGTGTCTCAGCCAGTGGTCCGTAGACTGCGAATCGATCGGGGAAGCGAACCACAGGGCGAGGTGGAGCGGTGACGCTGCTGGAATCCGTGCACGGACCGGCGGATCTGAAACGTCTGGAGCACGACGAGCTGGTGCGGCTCGCCGAGGAGATCCGGCGGTTCCTGGTCGACAAGGTCTCCCGGACCGGCGGCCACCTCGGGCCGAACCTGGGCGTGGTCGAGCTGACCATGGCGGTGCACCGGGTGTTCGACTCCCCGCGTGACCCGGTGGTGTTCGACACCGGCCACCAGAGCTACGTGCACAAGATCCTGACCGGCCGGCGCGGCGAGTTCGGCACGCTCCGGCAGCGGGGCGGCCTGTCCGGCTACCCGTCCCGGTCGGAGAGCGAGCACGACGTGGAGGAGAACAGCCACGCCTCCACCGCCCTGTCCTACGCGGACGGCCTGGCCAAGGCGTTCCAGCTCACCGGGAAGCGCGGGCACGTGGTCGCGGTCGTCGGCGACGGCGCGCTGACCGGCGGCATGTGCTGGGAGGCGTTGAACAACATCGCCGCCGGGCGCGACCGGTCCGTGGTGATCGTGGTCAACGACAACGGCCGGTCCTACTCGCCGACCATCGGTGGCCTGGCCGACCACCTCGCGTCGCTGCGGCTCCAGCCCGGCTACGAGCGCGTCCTCGAACGCGGCAAGAACGCCCTCCAGAACGCCCCGATCGTCGGCAAGCCCCTCTACGCGGCGCTGCACGCGGCCAAGCGCGGCATCAAGGACGCGCTCAGCCCGCAGGCTCTGTTCGAGGATCTCGGCCTCAAGTACATCGGGCCGGTGGACGGCCACGACGTGCCCGCGCTGGAGAGCGCGCTGAAGCGGGCCAAGTCGTTCGGCGGGCCGGTCATCGTGCACACCGTGACCCGCAAGGGCAACGGCTTCGCGCCGGCGGAGAACCACGAGGCCGACCAGATGCACGCGACCGGTGTCATCGACCCCGTCACCGGGGAGAACGTCGGCCCGGCCAAGCGCACCTGGACCCACGTCTTCGCCGACGAGCTGGCCGCGCTGGGCGGCGAACGGCCGGACATCGTCGCCATCACCGCCGCCATGCGCGGCCCGACGGGCCTGGACAAGTTCGCCGGCCTCTACCCGGACCGCTGCTTCGACGTCGGCATCGCCGAACAGCACGCCATGACGTCCGCCGCCGGTCTGGCCATGGGCGGGCTGCACCCGGTCGTGGCGGTCTACGCGACGTTCCTGAACCGGGCGTTCGACCAGCTCCTGATGGACGTCGCCATGCACCGGCAGGGCGTCACCGTCGTGCTGGACCGGTCGGGCATCACCGGCCCGGACGGCGCGTCCCACCACGGCATGTGGGACCTGTCGATCTGCGGCCTGATCCCCGGCATCCACGTCGCCGCGCCCCGGGACGCCGCGACCCTGCGCGAGGAGCTGCGCGAGGCCGTCGCGATCGCCGACGGCCCGTCCGTCGTCCGCTACCCGAAGGCATCCGTCGGCGACGACCTGCCCGCCCTCGAACGCCTCGGCACGGTCGACGTCCTCAGCCGCTCCGGTGACCAGGACGTGCTGCTCGTCCCGGTCGGCGCGTTCGGCCAGCTCGGCGTGTCGGCCGGCCGCCGCCTGGCCGATCAGGGCATCGGTGTGACCGTGGTCGACCCGCGCTGGGTGTTCCCGGTCTCCGACGACCTGGTCGCCCTGGCCGCGAACCACCGCCTGGTCGTCACCGTCGAGGACAACGGCCGGCACGGCGGCTTCGGCTGGACGCTGGCCGCCGCCCTCCGCGACGCGGGCGTCGACACCCCGCTGCGCGACCTGGGCATCCCGCAGCGCTTCCACGAACACGGCGAGCGCGCCGAAGTGCTGACCGACCTCGGCCTGACCGCACAGGACGTGGCCCGGCGGATCACCGAATGGGTCGTCGCCGGAGAGCCGGCGGAAATCGACACCCCGATCGAGAAATAGCGGTTACCCTTCCTCCCGCACCGGTGAGCGGCCCGGCCGGCACTGTCCGTTCCGGGTCCCGCGATTCCAGCCGGAAAAGCAAAACGCGCTGTGAACGCGATGAGTCCACCTCATTCGCCGCGATCCCGGTCGACCACCGGGTGCCGGGCTCCGCAGGCTCCGCGCCTCCGCCCGCCACTCCACGGCCGGGGTCGCGGCCCGCGCGTGACCAGGGAGGAAAGGTTGAGACAGACACTCTTGCCGTGGGAACGCGGCGTGCACTTCCGCGACGGGCGATTACTCGGCGAACTGGGCCCCGGCGTGCACAAACTCCACCGCCGCGACCAGGTGCACCGGGTCGACACCCGGCCCCGGTCCGCCACCCCGGCGTGGCAGGACGTCCCCACGTCCGACGGTGTGCTCATCCGGGTGACCCTCGTGGTGACCTGGGCGATCACCGACCCGACGGCCTTCGTCACCGCCGTCGCCGACCCGGCCGCCGAACTGCACCTGGCGCTCCAGCTGGCGCTGCGCACTGCCGTGCTCGGCCGCACCCACGACGTGGTCGACCGGGAACGGGAGAACATCGCCCGGGAAATCCAGGACATCATTCGTCCCCGGACCGTGATTCTCGGCATCGAAATCCGCGCGGTGGCCGTCCGCGATGTCGTGATGCCCGCCGAACTCCGCAAAGCCGCCCTCGCCGAACTGCTCGCCCGCAGCGAAGGCCGGGCCGCCCTCGAACGCGCCCGGGGCGAAACCGCCGCCCTGCGTTCGTTGCTCAACGCCGCCCGGCTGGCCGAGGAACACCCGACCCTGCTGCAACTCCGCTCACTGCAATCCGCGCAGACCGTCGTGGTCCGCGAGCCGCGCTGACGCGGTCGCTAAGCCACTTCTCAGGGATGTGTGGCACCGTTGTGTGGTGCGGATCCTGGTAGTCGAGGACGAGGTGCCACTGGCCGACGCGATCGCGCGCGGCCTGCGGCGCGAAGGCATGGCCGTGGACGTCGCCTACGACGGCGAATCCGGACACGAGAAATCGACCGTGACCCGGTACGACGTGGTCGTGCTCGACCGCGACCTGCCCGGCATGTCCGGCGACGAGCTGTGCAAGGAGATCCTCAGCTCCGGCGCCCTGACCAGGGTCATGATGCTCACCGCCAGCGCCGGCCTGGACGACCGCGTCGCCGGCCTGTCCCTCGGCGCGGACGACTACCTGGCCAAGCCGTTCGCGTTCCCGGAACTGGTCGCCCGGGTCCGCGCGCTGGCCCGCCGCGCCACCCCGGCCACCCCGCCGCTGCTCACCACGCGGGACGTCGAGCTGGACCCGGCCCGGCGCACGGTGCGGCGCGCGGGCCGGCCCGTCGAGCTGACCCGCAAGGAATTCGGCGTGCTGGAGGTGCTGCTGGCTGCCAAGGGTTCCGTCGTCAGCAGTGAGGAACTGCTGGAACGGGTCTGGGACGAGAACGCCGACCCGTTCACCACGACCGTCCGGGTCACCGTGATGACGCTGCGCAAGAAGCTCGGCGAGCCCGGCATCATCGACACCGTGGTCGGCTCCGGCTACCGGGTGCCCACGGCCGCCGGGGACGGCGCGCGCTGAACGCCGGTCTGCGACGACGCGGGCCGGGGCTGCGGGTCCGGCTCACGTTGCTCGCCACCGGCCTGGTGGTGTTCGTCAGCGGACTGCTCCTGCTGCTCGGCTGGCTGCTGGTCGGGCGGGTGGTCGCGTCCTCGCCCCGGTTCCCGGACGGCAGCACCGTGCGGGTCGACGGGGTCGAGGTCGACGCGGGGGTGCTCGCGGACGCGTTGGGTCAGCAGGCACGGGACGACGTGCTGCGGTCCGGGTCGATCGCCTTCCTGTGCGTGGTCGCCGCCGGGGCGTTGTTGGCCTGGACGATCACCGGGCGCGTGCTGCGGCCCGTGCACGAGGTGACGGACGCGGCGCGCAAGCTGTCCGCCGAGTCGTTGGGGGAGCGGCTGCGGCTGGACGGGCCCCGGGACGAGGTCGCCGTGCTGGCGGACACGTTCGACGAGATGCTGGACCGGCTCCAGGCGGCGTTCGACTCGCAGCGGCGGTTCGTGGCGAACGCCTCGCACGAGCTGCGCACCCCGTTGTCGGTGATCCGGACCGAGCTGGAGGTGACGCTCACCGATCCCGACGCCGACGAGGCCGAGCTGCGGCGGATGGCGTCCGTGGTGCGGGCGGCGACCGAGCGGGCGGAGCAGTTGGTGAGCGCGCTGCTGCTGTTGGCGCGGACCGACGGGCTGGGGTTGGCGGTGCGGGAGCCGGTCGACCTGAACGCCGTGGTGGAGTCGGCGTGGAAGGCGGTGCGGGTGGAGGCGTCGGAGCGGCAGGTGCGGGTGTCGTTCGTGACGGGTCCCGCGCCGGCCGTCGGTGATCCGGCGCTGTTGGAGCGGATCGCGGGGAACCTCCTGGAGAACGCCGTGCGGCACAACCTGCCCGGCGGGTGGATCGAGGTGCGCACCGAGGGCGGGCCCGACTGGACGTCGCTGCGGGTGTCGTCGTCGGGGCAGGTGATCGCGCCGGACCGGGTGGACGAGCTGTTCGAGCCGTTCCGCCGGGGTGGTGCCGACCGGACGTCGCGTACCGGCACCGGGCTGGGGCTCTCCATCGTGCGGGCCGCCGTCGCAGCCCACGAGGGTCGGGTGCACGCCTCGGCGATCCCCGGCGGCGGGCTTTCGGTGGCTGTCCTGCTGCCGTCCGCACCCCACTGAAACTCCTTCGCGTGGCCCCGGTCACACATGATCCGCTTTTGGGTCGGCGGCAGGCGGTCCCACCTGCGGAAACGTGGCTCCGGACCCCCGATTTGTCTCCGAGTTGGGCGACGTGTAACTTTCTCCATGTCAGCGCGGAACGGGCCGGGAAACACCGGAACGGAGCGCCGGACACACAAGCCCCGGAGCAAGTCACTCGGATCGAGTGGTTTCGATGGTGAGCGCGTGTTCTTTGAGAACTCAACAGCGTGCCGAATAGCCAGTAAAT
>CBHFOL010000115.1:0-21480 GCA_965995405.1 uncultured Saccharothrix sp.
AGGGTGGGACGGTCGTACCAGGTCATGTCGTAGACGTTAGGCCGCCGAGTGGCCGCTTGGCATGGCCATTTTCGAGCGTTCTCCAGCAGCCACTTACCGGCGGGTACTGTGCTCCGGTGTGACCGACCCGCTTGCTCCGCTGCTGGACCTGCCCGGTGTGTCCGACGCCGTCCAGTCCGCCCGTGACGCCGTGTTCCAGGTCCACCGGCACCGGGTGAACCTGCGTGGCTGGGCGACCACGGCGGCGGAGGCGTCGGTCCGGGCGGCCCGTGCGTCGGCCGCGCTGGACGGTGGTCCGACGGAGATCCCGGAGGACGGGTCGGTGTCCGATCCGGTGCTCGCGGGTGCGTTGCGGGTGGCTGAAGCGCTGGGTGTGATCTTTCCGACGTGGCAGCGCGCGCCGTTGCAGGCGCTGGCGAAGCTGCACGTGCTGGCGGGTGCGGATCTGGGCGCGGAACTCGGGCGGCCACGCGTTGCGCCCGGTGTGTCGGAGCGGCTGGACCTGCTGGCCGGGCTGGTGACCGGTGGCACGTCCGCGCCGGGGCCGCTGGTGGTGGCCGTGGTGCACGGGGAGCTGATGACGCTCTCGCCGTTCGCCACCGCCAACGGGGTCGTAGCGCGCGCTGCGTCCCGGTTGGCGTCCATTGCGACGGGTGTGGACCCCAAGTCGCTGGGCGTGCCCGAGGTGTCGTGTCTGCGCCGGCGGGACGACTACGCCGCGGCGCTGCACGGGTTCTCCACCGGGGAGCCCGAAGGCGTGGGGAAGTGGATCCTGTTCTGGTGCGAGGCGTTGGAGGCGGGCGCCCGCGAGGCACGGAGCATCGCGGACGCCGCAGCGTCCTAAGGGCGTTTCAGATCAGTTCTTTGAGGGTGGCTGCGGCGCGTTCCGCGTCCTCGAAGGTGTTGTAGAGCGGGGCGAAACCGAACCGGAGCACGTCCGGCGGGCGGTGGTCGCCGATCACCTGGCGTTCGATGAGCTGCCGCATCAGGTTCGCCGCGTCCGGGTGGCGCAGCGAGACCTGGTGGCCGCGCCACTCGTCGGCGGGGGTGATCACCTCGACGTTCGGCAGGTTCTCCACTAGGGCGCGGAAGTGGGCGGTGAGGGCGAGGCCCTTGGCGCGGACGTCCTTGAGGTCGACCTGGTCCCAGACGTCGAGCGCGGCGTCCAGGGCGAGCAGGGAGATGATGTCCGGGGTGCCTACGCGGGCCCGGGTGACGCCGGGGTCGGGGGTGTAGCCGGGGGTCATCGCGAACGGGACCTCGTGGCCCGTCCAGCCGGTGAGGGGCTGGTGGAACGTCGGCTGGGCGTGCGTCGGGACGTAGATGAACGCGGGGGAGCCGGGGCCGCCGTTGAGGAACTTGTACGTGCAGCCGACCGCGAGGTCCACGTTCAGGTGGTCGAGTTCGATGGGGAGTACGCCCGCGCTGTGGCACAGGTCCCAGACGACCTTCGCGCCCGCGTCGTGCGCCTGTTCGGTCAGCTTGGCCATGTCCAGCAGGCGGCCGGTGCGGTAGTCGACGTGGTTGAGCAGCACGACGGCGGTGCGGTCGTCCAGGTCGAGGCGCTCCGGGTCGGCGGGGCGCAGCGTGCGGCCGGTCAGGTCGGCGACCGATTGCGCGATGTAGCCGTCGGTGGGGAACGTGCCGGCGTCCACCACCAGCTCCGGCCGGTCGGTGCCCCGGACGGCCGCCATGAGGGCCTTGAACAGGTTCACGCTGGTCGAGTCGGCCACCACGACCTGGCCCGGTGCCGCGCCGACCAGCTTGCCGATGCGGTCGCCGACCCGTTCCGGGGCCTCCCACCAGCCTTCCGACCAGCTCCGGATCAGCCGGCTGCCCCACTGGTGGGTGATGACCTCGTGGACCCGTCCGGCCACGTGCTTCGGCGGCGCGCCCAGCGAGTTGCCGTCCAGGTAGACGACGTCGTCGTCCAGGTCGAACAGGTCGCGCACGTGTGCCAACGGGTCTGTGCTGGAGGGTTCCGGGCTGACGGCTTCCGGGCTCACACGTAGCTCCTCGCGGTCCACAGTTCCGGGAACAGGGAGCGTTGCGTGCGCTTCTCCAGCCACGCAACCCCCGCCGAGCCGCCCGTCCCGACCTTCGAGCCCATCGAACGGCGGGTCGCCAGCAGGTGGTCGTAGCGCCAGCGGGCGAACTCCTCGGCGATGTCGGTCAGCGCCTCGCCCAGTTCCAGCAGATCACGGTTGCCTTCGCGGTAGATGTCGGCCCACACGCGTTCCACGTCGGCGTTGGGCTCGTAAGGCGCGCTCACGTCCCTCTTGAGGACGTCGTCGGGGATCGGGAGACCCTGACGGTGCAGTGCGGCGAGCACGTCGTCGTAGAGGCTCGGTTCGTTGAGCTGGGCCTCCAGCGCGTCGTGCTGGGCGGGCACGGCGCGGTGCGGCACCAGCATCGACCGCGACTTCTCGCCGAGCAGGAACTCCACCTCGCGGTAGCGGCCGGACTGGAAGCCGGACCCCTCGCCGAGCGCGTCGCGGAACGAGTTGAACTCGGACGGGGTCATCCGGGCGATGGGCCGCCACGCCGCGTTCAGGCCCTGCATGTGCAGGTCGCTGCGCTTGAGCGTGCGGACGGCGGCGCGCAGGTCGTCCGCGCGGAGCTCCTGCTGGGCCTGCCGCCACTCGAAGGCGAGCAGGCCGAAGTACAGCTCCATGATCTGGGTGATCACCAGGAACGACATCTCGCGCGGGTCCTGGGACCACTGCTGCTGCAACGAGTGCAGCACCGAGGCGTGCACGTAGTCCTCGTAAGGCGTCGTGCCGCCGAAGTCCAGCTTGGGTGCGACCGGGCATTCCATGACTTCATCATGGCTGCGGTTTCAGGTGATCTGAATGGGCATCGGTGGCCGTTTCGGGCGGAACTTCTTGTGGTCGAAAGTGGATTTCGGGGATAGGTTTCGGTTCATGAGTGTGGAGTTGGACCGGGTCGACTGGGCCCTGCTGGAGGCCCTCCAGGAGGACGCGCGGCTGTCCTACAACGAGCTGGCGCGGCGGGTCCACGTGTCGCCGCCGACCGTGGCGCAGCGGGTGCGGCGGCTGGAGAACGCCGGTGTGATCACCGGGTACCGGGCGACGGTCGACCCGACGGCGGTGGGGCGGTCGGTGGTCGCCCTGGTGCGGATGAAGTGCTACGGGCCGCGCTGCATCACCGTGCACCCGGAGCTGCTGGACGACTGCCCGGAGGTGGTGGAGGTGGTGCGGCTGACGGGTGACATCTGCTCCGTGGTCAAGGTCGTGACCACGTCGATCATCGAGCTGGAACGCCTGCTGGTACGGCTCGGCGGCTACGGCGAGACCTCGTCCGCGATGGTGCTGTCGACCCCTATCCCGTGGCGTCCGGTGCTGCCGGGCTGACCGCTTGCCGGTCCCGGCGTCGGTGTGGCTGCCGGCGCGAGCGGCTCGGGTGCTCTCAGCTCGCGGCTTCCGGTGCCAGCAGGCTGAGCGCGTCCCGGACGTGGCCCTCGGTCGTGTCCAGCGCCTCGGCGGCACGGGCGGCCGGCACGTCGGCCAGCAGGTGCACCAGCGCCACCTTCAGGTCGCCGCCCGCGTCGGCCAGCGCCGACGTGCACTCGGCCTCGGCCAGCCCGGTCGCCTCGCGCAGGATGCGGACCGTTCGGCCGCGCAGCTTGGCGTTCGTGGCGCGCATGGACACCATCAGGTTCGAGTAGGTGCGCCCCAGCCGGACCATCACCGCCGTCGAGAACGACGTCAGCACCAGCTTCTGCGCCGTGCCCGCCTTCATCCGCGTCGACCCGGCGATCGCCTCCGGCCCGGTGTCGACCGCGATCAGCACGTCCACGTCCAGCGGCGCGGCGATCGGGTTGTTGGACACCAGGATCGTGCGCGCGCCCAGGTTCCGCGCCTCCTCCAGCGCCGCGACCACGAACGGTGTCCGCCCGGACGCCGTCAGACCGAGCACCACGTCGCCGGCGACGGCGTGCCTGCGGATCTGCGCCGCACCGCCCGCCGCCTCGTCCTCCACCTCCTCCACCGCTTTGACCAGCGCTTCCGACCCGCCCGCGTGGTGGGCGACGAACCAGTCCGGCGGCGTGTTGAACGTCGGCACCAGCTCCGCCGCGTCCAGCGTGGCCAGCCGCCCGGACGTGCCCGCGCCGACGTAGTGCACCCGGTGCCCGGCGCGCAGCGCGCCTACCGCCAGGTCGGCGGCCTTCGCGAGTTCCGGCAGCACGGCGGCCACCGCCTCCGGCACCTGGTGGTCCTCGGTGTTGATCAGCCGCAGCACGTCGAGCGTGGACAGCCGGTCGATGTCCTCGGTCCGGGGGTTGCGGGCCTCCGTTGGCGATTCCACCCGGACCGCGACATCGGGCCGGCGCGGCGTCATTTACCGGTCTCCCGACGCCGCCTGCCGTCCGGCCGGGCGCCCAGGCGGTGGCCCGACACCGCGTCGTAGGTGGCTTCGAGGGCGGTCTTGGCGCTCTCGACGTGCTTCTGCGCGACGCCGATGAACAGGCAGTCGATCACGGTGAGCTGGGCGATCCGGCTGGCCATCGCACCAGAGCGGAACGTGGTCTCGCGGGCGGCGGTGGTCAGCACGTGGTCGGCGACCTCGCTGATCGGCGAGCGCGGGAAGTTCGTCAGGGCGACGGTGGTCGCGCCGTGCTCCCGGGCCACCCGCAGCGCCTCGACGGTCTCCGACGTGGAGCCGGTGTGCGAGATGCCGACCGCGACGTCGGCGTCGGTCAGCACGGCGGCCGAGGTGAGCGCGATGTGCGTGTCGTTCCAGGCGAAGCAGGTGCGCCCGATGCGGTGCAGCTTCTGCTGGAGGTCGAACGCCACGAACGCGCTCGCGCCGAACCCGTAGACGTCCACCCGCCGCGCGCCCGCGACGGCCTCCACGACCTGCTGGAGGGTCTCCACGTTCAGCTGCTCGGCGGTCTCCTCGACCGCGCGGGCGTCGGCGAACGCGACCTTGCCGACGACCTGCCGCAGGTCGTCGCCCGGACCGATGTCGCCGCCCAGGTCGCGGTCGGTGCGGGCGGCGGTCCGGGCGGTGTCGGCGGCCAGCGCGATGCGCAGCTCCGGGTACCCGCCGACGCCGATCGCCTTGCAGAACCTGGTCACCGTGGTCTCGCTGGTGCCGGCGGCCTCGGCCACCTCGGTGATGCTGCGGTGGGCGACGGTCGCCGGGTTGTCCAGCACGACCTTGGCGACCCGTTGCTCCGCCCGGGCGAGGCCTGGCAGCAGTGACCGGATCTTGACTAGTGGACTGGCGTCGGTGCTCTCGGTGGACACGTGGGAAACTTACTAACCATCCAACGGAAAATCAACGCAGGCTTGGCGACTCACCCCGAGTTACGCCAAACCCCACCCGGTGGGAGTGGGCTGTTCGGGCAACAGCTCACTATCGGTTGGCCGAATGCCACCCCTCGGCACGCAACGCGTCCGGTTCGCGCTCCGCGTCGACCAACACCCCGCGCCGGTCCGAGACCCGCACGGCGTCGACGTACACACCGCGCCCGCCGTACCCGTTGCCCCGGACGTACAGCCAGCGGTAGTTCGTCGCCGACTCGGTGACGAGCCGCACGTGTTCCCAACGGCGTTCGCCGTAGCCGGCCAACGTCTTCAGGTCGCGCCAGGATGTCCCGTCGTTACTCGCCTGCACGACGACCCGGTCGCCGGGATCCAAGTCGACAAAGACACTGAACTCCACTTCCTGCTGCTCGGTGCGGGTCGGCAGGCTCCGGGTGGTGAGCGTGCCGCCGTTCGCACCGGCTGTCCACGCGCTCGGCCCACGCCTGGGCTGGACCCGCAACGCCCGCGCCAGCCCGTCCGCGACCGCCCGTCGTGCCGGGTTGATCGAGCCCCAGTCACGGCTGGGGTGCACGCGGTTGGTCAGCAGGATCGCGATCGACCCGGACATCGGGTCGACCACCAGCGTGGTGCCGGTGAACCCGGTGTGCCCGGCTGTTCGCGGCGACGTCAGCGCGCCCATGTACCAGCGCTGGTCGAGCTCGAAGCCCAACCCGTGCGAGTTGCCCGGGAACCCCTGGTTGAAGTCGGTGAGCATCAGCCGCACGGTCTCCGGCCGCAGGATCCGCCGCTGCCCGTAGCCGCCGCCGTTGAGGATCGCCTGCCCCAGCGTGGCCAGGTCCCGCGCGGTGGAGAACACCCCGGCGTGCCCCGCGACCCCGCCCAACGACCACGCGTTCTCGTCGTGCACCTCACCCCGGACCAGCCCCCGCCCGGCCTGGAACTCGGTCGCCGCGATCCGGTCGAGCTTCGACTTCGGCGGGTTGTAGCCGGTGTCCGCCAGCCCGAGCGGTTCGGCGATCTCCTCCCGCACCAGCACGTCCAGCGGCTTGCCGGTGATCCGCTCGACCAGGACGCCGAGCGTGATCAGGTTCAGATCGGAGTAGAGGTAGGTCGAGCCCGGCGCGTGCCGCGGAGCCACGTCCATCACGGCCTTGATCCGCGCCGGCACGTCCGGGTACTTCGACCACAGCGGCAGCCACGGCTCCAGACCGGAGGTGTGTGTCAGGAGCTGCCGAATGGTGATCGACTCCTTGCCGTTGACCCCGAACTCCGGCAGGTAGCGGGCAACCGGGGCCTCCAGCGCCAGTTGGCCCGACTCCTGTCGCCGCATCACCACGATCGACGTGAACAACTTCGAGATCGACGCCAGGTCGAAGATCGTGTCCACCCGCATCGGCACCCGCCGCGCGTCCGGCAACTCGGTCCCACCCGCATCCGCGTACCGAACCGCCCAGCCCGCGGCCTCCTCGGTGGCGACCACCCCGTCATGCGCCAACAACGTCACCGCACCCGAGAACAGCGGATGCCCCGACGCACCCGCCACGGTGAACCGCCGCACCTGCTCCAGCGCCGCGTCGATCGCCCCACGGTCCAGCCCCACGCTCTCCGGTGTACCCGACCGCAACACGTCGTGCGCCCACCCCCGCCGAACCACGTCGAACCGCCCTCGCCGCTCCGAACCCCGTGCAGCGTCTTCACCTTGAGCGCCGTCGGTGCGAATTCCATTGCCCGCCAACGCATCGACGCTCGTCAATGGGCTTGCATCGGTCGCCGCGATGCCTGTCGGGGGCGCGAGGCCGAGGGCGGTGAGCAGGGCGATCGCGGTCAGCAGGGCGCGCACGGTCACTCTCCCCGGTAGTGCAGGTAGGGGCGGCGGAGGTGGGCGAAGGCGGTCAGCTCCCGGCTCCACGCACCGACCACCTCGTCGGTCCCCGCGCCCGCGTCGACCATGCGGCGCAGCCGGTCCGAGCCGGTGAGCTTGTCGATCCAGAAGTCCGGCCGCCACCCGAACACCTGCGGGTACCGGGCCCTCGCCGTCACGATCATGGCGACAGCGGCCCGGATCGCGTCGAACTCCCGGGCCGAGGTGACGTGCAGCGCCACCCCGCCGCAACCCTGACCGGTGAACTTCCCGAACGTCGGAGTGAAGTGCGCCTCCCGGAACCGCACACCCGGCAGCCCCGCCGCGTTCAGGTCGTCCGCCCACCGCCAGTCCACGCCCGGCGCGCCCACCGTCTCGAACGGCCGTGTCGTGCCCCGCCCCTCGGAGAGCACCGTCCCCTCGAACAGGCACGTGCCGGGGTACACCAGCGCGGTGTCCCTGGTCGGCATGTTCGGGCTCGGCGGCACCCACGGCAGACCGGTGTCCAGGTCGCCGCGCCGCCACCCCCGCGCCCACACCGTCCGCAGCGCGACCCGCCCACCGTCCCGCGCCAGGAACTCGCCGTCGAACAGCGCCGCCAGCTCACCGACCGTCATGCCGTGCTGCTGCACGATCGGCTTCCGCCCGACCCCCGTCGCGTACGCGGGGTCGAGCTGCGGTCCCCGCGCCACCCGCCGATCGGATTCGGCCGGTCCAGCACCACGAATTCGGCACCGGTCGCGGCGGCGGCCTGCATCGCCGTGTACATCGTCCAGATGTACGTATAAAAGCGCGCGCCCACGTCCGCGATGTCGAACACCACCGTGTCGACGCCCGCTTTCACGAACATGCCCGCGAGCTTCCCGGCGTCCGCGCCGTACGCGTCGTAGACCGGGATGCCGGTGCGCGGGTCCAGGTAGTCGCCTTCCGAACCACCCGCCTGGGCCGTGCCGCGAAACCCGTGCTCGGGCCCGAAGGCCGCCTTCGGCGCACGGCCCGCCGCCACCATCGAGTCCACGATGTGCGTCTGGTCCCGTAAGACGCCCGTCGGGTTGGTGACGACACCGACCTTCCGCCCGTCGAGCACCCGCCACCCGTCGGCCGCCGCGCTCTCCGCGCCGGTCGCGAGCCCGCGTTCGGCGCGGGCCGGTGCGACGGTCAACACCGGTACGGCGAGCGCGGTGCCGACCAGGAGCTGTCGTCGCCTCACCACGTCACCCCGTGGCCGAACGGGTACGGCGTCGGACCGGGCACCGCGACCGGCAGTTTGCCGCCGGGCCGGACCTCGCCCGTGATCACCTTCGCCACGGACGCCATCGAGCCCGCGCCGTACGAGTAGGTCGCCAACCAGTTCGGCGCGGCCGTGTGCGCCACGTCGTAAGGGTTCTGCACGGCCACCGCGACCACCGGTTTCCCGGTCGCCAGCAACCTGGACAGCAAGGTCTGCTGCGCCGGCTGCCCGGAGAGCCCGTTGGTCAGCACGACCACCAGATCCGCGCCCGCCGCACCCTCGACCGCCGCCGCGATCTGCGCCTCGGACGGCGTGCTGCCGGTGGGCAGGGCAGTGCCACCGAGCAACTCCGCGAGTGTCCGGGTCGATGTCTCACCCCAGCCGGTCACCAGCGCGGCGGTCGGCTTCGCCTTGAGCGGCAACGTCTCGTTGCGCACCACGGTCACCGTGCGGTCGGTGATCGCCTGGGCGGCGGCCAGGTTCTCCGCGGTGCCGACAGCGGTGTCGACCTTGTCCTCGTCCACGTACGGGCTGGTCAGCATCCCGCGCAGGAACTTCATCCGCAGCACCCGCAGCACGCTCTGGTCGATGCGCTGCTCGGTCAGCTCACCGCTGCGCACGGCGGCCACCACGCTGTCGATCGCCAGGCCCAGGTCGACCGGCATCAGCAGCTGGTCGACGCCCGCTTTCAGCGCCAGCACAGGGATCTCGGCATCCGGGTGCAGCTGCCGCACCCCCGCCATGGCCAGCGAGTCGGTGATCACCACGCCGTCGAAGCCGAGTTCCTGCCGCAGCAGGTCCAACGCGGGCTTGGACAGCGTCGCCGGCTCGCCGGACGGGTCGATCTTCGGCATCTGGATGTGCGCGGTCATGATCGAGTCGATGCCCGCGTCGATCGCGGCCTTGAACGGCGGGGCGTCCAACTCCCGCCACTGCTCCACGGTCCGGTCGACGCGCGGCAAGGTGCTGTGGCTGTCCTCGTCGGTGTCGCCGTGCCCCGGGAAGTGCTTGGCGGTGGCGGAAACCGCCGTCGGAGACAGGAACCGCTGCTGGTAGCCGTGGACCTGGGCGGCGGTCAGCTCGGCGGCCAGCCCGGGGTCGCTGGAATAGGAGCGGACGCCGATCACCGGGTTGGTCGGGTTGGAATTGACGTCCGCGTCCGGCGCGAAGTCCTGGTTGACGCCCATCGCCCGCAGTTCGCGCGCGGTGATGGCGGCGGCCTGCCCGGCGTCCTGCGCGCTGCGGCCCGCCCCGAGGGCCATGTTGCCCGGGAACTGGGTGGCGGGCGCGCCGATCCGCGTCACCAGGCCCATCTCCTGGTCGGTGGAGACGGCCAGCGGGATGCGGCTCGCACGTTGCAGGCCGTTGGAGAGGTGGGCGATCTGCCGTGGTGTGTCGATGTTGTCGCGGCTGGAGTTGTTGAAGTAGACGACCCCGCCCGGCTGGTACTTCGCGACCACCTCGGCGGGCGTGCCGACGCCGAAGTCGCGCTGGTTGCCGGGGTGGACCTCGTCCGGCGCCTGCCCGTACACATAGGTGACGAACAGTTGGCCGACCTTCTGCTCCAGGGACATGTCCCGGGCCAGCGCGGTCACCGACTGCTGCGGCGCGGCGGGCTCCGGCGCGGCGGCGGCCGGCGGCACGACGAGGGACACCGCGACCAGGGCCACGGCGGCGAGCGGACGGAACACGGTGCCTCCTTTTGCCAATCTCCCACAACTTGCCGAACCATTCGGCAAGTTACCCACGTCACAGTGGCGGGTCAACGTGTTGCGTTGTGTAGGCATTCTGCGGACGACCACCGACAATCCGGCCCCTCTCCGCCTCACTCGATCGGGCGATTCCCAAGGTTCCCAACCGCCGCCTCCAGTCCAGGGCAGGGAACACCCACGACAGCCCGAAGCCAAGAGCCATCCGCCGCATCCTGGCCATGACAGGCCCAGCGGGCAGTTCAAACGGAAGCCACACACCACATCCCGGCGGCAGAGCCGGGGGTCCGGGGGCTTGCCCTCCGGCTGGGGCCCGGGGGCTCGGCCCCCGGAAGACACTGATGTTCGGTTCCCCGGCGAAGCAGGGAAACCGAAACGAAACAGGCCGTGCCCCCCACACCGGGGGGGGCACCGCCCGCGGCGCGGGCGTTCAAGTTACCCAGCGTGCAACACGTGTAGTACAACCCAGGCCTCGGCGTCCGGCGTCCCGTTACGCAGGCCCTAGACGACAAGCCTCCCGCGGCGTGCTGCGCGTGGGTGCTCGAAGTCCGCGCACGGAGCTCTGCCGGGGTGAACGGGGCTTCTCTTCCGCTCCGTCCCTGGCCGACCCGAGGTCCGCACCTCCTTTGTAGTGCGTGTTCAGGCGGACAGCAAGGGCTCGATGGGGTGCACCGGTCAAGCGACCGTCAGTAGCGGGTTCTCTTGTGTGACACCGTTTTCGATGCGAACGCCGCGCCGGGTACCGCTGACCGGGGCACCGGCGGGTGAATCAGCTCTTACGGCGACGCCGCAGGCCGTACCAGGCGACTCCGGCGGCCGTCGCCGCGCCCAATCCGATCGCGGTCACCGCCACCGCCGTGCCCGACGGACGTGGGATCCGGGCCCGCAGCGAAACCGGGTCGGAGAACGTCAACACCGGCCAACCGCGCTGGGCGGCGACCTTGCGCAGCGCCCGGTCCGGGTTGACCACGGTGGGGTGCCCCACCACTTCCAGCAGCGGCAGGTCGGTGATGGAGTCGGAGTAGGCGTAGCAGCGGGTCAGGTCGTAGTCGTGCTCCTCGGCGAGCTGCTTCGCCGCGACGGCCTTGTTCTCGCCGGCGCAGTAGAAATCCACCTCTCCGGAGTAACGGCCATCCGCCACCACCATCCGGGTGCCCACGCTGCGCGTCGCGCCGACCATCGTGGCAATGGGCGCGACCAGCTCCTCACCGGACGCGGAGACGACGACCACGTCGTGCCCGTCCTCCTTGTGGTCGGTGATGAGCTGGGTGGCTTCCTTGTAGACCAAGGGATCCACGATGTCGTGCAGCGTCTCGTCCACGATCGAACGGACCTGCTCGACATCCCAGCCCGCACACAGCGCGGTGATGTGCGAACGCATCCGGTCCATCTGGTCGGCGTCCGCGCCGGCCAGCATGAACACGAACTGCGCATAGGCGCTCTTGAGCACCGCCCGCCGGTTGATCAGGCCCTCTTGGAAGAACGGCCGGCTGAACGCCAGCGTGCTCGACTTGGCGATGACGGTCTTGTCCAGGTCGAAGAACGCGGCGACTCTGCGTTCGGCGGCGTGCTCGGTCACCACTCCAGCTTAAGGGCGGGTTCGGTGGCCCGAACGGCAGCCGTCATTCGGCGCTTTACGAACTCACAGTGATGCGGCCTACCGAATTTTCCGTGTCCCTCTAACGGAAGACACGCATGACCCTGTCCCGTGGGGATACAGTAGACGGGTCCGGCTCGACCGGACGGGTTCAGTCCGACCCCCCGGGACTGAACCAATGACGACCCCCGTCCCTCCCCCCTGGCGGGGGTCGTCCCATGTCCGGGGTCGGTTTCGGAAATCTTCCGCCGATACCCATCACCCTCTTCGAGCCTCCTCGGCTCCAGCGGTCGCGTCCGCTTCGGCCCGCCGACGAAACCGCCGATTCGCGGCTTCGAGTTGTCCACAGCCCCTGAAGTTGTCCACAACTTGATCGAGATCGGTTGTGGCCTTGCTCACCACTCGGGAACGTGGACACCACACAACGTGAACGACCCGAGGAGGAACTGTGCACCGATTGCCGACCCTGGTGGCGGAATCCGGACTGCTGGACGAGGTGTTGGCGGCGGCGGCCGTCGCCGGCTGCGAGGTGGAGCGGATGCCCGACATTTCCGCGCTGCGCGGCCACTGGCGCGCCGCCCCGGCCGTGATCCTGGACGTCGGGGCAGCCGCCGCGTGCGTGCGGGAAGCACTGCCGCGTCGACCGGGCGTGCTGCTCGTGTCCACCGGCCCACCCGATCCGGCGAGTTGGCCGCCCGCCGTGGAATTGGGCGTCGAGCAGGTGATCGACGTGTCGGCCGGCCGGGCCCGGCTCCAGGAGGCGCTGTCCGACCTGGTGGAGTCCCCGCCGGGGGACGGCCGGGTGCTGTCCGTGCTGGGCGGTTGCGGCGGCGCGGGCGCGTCCGTCCTGGCGACCGCCGTCGGTCAGGCGGTGCTGGCGGGCGGCGGCCGGGGGCTGCTGGTCGACTGCGACCCGCTGGGCGGCGGCCTCGACCTGGAATTGGGCGCGGAGTCGGAGGAGGGCAAGCGCTGGCCCGACCTGAGCCTGAGCGGCGGGCGGGTGCCCGTGGCGGAACTGCATTCGGCGCTACCCGGTCGGACCATGGGCGCCGGCAGGCTGACGTTACTGTCGTGCGCCCGGACCGGCCCCGATCCGACACCGCAGGGCGTGGCCGCCGTGGTCGACGCGGGCAGGCGTGCGGGGGAGACGGTGATCTGCGACGTGCCCCGGCAGCTGTCCCCGGCCGCCGGTGCGGCGCTGGACCGGTCGGACCTGGCGGTCCTGGTCGTCCCGGCCCGGCTGCGGGCGTGTGCGGCGGCCAAACGCGTGGCCGACCAGATGGCCGAACGCGGTGTTTCGCTGCACGCGGTGGTGCGCGGTCCGTCACCCACCGGGCTCGACGCCCGTCAGGTGGCCAAGGCCGTCGGCCTTCCGCTGCTCACCACCATGCGCCCGGAACGCAGGCTGGCCGTCGCCTTGGACAACGGCCACTTCCCGGTCGACGCCAAAGGCCCGCTGGCGACCGCCGCGCGCCAGGTGCTGTCGGTGTTGCACGCCGGGAAACGCCTGTCGCCCAAGGCATTCCACTCGGCGGCGGCAGCACGTGGCGGAGGTGTGCCGTGACCGAGCTGGTGGAGCGGGTGCGGCAGCGGTTGGCCGACGGGAGCGGCGAGATCACGTCGGCGTCGGTGGCGGCTGCGGTGCGCAGCGAAGCGGGCGGTGTGGTCAGCCAGGAGGACGTCCGGCAGGCGTTGACCGTGCTGCAACAGGAGTTCGTCGGCGCGGGCGTGCTCGAACCGCTGCTGCGCGACCCGGACCACACCGATGTCCTGGTGACCGGGCCGGACCAGGTGTGGGTCGACGGCACGGCCGGTCTCCGGCGCACGGACGTCGTGTTCTCCGGGGAGGCCGCCGTCCGTCGCCTGGCGCAACGGCTCGCGGTCGAGGCCGGGCGGCGGCTGGACGACGCGCTGCCCTACGTCGACGGGTGGCTGCCGGGTTCCGTGCGGCTGCACGCCGTGCTGCCGCCGATCACACCGTCGACCTGCCTGTCCCTGCGCATCCTCCGGCCCGCCGCGCACGACCTGGCGAACCTGGAGGAACGCGGGACGTTCGACCACGAGACAGCTTCGGTGCTGCGGGCGGTCGTCCGGGCCCGGCTGGCGTTCCTGGTGGTCGGCGGCACCGGCTCGGGCAAGACGACACTGCTCGCCGCCCTGCTCGGCTGCGTTCCGCACGACCAGCGGGTGGTGTGCGTCGAGGACGCGGGCGAACTGCACCCGGACCACCCGCAGTTCGTGCGCCTGCTCGCCCGCGGCGCGAACGTCGAGGGCGCGGGCCGGGTGACGTTGCGCGACCTGGTCCGCCAGGCCCTGCGGATGCGGCCGGACCGGATCGTCGTGGGCGAGGTGCGCGGTGCGGAGGTGGTCGACCTGCTGACCACGTTCAACACCGGGCACGACGGTGGTGCGGGCACCCTGCACGCCAACTCGCCCGCCGAGGTTCCCGCGCGACTGGAAGCACTGGCGGCGTTGGGCGGTCTGGACCGCCGTGCGCTGCACAGCCAACTCGCGGCTGCGGTGAAGGTGGTCCTGCACATGCGCCGTGCGGCGGACGGGCGACGCCACCTCGCCGAGATCGGTGTGTTCGAGCGGCGGCACGACACCCTGCTCGTCCGCACGGCTTGGCGGCGCGGCGACGGCTGGCAACCGGCGGGAGCCGAACTGCGGAGCCTGGTCACCGCGAGTCCGGCAGGTGAGCCATGAGCCCCGCATCACCCGCCGCCTCTCAGCCGGCCGCCAAGCAGCGGGCGCGGCGGCTCCGGCTCCGGTCGCCGGCATCGCGGCCTCGGGTTCTGCGGTTGGCATCGCGGCTTCATGTCCGGCGGCCGGCATCGCGGACTTGGTTGCGACGGCAGGCGGCGCGGCTTTGGCTGTGGCATCTGGCGTGGCGGGCTCGGCTGCGACGGCCGACGGAGCGGGCTTGGTTTCAGCGGTTGGCGTCGTGGCTCTGGGCCTGGCTGCCGGTGTTGTGGGCTTGGTTGCGGCGGTGGGCGTATCGAACTCGGCTCCTGCGGCCGGTGTCGTGGGCTTGGGGTCGGCGGTGTGGGCTGCGGAGCGGGCGCTTGGCCTTCGCCGGGGCGGGAGGTGCGGGGTGAGTCTCGTACTGCTGGCGATGGCGCTGTTCGTGCTGCCGGGCTCGGCGGCCGGGAGGCTGAAGGCGTTGCAGGGCAAGGGGCGCGTTCGGTTCCGGCTGTCGTCGGTGCGGGACGTGCAGCGGGTGTGGCACTGGGTGTGGCACCGGTTGCGGGCGATGAACCAGCTGGCCGCAGTTGTGCTGGGAGCGGTGCTCGGGTTGGTGTTGGGTGTCGGCGGTGCGGTTGCGGGTGTGCTGGTTGCCATGGCGGTGTGGCGTGCTCGGCGGGATCGTCGGCTGGAGCAGGATCGGCTGCGTGCCAGAACTGCTGTCGCCGAAGGACTTTCCGGGTTCGTCGCCGAACTGCGGTCCGGGGCGCATCCGGCTCGGGCGGCGATCAGCGCGGCGGAGGACGCGGAGCCTCCGGCGGACGGGATTCTCCGGGCCATCGCGTCGACTGCGGCCCGGGGCGGGAACGTCGAAACCGCCTTGCGCGATACCGACGCCCGGCAGCTGGCACGCGCTTGGCGGTTGTCGAGCGAGCACGGCGTGCCCTTGGCGGACGTCCTGGAGGAGGTCCGCCAGGACCTGCGCCGGCGGACCAGGTTCGCGCAACGGTTCCACGCGCGTATGGCCGGGCCGCGAAGCAGTGCTGCGGTACTGGCGGCGTTGCCGGTGTTCGGTGTGCTGCTGGGAGAGGTGACCGGTTCGGGACCGGTCGGTGTGCTGACATCGACGGTGGTCGGGCAGGTGCTGCTGATGGCCGGGGCGGCGTTGATCTGCGGAGGTCTGCGCTGGAGCGCACGCCTCACCAGGCAGGTGGTCGCATGACGTTGCTGCTGCTCGCCGTGGCGCTGCTGGTCTACCCGCCACGACGGCCGGTGCTCGCGCGCCTCGCCACGCCTCCCGTACGCGTGCGCCGGACCAAGCCACCGCCGCCGGACCCGTTCGCCCTTCCGGCGACCTGGGACCTGCTGGCCGCCACGCTCCGCGCCGGTCTGCCGGTGGCGACGGCTGTCCACGCGGTGCTGGCCGGCGTGCCACCGGGACCGGCCGAGCGGCTGCGCAAAGTCGGCGACCTGCTGGCGTTGGGTGCCGACCCGGCCACGGCGTGGCAGGCCGCGCTGGGCCATCCCGACACCGCGCCGCTGGCTCGGGCCGCGCGGCGGAGCGCGAGATCCGGCGCGGCGCTGGCCGGTGCGGTGGCGGATCTGGCGGTGGACGTCCGGGCGCGGGCCGACGACGAGGCCGAGGCGCGTGCCCAGCGGGCGGCGGTGCTGGTGGCGGGGCCGTTGGCGTTGTGCTTCCTGCCTGCGTTCCTGTGCCTTGGTGTCCTGCCGGTGGTGATCGGGCTGGCCGCGCAGGTGAGTGTGAATTGGTGACGAGTGAGTTGACGATAACTGTCCACAATGGAGTGATCGGGGCAATCATGTTCGACGACAAGGGAATGACGACCGCCGAATACGCCATCGGCACGCTGGCGGCGGCCGGGCTCGCGACCGTGCTGCTGGTCCTGTTCGGCAGCGAATGGGTGACAGACATGCTGCGAGGACTACTGCAAAAAGCCTTCATGGCGGGCACGTGACGACCGGGCGTCTGCGGGCTCCGGGCGCGCGAACTTCGCGGTTCGGTGGGGATCGTGGTGCCGTCACGGTCGAGGCCGCGTTGGCGGTGTGTGCCTTGGTTGCCTTCTTGGTTTTGGCGGTCGAGGGGATCCTGACGGTGATCGGGCACCTCCGCTGCACTGATGCCGCCCGTGAAGCCGCGCGTCTCGTCGCACGCGGTGACTCGGCACGGGCGGCGTCGGCGGTGGCGGCCATTGCGCCTGCCGGAGCTGAGCTGTCCATACGTCAGGACGGTGATACGGCGTGGGTCGAGGTTCGTTCGCGGCGGACGCTGCTCGACGTTCGGGCTGAGGCATATGCCGTACTGGAACCGGGAGTCGCCGACGGCGATTCGACCACCGGCCCTACCGATGCGCCCTGACCGGTGCTGATCGACGGTGCCGCACCGCGCCAGGCACGTGGCTGTGGGTGCTGGTGGGCGGGCGGCGGGCGGCGGGTTGCTGGTTGGTGCTGTTGCGGGTCTGTGTCTGCTGTGGGCGTGGAGGGGGCTAGGTGGTGGGGTGATTGGGCGCGGGTGGGGTGTGTTCGGGGACGACCGGGGTGCGGCGTCCGTCGTCGCTGTGGCGGTGATGGGGGTCTTGTGTGCGGTTCTGGTGTTCGGGGTTCGGCTCGGGGAGGTGGTGATTGCCCGGCATCGGGTGGCGGCTGCCGCTGATCTTGCGGCGGTGGCGGCGGCCGGCTGGCTGGGGGACGGGAGGTCGCTCGCCTGTGGTCGGGCGGGTTGGGTGGCCGAGCGGATGGGCGGGCGGGTGACGTCCTGCGTCGTGTCGGGGTGGGAGGTGGTGGTGGAGGTCGAGGGGCCGGCCTCGTTGTTCGGTGCGCCCAGCGCGCGGGCCCGGGCCGGCCCGGGTGAAGGGTGAGGTGCGCTTGACGCGACGAACGGTCGCCTTCCGGCGGTGAGCGGACTCACACCCCCGCTGGTTGCGGGTTCGTGGTCGGTCAACGGGAACGAGGGCGTTCTGTTGGCCGTCCGGTGGGGCGGCGTTGGCCGTTCCGTACCTACCGGTTGTCGACAGGTGGTTACCAGAACTCCCTGGGATGTCGTTAATTCAAGTGGCGGCACCGACGCGGTGTCGAAAAACGCCCGACACGGTGTCTCCCGACACGGGTCTCGGGTTCCCAAGGAGGCGAACGGAAGATGGAGTGGTCGGATAGCTGGCGCGGGGCCTTCCGCATCGAGCTGCGCGCAGAGGCGGTAAACCTCGCGTGGCACGGGTGGCCTGTGCTGCCGGGTACCTATCCGGCCGGTGCGCAGTGGGCGGGACGTGACGGCGTCGAGCAGGATGGCCCGGTTCCGGTGCACCGCGACTGGCAGGAGCGCATCGGCACCAAGGCCGAGCAGGTCGCGACCTGGTGGGCGGGGTGCTCCTACAGCATCCTGCTCGCCACCGGGCACGGTGTGGACGCCATCGAGGTCGGCGCGGACCTCGGGCGGCGGGCCGCCGTGGCGCTGCGCGCTGCCGGCGTGCCGGTGCCGATCGCGGCCACGCCGGCCGGGCGGTGGATGTTCCTGGTCTCCAGCGGGCAGCCGCTGCGGGCCGACTGGGTCGCCGACCACGACATCCGGCACTACGGCAAGGGCCTGTACGTCCCGCTGCCGCCGTCGCCGTTCCAGCACGGTGTCGTGCACTGGCGGGTCAAGCCGCAGATCTGTGCGTGGCAGCTGCCCCGGCCGGGCGTCGTGCAGGACGCGCTGACCGAGGCCGTGCACGAACCGGCCGACTACGGCCTGGTCGTCGCCGACCGCGCCTGATCGACCTCGGAGCCGGGCTCGCCCTCGCCGGTTCCGCCCGTGGGAACGGGGTCGGGAGGTCCGGCCCCGGCACCACCAGCACCAGTTCCAGTACCACCGACCTGGCCGTGTTGGACGTCGTGGGACTTCTCCCCGACAACCCCGAGCACGACGTCCAGCACGGCCAACCCGCCAGCCTTGTCCAGCGGATCGTTGCCGTTCCCGCACTTCGGCGACTGCACGCAGGACGGGCACCCGGCCGGGCACGTGCAAGCAGCGATTGCCTCCCTCGTGGCGGCCAGCCAGGGCACCACCGCCGCGAATCCGCGGTCGGCGAAACCCGCACCCCCTGGATGGCCGTCGTGCACGAACACCGTCGCCTCCCCGGTGTCCTGGTGCAGCGCGGTCGACACGCCGCCGATGTCCCATCGGTCGCAGGTCGCGAACAGGGGTAGCAGGCCGATCGCCGCGTGTTCGGCGGCATGTAGTGGGCCGGGGGCCCGCGCCGGCGGCCCAGCCGGCGCCCCCCCCCCCCGCCCCCCCACCGCCACCCGCCCCCTGTACCAGACGGCGCGGGTCAGCAGGGTCTGTGCCGGCAGGTCCAGCGGCACCGAGTCGACCACCCGGCCGGACGGCAGCTTGCGCAGGTAGCCGACCACCTGCGAGGTCACCTCCACCTCGCCCAGGCACACCCGCACCCCGCCGAAGACGCGTTCCTCCAGCGTCCGCACCACGATGATGTCCTTGGTGTCACGGGCGGTGGTCGACCAGTCCGGCTTCTCCTGGTGCACCAGGGCGATCCCGCTCTCCAGGTCCAGCCGGTCCACCACGTACGACTCACCCTGGTGCAGGTACACCGCGCCGTCGTGCACGGTCCAGCAGGCCGCGCCCGGGTCGACCGTGCCGAGCATCCGGCCCGAATCGCCCTCCACGACCACCACCTGCTCACCGCCCGAACCCCGGATGTCCACCTCGGCGTGCGGCCGGTCGTGCGACGTCCAGTACCAGCCGTTCGGCCTGCGCCGCAACACCTTCCGGGCCACCAGGTCGGCCAGCACCGGCAGCGCCTGCTCGCCGCCGAAATCGTCCAGCGCGTCCGGGGTCAGCGGCAGCTCGGCCGCCGCGCACGCCAACTGGGGCTCCAGCACGTACGGGTTCGTCGGGTCCAGCACCGTCGCCTCGACCGGCTTGTCCAGCACCGCCGACGGGTTGTGCACCAGGTAGGTGTCCAACGGGTCGTCGCGCGCCACGAACACCACCAGCGAATCGCTGTCACCGGTCCGGCCCGCGCGCCCGGCCTGCTGCCAGAACGACGCCAGCGTCCCGGGAAAGCCCGCCACCACCACGGCGTCCAGGCCGACGATGTCGACACCCAGCTCCAACGCGTTGGTCGTCGCCACGCCCAGCAGGTCACCGACCGACACGGCCCGTTCCAGCTCCCGACGTTCCTCCGGCAGGTAGCCGCCCCGGTAGGCCGCGACCCGCGAGGCCAGCTCCGGGTCGATCTCCGCCAGTACCCGCCGCGCGCCCAGCGCCGTCAGCTCCGCACCCACCCGCGACCGCACGAACGCCAGCGACCGCGCGCCCTCCACCACCAGGTCCGCCAGGATCCGCGCCGTCTCCGCGCCCGCCGACCGACGCACGGGCGCGCCGTTCTCACCCTCCAACTCGGCCAGCAGCGGCGGTTCCCACAGGGCGACCGTCCGGCCGGCGCGCGGCGAACCGTCCTCCGTCACCGCCGCGCACGGCACCCCCGCCAGGCGGGAAGCCGAAGTCGCCGGATCGGCGACCGTCGCCGACGCCAGCACGAACACCGGGTCCGCCCCGTACCGCCGCGCCACCCGCCGCAGCCGCCGCATCAGCAGCGCCACGTGCGACCCGAACACCCCGCGGTACGAGTGGCACTCGTCGACCACCACGTACGCCAACCGGCGGAAGAACCTGATCCACCTGGCGTGGTTCGGCAGGATCCCGCGGTGCAGCATGTCCGGGTTGGTGAACACCCAGTTCGCGTGTGCCCGCACCCAGTCCCGCTCGGTCATCGGCGTGTCCCCGTCGAACGTCGCCGCCCGCACCCCGCCGACACCGAGTGACTCCACCGATCTCAACTGGTCCGCGCCCAACGCCTTCGTCGGCGACAGGTACAGAGCTGTTGCCTTCGGATCACCGTGCACGGCGCTGAGCACCGGCAGTTGATACGTCAGCGACTTGCCCGACGCGGTGCCCGTCGCGACCACCACGTGCCGCCCGGCCCACGCGTGCTCCGCCGCCTCCGCCTGGTGCGTCCACGGTTCCGGAACACCCCGCTCCACCAGCGCAGACACCACTTCCGTCGCCGCCCACGACGGCCACGGCGCGGTGCGCGCGGTGCGTTGCGGGAGGTCCGCGCGGTGCGTCAGCGGCGATTCGCCGGCGGGCACTCCGGCCAGGATCCGGTCCAGCAGTAGACGTCCCTGGTTCGCCACAGGGCGCAGCTTCGCACACGCCACCGACATCACGGTTGCTTCCTGCGCGGATAACGGTGTGTGCACGGAATGGGACTCACTGTCGGGTACTTGCGGGCAGTGAATAGACTCCGCCGCTATCGCATCCAATGAGGGGTGCGTCACGTTGTGTCGGGACGACCGTCGCGTGTGAGCAAGGCCGGTCCCGGCATGGCGCGGTGCTTCCCGCCTTGGGCTGGAAAACTCACCAGGAGGACGGATGTCCCGGCAATTCCTCGCGGAGGGCCTTGAGCTCTCCGGAGGTGACCAAGGTCTCGTGGCCGTGGTCGCCGTGGTCGCCCTGGCTGCTCTCGCTGTCGGTTATGTGCTGCTCCGTGAAGTCCTGGCCGCCGGCCAGGGCACCGCGAAGATGCAGGACATCGCCAAGGCGGTTCAAGAGGGCGCAGCGGCCTACCTCAACCGGCAGTTCCGAACGCTGGCCATCTTCGTGGTCATCGTGTTCGTGCTGCTGTTCCTGCTTCCCGCCGAAGATATGGGGGAGCGCATCGGCAGGTCGTTGTTCTTCATCGTCGGGGCGGTGTTCTCCGCTGTCATCGGCTACCTGGGCATGTGGCTGTCCACTCGCGCGAACGTGCGCGTGGCGGCGGCGGCGAAGGAGTCGGGCGGTCGCGAGAAGGCGATGCGCATCGCCTAACGGACCGGCGGCGTGGTGGGCATGTTCACCGTCGGCCTCGGCCTGTTCGGCGCGGCCCTGGTCGTGCTCGTGTACACCGGACAAGCCCCGAAGGTGCTGGAGGGCTTCGGGTTCGGCGCGGCGCTGCTCGCGATGTTCATGCGGGTCGGCGGCGGCATCTTCACCAAGGCGGCGGACGTCGGCGCGGACCTGGTCGGCAAGGTCGAGCAGAACATCC
>CBHFOL010000116.1:0-21369 GCA_965995405.1 uncultured Saccharothrix sp.
GACGATCCCGAGTCGATGTCCGTGGCCGCCCGGTACGGCACCGGCTGGGCCACCGGCGGCCCGGCGACCGAGGACGACGACGAGTGGTGGGCGGGCGTCGCGACACTCGCCGCGCGGTTCGACGAGGCGCTGGCCGCGGTCGACCGCCGCCGCGCGACCGGCGACCGCTACCTGCACCTGGACGCCGCGCCGGTGTATTCGCTGTCCAGCGTGGCCCGGTTCCAGGACGCCGTCGGCCGGGCCCGCGAGCTGGGCTTCACCGACGCGGTCACCCACTGGCCGTGCGCGGACGGCGTCTACGCGGGCCGGGAGAGCGACCTGGAGGACGTCGCCGCCTCCGTGCTGCCCGCGCTCGCCTGAGCCCCGCACCGGCCCGCTGAGCGGCTGTTCCGGCCGTCCCGACACCCGCTGCCTGCGACCCCGGCCGCACCTGAACGGGGGTAGTGCCGCGTTCCGTCCGGCGAGGCGCGCTCCACCATCGCACGCTGTCGCTGACCGGCTGTGTCGGAACATGACGTGGAGGAGCTGAGATGTCGGCACGTACGAAGTGGCTGGCGACGGTAGCGGTGGCGGCGGCGGGGATGGTCCTGGTCTCGCTGGGGCAGGCCGCCGCCCAAGCGCCACCATCCGGCGGTGAGCCCAGGGCGGTGCAGGTGCAGCGTCTGAGCCTGCGGCTGGCCGCCGACGCCGGTCAGCTCGCCAACGTCCAAGGCGGGTCGAAGGAGGACGGTGCCCCGGTGATCCAGTGGCCGTGGGCGGGTGGGGACAACGAGCGGTGGGAGGCCGAGGCGGGTCTGGACGGGTACTACCGGTTCACCTCGGTCAACAGCGGCAAGTGCCTCAACGTCCAGGGCGGTGGCACCGACGACGGGGCCGCGGTCATCCAGTACACCTGCGGCAGCGCACCCAACGAGTTGTGGAAGTTCGTGCCCCAGGGCACCGGCTATCAGGTGGTGGCCAAATCCAGCGGCAAGTGCCTCAACGTCAAGGGCGGCGTGGGCAAGGGCAACGCCCTGATCCAGTACACCTGCACCGCAGGGGTGGCCAACGACATCTGGTTGCCGGTGTGGGAGCCGGCCAAGAGCTGACTCACCCGGAGGCCGTCGTCTTCAGGACCTGGAAAGCGGAAAGGGCCCGCCGGACGTTCCCGGCGGGCCCCTCCGAACAAGCTCGAACTCAGGCGCGGACGCCGTTGACCGACACCGTCTCGACGGACGCGGTCCGGCGTGCGGCGGCGGCCGGCGGGTTGATGTCCCGCACCGAACGCGTCACGTAGAGCGGCCGGCGGCGGGCGTCGTCGCCCGCCCGGTACAGGTACTGGCCGATCATGCCGACGCAGCCGATCTGGATGCCGGCGACGAACAGGATCACGCTGACCACCAGCGCCAGCGTGCCCGGCGCGGACAGCGTGACCAGCGCGACCACCAGCGTGGCCAGCGCGCCGACCAGGCCGAGCCCGGTGAACAGCACACCCATGCCCAGCATCAGGAAGATCGGCATGGTGGAGAACCCGACGAACGAGTCGAACACCAGCTTGATCTTCTTGCTGGTGGTCCACTTGCTGTCGTTGGCCAGCCGCGGCTTCTGGTCGAACGCCAGCGTGGTCTGCCGGAACCCGGACCACGCCACCAGCGCCAGGATGTTGCGGTTCAGCTCGGGCAGCGAGTTCACCACGTCCAGCACCGGCCGGCTGACCAGCATCTGCGACGGCCCCTCCTTGGGGAACGTCGAGGGCAGGTCGGAGTGCTTGGCGAAGAAGTCGTTGAACTTCAGCGCCAGCTTGTTCGCCAGGCCCTTCGGCATGGCCCGGATCGCCCGGACCGCCCACACGATGTCGTGGCCGGCGCGCCACGCGTCGAGGAAGTGGCCGATGACCTCCAGCGGCTCCTGGAGGTCCGCGCTGAGCGTGATGGCGCAGTCGCCCCGGCACAGCGCGAAGCCCGCGCTCAGGCCCGCGTGCGACCCGAAGTTGCGGGAGAACGAGGCCACCCGGGCCACGTCGTCCTCGCCGAGGGCCGCGATGAACAGGTCCGCGGTGTGGTCGGTGGAGCCGTCGTCGATGAGCACGATCTCGAAGTCCACGTCCGGCTGCGAGCGCCGGATCTGGTGGAACAGTTCGACCGTGCCCGCGACGTTCGGCGCTTCGTCGTAGGCCGGGACGACGATCGAGACGAGCGGTCGGCGCGTGGCGTCGTTCATGTCTGCCTTCGGGTCTGCTGGTCCGGTCACTGCCGTTCTCCTGTTCCGACGGCCACGGGGACCTGGTCGTCGGTCTCCCCGTCGGCGGCGGCCTGGTCGCCGTCCGTGCCGTCGAGTGCCCTGCGCCTGCGACGCTGGGCCGCGTCGGTGACACCGAGCGCGATGGTGATGAGCAGGCCCACCGCTCCGGTGGCGAGGCCGATGCCCATGCCGGGCATGACCCAGTCGACTTCGAGTGTCCCGCTGCGGACGCCGGCCGGCAGGTCGACCTGGAGCAGGCCGTTCGGACCCTGCTTGACCGGGACGTCCTTGCCGTCGATCTTCGCCTGGTAGCCGGGCCACGCGAGGCGGGCGAACACCAGCGAGCCGCCGTTCGCGTCGCTGAACTTCACTTCCTCGCTGACCTGGCCGGTCATCTTGTCCGAGTCGATCCGGACGCCCTCCGGCACGGCCGAGAGCCTGCCGTCCGGGAACGGGATCGGGTCGATCCGCCGCCAGACGACCACCCGGTCACTGGACTCCGCCTGCCGCCAGCCCTCGGGCGCGGGGAAGTCCCGGGTGTCGATCAGGTTGTTCTGCACCACGACGGTCTCGGCCCGCAGCAGGTCCGCGAACACCCGGTCGGAGCCCTTCGGGTTCTTCCAGAGCTCGTACCAGACTTCCGGACACCTGGTCGCGCCCTGGTACTCGGTGCAGGTGGCGGAGTCCATGGCGTTGAAGCCGACGCCGCTGTAGGCGGTGAGGGACTCGATTCCGGCGAGGCTGTAGTTCGTGCCGAACGTCAGGTCGCGGTACACCCCGTCGGGCTTCCAGTCGCCCGCGTCGGTCCTGCCCAACTCGGCGATCTGGATCGTCATGCCCACATATCGACCTTGGAACCGCTCCTCCAGCGCCTTTTCACTGGTGGGGAAGTTGTAGTCGGTGACGCTGTAGTTCGCCGGGAACCAGTAGATCTGGCAGACCAGGAACCCGATCGTGCCGAGCGCGACGACGCCGAAGCCCTTCAGCTTGTCGACGCCGAACTTGGCCAGCAGCAGCACCATGCCGACCATCAGCACGGCGGTGACGAGCTGCCTGCGGTCGGTGGACGGCAGGTCGGCCCAGCCGATGTACGCGCCGAGCGCGACGATCGCCAGCGACGCGACGAGCCGCTTGCGGGCGTTGGTCCGCTGCATCCCCTGGCTGGCCACGATCGCCCAGATCACGATCAGCGGCATGAACAGGAACGGCACCAGCCGCATCGGCCAGCGGAACACGCTGATCTGCTCCGGGCCGAGCACCAGCAGCGCGTAGACGGCGGTGTAGAGGTACAGGCCCATCAGCTCGCGGCGCTTTTCGGCCAGCACCCGCCACCGCATCCACGGGATCAGCGGCAGGATGAACCAGGCCAGGTACAGCGCCGGGAACGTCGGGGTGATGCCGCTCCAGATGTGCACCAGCGGCTGGAGCGCCGGGTTGCTCATCGCCAGGAAGTCCTGGGCCTGGACGGAGAGGAACTCGTTGTTGAGGGTCTGGCTGCCCCGCCGGTAGCTGACCGACGCGGTGAGCGCGAACGGCAGGTAGACGATGACGTTGAGCAGCACGACCGCCGCGCCCGCGCCGAGCAGGCTCCAGATCCGCTTGCGGTCGAACGCCAGCCACGTCTCGACCATCACGGCGAGGATGCACAGGCCGAAGCTGACCAGCTCGTACGGGTTGCCGGTGGTGCACGCCAGGTAGCCGGCGACGACCACCCACACCATCGACTTGCCGGAACGGGCGGCCCGCCGCGCGGTCCACCAGACGAACGGCATGAAGCCGTAGGTGATGAGCGCGTTGATCCAGGACGTGCCGTCCATGAAGAGGATGTAGCCGGACAGCGGCAGCGCCGCGCCGACACCGGCCGCGATCCACGGCCGCACGCCGTACTCGCGGGCCAGCAGGTAGGTGCCGAGGGCGAACAGCACCATGAACGCCATCTTGACGAACGTGATGGCCAGCGCCAGGTTGTCGATGCCCTGCGTCGCCACGGCGAGCAGCACCTCGACCGGGTTCCACATGCCGGTGGCGACCTCGGCGGCGAAGTTGCCGCCGCGCCACATGTCGAGTTCCAGCAGTGGGAACCGGCCCTGGCTGATCGCCTCGCCGACTCGCTGCCACACCGGAACCGCGGCGGCGGCCGTGTCGTCCCAGTAGTAGAAGGTGGGTGTGCGGTACAGCGGCATGGCCGCGCCGAGCAGCACCAGGCCGATCATGGCCAGCGGCGGCGAGAGGCGTCGCCACAGGCCCGTCGGCTGATCTACCCCAGTGGGGCTGGTTGATGTGGCAGTCATCTCAGGCAATCGTCCGGGGGCAGTGGGGACGCCTAGCGTCCGAGGGTGCAGGGGCGACCTGCTCGTGGCAAATTTCGCACGGCACTCTATCCCGTCGGCCACGGGGGTCCGGTTCGGACCACGGGCGTCGGCATCCGTCCTACCTGCGTTCACCTGACCTGACAGGTGCCGGAACCCGGCTTGTCCGTTTTGCGCCGCGCGGTCGCCGGCGGAACACGCGGTAGTCGGGCGTGCGCGCTTTGTGCCGTGCCGTCCGGATCGGGACGGGTGCCGCACGGGACGCACGGTAGTTGTGTTTCCGCGCTCCGTGTCGGCGGCGCAGCACCGCGGAAACGGGTGGATCGGGTGGGCGTGGACACCCCCGCCGGAGTGTTTCCGCTGGTCACGTCGTGTAGATCGAGACCAGGGTCGGCTGTGGGGTGACCAGGCGCGCCGGGTAGGGTGCGCGCCGTGAGCTTCGCAGGATATGACCTGATCGTGGTCGGTTCCGGGTTCTACGGCCTGACCGTCGCCGAGCGTGCCGCCACCCAGTTGGACAAGCGCGTGCTGGTGCTCGAACGCCGTGAGCACATCGGCGGCAACGCCTACTCCGAGGCCGAACCCGAAACCGGGATCGAGGTGCACCGCTACGGCGCGCACCTGTTCCACACCTCGAACAAGCGGGTCTGGGACTACGTCAACCAGTTCACCGAGTTCACCGGCTACCAGCACCGCGTGTTCGCCATGCACGACGGCACCGCGTACCAGTTCCCGATGGGCCTGGGCCTGATCACCCAGTTCGTCGGCCGCTACCTGACCCCCGACGAGGCCCGCGCCTGGGTCGCCGAGCACGCCGCCGAGATCGACTCCAAGGACGTCAAGAACCTGGAGGAGAAGGCGATCTCGCTGATCGGCCGCCCGCTGTACGAGGCGTTCGTCCGCGACTACACCGCGAAGCAGTGGCAGACCGACCCGAAGGAGCTGCCGGCCGCGGTCATCAGCCGGCTCCCGGTCCGCTACACGTTCGACAACCGGTACTTCAACGACACGTACGAGGGCCTCCCGGTCGACGGCTACACGGCGTGGCTGGAGAAGATGGCCGACCACCCGAACATCGACGTCCGGCTGGCCACCGACTTCTTCGACGTCAAGGACGAGATCCCGGCGGGCACGCCGATCGTCTACACCGGCCCGGTGGACCGGTACTTCGACTACTCCGAGGGTTGGCTGGGCTGGCGCACGCTCGACTTCGAGCGCGAGGTGCTGCCGACCGGCGACTTCCAGGGCACCCCGGTGATGAACTACAACGACGCGGACGTGCCCTACACCCGGATCCACGAGTTCCGGCACTTCCACCCGGAGCGCGACTACCCGACGGACAAGACGGTCATCGTCCGCGAGTTCTCCCGCGCCGCGGAGAAGGACGACGAGCCGTACTACCCGATCAACACCGCCGAGGACCGCGCCAAGCTGGAGCGCTACCGCGAGCTGGCGAAGAAGGAGGCGGCCGACCGCAACGTGCTGTTCGGCGGGCGGCTCGGCACCTACAAGTACCTCGACATGCACATGGCGATCGGGTCGGCGCTCACCGCTTTCGACAACAGGATCGCGCCGCACCTGACCGACGGCACGCCGCTCGACGGCAGCCTGGACTGACCCACCCCGGCCGGCACCGCGTCGTCCGCACCGGGCGACGCGGTATGGTCGCTGGTACCACCTGTACGGCTCGGCCACCTCGACGCGGGTGGTCGCCCACCCGATTCTCGAACCGCACCGCAGGTTCGCCGGAGGAAAGCACGTGACCGAGCACAGCTCCCGTGGCGGTATCGACCCGAGCAAGGTGCTCCAGCGGGTGATCCTGCCCCGCGACGAGGACCCGCTGGACGTGCGTCCGCTCTACCTGGACGAGCCGGACAACGTGCACTCGCACGTGTCGTCCCGCCGTTCGGTGACCGTTCCGGCGTCGGCCAAGGTGTCGTTCGCCTCCTACTTCAACGCGTTCCCGGCCAGCTACTGGAAGCGCTGGACGGTCGTGGAAGAGGTCGTCCTGCGCCTGCGGGTGCGCGGCGCGGGCCGGCTCGACGTGTACCGGTCCAAGCCCAACGGCGACCCGATCCACCTGGACGGCCGGCCCATCCGGCTGTCGAAGGACTGGGTGGACGTCGAGTTCCGGGTCGACCTGAAGCCGTTCGAGGACGGCGGCTGGATCTGGTTCGACGTGTTCACCGACGACACCGCGCTGGAGATCGGCGAGGCCGCGTGGACCGCCGACCAGGCGCTGCCGCCGCAGCAGGTCGCCATCGGCATGACCACCATGCGCCCGGTGGACGCGGTCATCGCGCTGCGCGCGCTGGGCGAGGACCCGGCCGTGCTGGCCGTGGTGCAGAAGGTGTTCGTCGCCGACCAGGGCGCGGTGAAGGTCCGGGACACCGAGGGCTACGCCGAGGCCGTGAAGCTGCTCGGCGACAAGCTCGAAGTCATCGAGCAGGACAACCTGGGCGGCTCCGGCGGGTTCACCCGCGGCCTCTACGAGGCGATCGAGCACACCGACGTCGACCAGATCATGCTCATGGACGACGACATCCGGCTGGAGCCGGACGCGGTGCTGCGCTCCAACGCGTTCGCCCGCGCGGCGGCGCAGCCGGTCATCGTCGGCAGCCACATGCTCAACCTCCAGGCCCGGGCCCGGCTGCACAGCATGGGCGAGGTCGTCGACCTGGCGTCGGGCTACTGGCGGCCCGCGCCGGGCGCGGTCACCGACCACGACTTCGCCACGGAATCGCTGCGCGAGACCGAGGAACTGCACCTGCGCATCAACTCCACCTACAACGGCTGGTGGATGTGCCTGTTCCCGCGCGAGGTCGTGCAGCGCACCGGCTACCCGCTGCCGCTGTTCATCAAGTGGGACGACGCGGAGTACTCGCTGCGCGCCCTGGAGAACGGCTACCCGACGGTGTCGCTGCCCGGCTCGGCCGTGTGGCACATGCCGTGGACGGACAAGAACGACGCGACGGACTGGCAGGCGTACTTCCACACCCGCAACCGGCTGGTGATGGCCGCGCTGCACAGCCCGTACGACATCCGGTCCACGCTGCTCAAGCAGGGCCTGAAGCTGTCGCTGCGGCACCTGCTGTCGATGGAGTACTCGACGGTGGCCGTGCAGCAGAAGGCCATCGAGGACTTCCTCGCCGGCCCGTCGAAGCTGTTCGAGTCGCTGCGCACGGCGCTGCCGGAGATCCAGGCGCTGCGCAAGACGTACTCGGACGCCCAGGTGCTGCCGTCGGCCCGCGAGTTCCCGCCGCCCACGTTCGACATGGTGCGCGCGGAGGCGATGCTGAAGCCGCCGACGAACCCGGCGACCATCGCGGCCGAGGCGGCGAAGGCGCTGGTGCACAACCTGCGCGCGCCCGACTCGTCCACGACGGAGCGTCCGCAGATCAACGTGCCGGCGACGAACGCCCGCTGGTTCCTGCTGGGCAACCTGGACTCGGCGACGGTGTCCAACGCGGATGGCAGCGGTGTCGCGTTCCGCAAGCGGGACCCGAAGGAGTTCAAGCAGCTGGCGGCCCGCGCGGCGCGCAACTACCGCCGGCTGGGCCAGGAGTGGCCGCGCATGAAGCAGCTCTACCGCGACGCGCTGCCCGAGCTCACGTCGGTGGAGGCGTGGCGCAAGGTGTTCGAGAACTAGCTCGGTGTCTGATCGACCTGCCTCCCGCAGGTCGACAGAGTCGCCCGAAAGTCGACACCGCAGGTTGTCTGCTCCGCTGGTTGTCTGACAAGCGGTGTGGTGCCACTCGCGCCACACCGCTTTTCTGTGGGTGGCTACTCGAAGTGTGCGGCGACGACGTGGGCGAAGTTGACCACGAAGTCCTTGCCGTCCGCGGTGCGGATGGCCTGGGTGTGGCCGTTGCGGACGACCTGGATCAGGCGTTGCCCCAGGTCGTCCACGACCTCCTGGTCGACCTTCACCGAAATCGGGTTCGGGTTGGCCGCCAGGTGCAGGACAAGACTGGTCTTACGCGCTTCAGAAGGCATGCGGCCAGCCAACCGGCAGGCCGTTGACCAGGCAAGACGGGTTCGCTCGCAGCGATTACGCGCTGAGCGGACAGTCCAGGCCGAGATGAATCACCCCTGGTCGGACTACTTGCGGAAGAACCGCTCCCGCTGCCCCTGGCGGACCAGCTTCAGCCACTCCACGAACGCCTTCGGGTCCTTCCGGACGCCGATGAAGTACAGGCCGAACCGGAACACCTCCAGCAGCCCCAGCTTGCGCATCCCCGGCTGGGACAGCAGGTAGCCCCGGTTCCGGTAGGTGTAATAGCGCTTGATCGGGTTCTCCGGGTCCTGCGCGTGGAACCGGCCGCCGAGCATCGGCTTGAACTCGTCCGACCCGTCCGGGTGCAGGTAGGTCACCTTCAGCGAGGTGCCGAACGGCAGCCCGGTGCGCACCAGCCGGCGGTGGATCTCCACCTCGTCGCCCCGGAAGAACAGCCGGTAGTCCGGCACCCCGATCACGTCGACCGTGGACGCCCGGAACAGCGCCCCGTTGAACAGCGACGCGATGCCGGGCAGGAAGTCCACGCCCAGGTCGGCCGTCCGGCGCTTCCAGGTCAGGCCGCGCCGCAGCGGGAACGCCAGCTTGTCCGGCTGGTCGATGTTGGACACCACGGGGGAGATCGCGGCCAGCTTCCGGCGTTCCGCCTCGGCCAGCAGCACCTCCAGCACCGTCTCGTCGGCGGGCCGGCCGTCGTCGTCGGCCAGCCACAGCCACTCCGCGCCCAGCGCCAGGGCGTGCAGCATCCCCAGCGCGAACCCGCCCGCGCCGCCCAGGTTGCGGTGCGACGCCAGGTAGGTCGTGGGGATCGGGCACTGCGCGACGAGGTCCTCCACCGGCTGGTCCGGGCCGTTGTCGACCACCACCAGGTGGTCCAGCGGCCGGCTCTGCGACGCCAGCACCTTCAGCGACTGGGCCAGCAGGTCCCGTCGGTGCCGGGTCACCACGACCCCGACCACGGACCCCTTCGGCAAGGCGCTCACCGTCTACTCGCCACCGTTCCCGCTCAGCACCGGCGATTGGCCGATCCGCTCCAGTGTGTCCGGGCTCAGGTGTTCGTAGGGGTCGCGGCCCTTGTACGCCTTGACCACCTCGCGGAGGGAGCCGTGCATCTTCAGGTGGCCCTCGTCCATCCAGATGGCCGTGTTGCACAGCTCGACCAGCATGTCGTCGGAGTGGTTCGCGAAGACCAGGATGCCCGACCGCTTGACCAGGTCGTTGAGCCGGTCCCGCGCCTTGGCGAGGAACGCCGCGTCGACCGCGCCGATGCCCTCGTCGAGCAGCAGGATCTCCGGGTTGATCGACGTGACCACTCCCAGCGCGAGCCGCACCCGCATACCGGTGGAGTAGGTGCGCAGCGGCATCGACAGGTAGTCGCCGAGTTCGGTGAACTCCGCGATGTCGTCGACCCGCTTCTCCATCTCCTTGCGGCTCATGCCGAGGAACAGGCCCCGGATCATGATGTTCTCGAAGCCGGAGATCTCCGGGTCCATGCCGACGCCGAGGTCGAAGATCGGCGCGACCTTGCCCTGGATCCGGGAGCTGCCCCGGGTGGGCTCGTAGATGCCCGCGAGCAGCCGGAGCAGGGTCGACTTGCCCGCGCCGTTGTGCCCGACCAGGCCGACCCGGTCGCCGTGCCGCAGCGAGAGGTTGATGTCGTGCAGCGCCTCGATGATCGGGACGCGGCCTTCCGCGCCGATCTTGCCGCCGACCTTGCCCAGCGCGAGCTTCTTCAGCGACCTCGACTTGGCGTCGAAGATCGGGAAGTCGACCGAGGCGTTCCAGACGTCGATGCTGACCATAGGTTGCGGCCTCACTCAGACCCAGTAGGAGACGCGGGCACGGTAGTTGCGCAGCGCGAGAATCGCCAGCGCCCACCCGACGACGGTGAACCCGCCGACGACCACCCAGTGGTGCCAGTCCTGCGTCTGGCCGAGCAGGGGGGCACGCACGATCTCCAGGAAGTGGTAGATGGGGTTGAACTCGGCGATCAGGATCTTCCAGCTGCCGTCGCCGTCGGCGAACCGGTTGAGCACGCCCACGTGCCACACGATCGGCGTCATGAAGAACACCAATTGGATGAAGCTGTTGATCACCGGCGGGATGTCCCGGAACCGGGTGCTGATGATGCCGAACAGCAGCGCCACCCACACCGAATTGACCACGATCAGCGCGAACGCCGGAATGGCGAGCAGGACGGTCCAGGAGATTCCCGGCTGGACGGCCTTGTCACCCTCCAGGACGTACGGGTTGGTCAGGTCGGTGAAGAAGACCGCCAGCACGATCAGGTAGACCACGAGGTTGTGGGCGAAGAACAGCACCTGTCGCCACACCATGCGCAACACGTGCACGGTGACCGGGGCGGGCAGGTGTTTGATCAGCCCCTCGTTCGCGATGAACACCTCGGTGCCCTCGGTGACCACGCCGAGGATGAAGTTCCAGACGATGAACCCGACCGTGAGGTACGGCAGGAACGTCGACATGTTCTGGCCGAAGAGCTGGGAGTACAGCAGACCCAGCGCGAGCGCCGTGGTGCCCATCGAGATGGTGATCCACAGCGGGCCGATCACCGATCGGCGGTAGCGCTGCTTGATGTCCTGCCATCCGAGGTGGCCCCACAGCTCGCGCTGGTGCCAGGCGTCGCGCACATCACCGAACGCCCGCGCGAAGGTGCGCGAGTCGGATGCCAGGGGAATGGCCGGTGGGTCGACCGTACTGGTGTGTTGCACGAGTACTGAGACTACCGGCGGCAGGTAGGCCCACCTGCCGCCGGGCTGTCACGGAGCGGTCACCTCTGCGGTATGGGCGTCCGACACGCCGGTGACCTTCACGATCACCTGTTCGTGGTCGTACGTGTATCCCTCGTAGCTGAACGCGATGCCGGTGCGCTCGACGTACTCCATCCACGCCTTGTGTTCGTGCTCACGCCAGCCGGGGAAGTTGAAGTACTCGTCAAAGACGATCACGCTGCCCTCGACCAGGCGCGGACCGACCAGATCCAGCACGGTCTTGGTGGAGGAGTACAGGTCACAGTCGACGTGCAGGAACGTCACCGGGCCCGGGTGCTCGGCCAGGAAGCCGGGGAGCGATTCGTCGAACCAGCCGACGACCAGTTCCGCGCCCGGGACGTCGGGCAGGTCGTCCACGCTGAACATCCCGGCCGGGAACCCGCTGCGCCAGTTCTCCGGGAGTCCCTCGAACGAGTCGAAACCGAAGACGCCCTGGCCTTCGCGGGCCGCCGCGATGATCTTCAGCGTGCTGCCCGCGTAGACGCCGAACTCCAGCGCCAGGCCGTCGTGCTCGACCAGGGTGAGCGCGTGTTCCAGCGTGGCGTGCGGGTGTTCGAAGTGCGGCGCGGAGGTCATCGCGTCGCGGACGAACCGCGCACTGTCCGTGGCGGCTTCCCGTTCACCGGCGAACACGATGTCCCGCCGGGCCCGGATCTCGAACCGCCGGAGGTCCTCGGCCACCCGGTCGGACCGGTGCCGCAGCTCCTCGCGGAGCCCGTCCAATTCACCCCGCAGCTGGTCGAGCCGCTCGGCCTGGGCCCGGTGATAGGGCGCGACGGCTTCCTCGATCGCCCGCAGCAGCTTGCCCCGCAGACGGTTCCGCATCTCTTCGACCAGCCGGTTGTGACGCACTCGGTCGAGCACGTGAGCTACCCCTCTCCGCCTTGCGCCATGTCCGCCGAAAACGCGCGACTGAAACGCGCGACCCACACGGTCGGGCAACGGCCGGACCGCTGTCCAGTGCCCGTTACCCGATCGCCGCGTTCCTACAGGTACTGGCCGCCGCGCAGCGGGGGGTGGTCGCCCTGGTCGTTGGACGATCCGGCGGGCAGCGCGCGACCGCGCATCTGCTCCAATTGGACGCGCGCGGCCATCTGCTGGGCGAACAGCGCCGTCTGGATGCCGTGGAACAGGCCCTCCAGCCAGCCCACGAGCTGGGCCTGGGCGATCCGCAGCTCCGCGTCCGACGGCGTGCCGTCCTCGGTGAAGGGCAGCGACAGCCGTTCGAGCTCGTCCCGGAGCTCGGGCGCGAGCCCGTCCTCCAGCTCGTCGATGGACCGCTTGTGGATCTCCTTGAGCCGGTTGCGGCTGGCCTCGTCCAGCGGCGCGGCCCGAACCTCCTCCAGCAACTGCTTGATCATCGTGCCGATCCGCATCACCTTGGCCGGCTGCTCGACCAGGTCGGTGACATCCGGCCCGCTCGTGTCGTCCCCGGCGGGCACCCGCGCAGCGCCGACCGGCGTCCCGTCCGGTCCCACCACCACGACGTGCCGCTCGTTCTCCGCTGCCTCGCTCATACCACCATCCTGGCCCGATCGCCCACCTGGCCGCGAACCGGGTCACACCCACCCCGCACGAAGACGCCGACCGGAACGCCACCGCCGACCCGATCGGGATACCGCAGCCGTCTCCCCGCGAAGCCCGCCCACCCGACCAACCCGGCAAACCGGTCCAAGCCGGGTCAAAGCGCCGCACGGCCCCCGTGCCGCACCTCACCCCCACCCGAAACCCCTGGCCCCTGCTGTCGCCCGCCCCGGCATCCTCCGTACGGTGTGCGGCATGGCGTTCGACGTCGCACGAGTCCGTGGGCTGTTCCCCGCGCTCGGCGACGGCTGGGTTCATCTGGACGCGCCGGCGGGGATGCAGGTCCCCGAACAGGTGGCCACGGCCGTCTCCACCGCGCTGCGCGCACCGGTCTCCGGACCGGGCGGCATCTTCCCCGCCTCCCAACGCGCCGAGGCCATCGTCGACGCCGCCCGCCGCGCGGTCGCCGACCTGGTGGGCGCCGACCCGGCGGGCGTCGTGCTCGGACCGAGTTCCGCCGTGCTCCTGCAACGCCTCGCCGACGCCGTGTCCGACAGCTGGTTCCTCGGCGACGAAGTCGTGGTGTCCCGACTGGACCACCCGTCGAACATCGCGCCGTGGCAGCGCGCCGCCCAGCGCACCGGCAGCGTCGTCCGCTGGGCCGAAGTGGACATCGAGACCTGCGAACTGCCCGCCTGGCAGTACGACGAGCTGGTCACCGACAAGTGCAAGCTGGTCGCGGTCACCGCCGCGTCCGGCTCCGTCGGCTCCCGGCCCGACCTCGCCAAGATCGCCCAGTCCGCCCGCCGCACGGACGCCCTCGTCGTGGTCGACGCCTCCGCCGCCGCGCCGTTCGTGCCGCTGGACATCACCGCCATGGACGCCGACGTCGTCGCCGTCTCCGCGAACGCCTGGGGCGGGCCGCCGGTCGGCGCGCTGGTGTTCCGCGACCCGTCCCGGCTCGACCTGCTCCCGTCCGTCGCCGTCGAGCCCGGCGCGCGCGGCCCGGAACGGCTCGAACTCGGGCCGCACGCCTACCCGCTGCTGGCCGGCCTGGTCGCCTCGGTGGAGTACCTGGCGGGCCTGGACGACGCCGCCGCCGGACCCCGCCGGGAACGGCTGCTGACGTCTTTGGGGTCGGTCAAGGCGTACCAGGCGGGGCTGCTGGCTAATCTCATCAACGAACTGCGATCGCTCCGTCACGTCATGGTGATCGGCGACGCCATGCGGCGGGTGCCCGCGCTGGCGTTCACGGTGGCCGGCGTGAAGTCGACCGACGGCGTCGAGCACCTGTCCGAACGCGGCGTCTGCGCCTTCGCCGACTCGGGCCAGCACGGCGTGTTCTCGGTTCTCGGGGTGGGCGAGGTGGGCGGAGCGATCCGCGTCGGCCTCGCGCACTACACGAACGCGGTCGAAGTTGACGAACTCGTGCGGGCGGTCGCCGAGCTGGGGTAGCCGGAGGTGTGGTGGACGACGCTCTGTCCCGGGAACTGGCCGACCTCGCCGCACTGCACCGCCTGAGCCCGCTCATGTCCGAATACCTGCCCACCACGGCGCACGAACTGCGCCCGGCGGCACTCGCGGCCGTGGTGGACGAGGTGCTGCTCGGCTCCCGCACGGTCATCGTGGAATGCGGCTGCGGCGCGTCCTCCGTGCTGCTGGCCCGCCTGCTGGCCCGACGCGGCTTCGGACACCTGCTGTCCATCGAGCACGACGAGCGCACGGCCGCGTTCGTCGCCAGCCAACTCCGGCGTGAAGGACTCGGCCACGTGGCCCGCGTCGTGCACGCGCCCCTCGCCCCGCACCCGGCGGCGCTCGGCAACGCCCAGTGGTACCACCCGCAACTCGTGCACGACGAGGTGTCGGCGTACGTCGAGAGGTACGGCCTGGTCGACCTGCTGCTGGTCGACGGCCCGCTGTTCGGCGACGCCCGCTACCCGGCGCTCCCGGTCTTCCGGGGCGTCCTCGCGCCGGGCGCGGCGGTACAGGTGGACGACGCCGAACGCCCCGGCGAGCAGACCGTGCTGGTGCGCTGGGCCGAGGAGTTCGCACTCCGCTTCCGCGCCACACCCCGGACGTTCCTGGCCACCGCGACGGCATTGGACTAGCCCGTCGGACCCGATCCAGCCCGGTCGACGCCCACCTCAGAACGTGAGCACGAGCTTCCCGAACACGTCCCCCTGCTCCAACGCCCGATGCGCCTCACCCGCCCGCTGAACGGGCAGCACCGAGTGCACCACCGGCTTCACCCTGCCCTCCGCGATCAACGGCCAGAGCCGGTCCCGCACGTCCCGCACGATCCGCGCCTTGCCGTGCGGCCCGTCCACCGGCCGGAAACGCAGCCCCGTCCCGGTGACACTCGCCCGCTTGGACAGCAGCTTGCCGATGTTCAGCTCGCCCTTCACCCCACCCTGCATCCCGATGATGACCAGCCGCCCGTCGTGGGCCAGCACGTCCACGTTCCGCCCCAGGTACGCCGCGCCCATGTTGTCCAGCACGACATCCGCCTTGCCCACCTCGGCCACGAAGTCCTGCGTCCGGTAGTTCACCGCGATGTCCGCCCCCAGCTCCCGACACCGCGCCAACCGCGAGTCAGACCCGGCCGTGACGGCCACCCGCGCACCCAACGCCTTGGCGACCTGGATCGCGTGCGTCCCGATCCCACCCGCACCCCCGTGCACCAGGAACGTCTCCCCGGCCGCCAACCCCGCCCCCATCACGACGTTCGACCACACCGTGCACGCCACCTCGGGCAGCGAAGCGGCCGTCACCAGGTCGACCCCCGCCGGCAGCGGCAGCAGCTGCCCGGCCGGCACGACGACCCGCGAGCCGTAGCCGCCGCCGGCGAGCAGCGCGCACACCTCGTCGCCCACCGCCCACCCCGTCACGCCCGCGCCGAGCGCGGCGACCGTGCCCGAGCACTCCAGGCCCAGGATGTCCGACGTGCCGGGCGGCGGCGGGTAGAGGCCCTGGCGTTGCAGGAGGTCCGCGCGGTTCACGGCGGTCGCGGCGACGGTCAGCAGGACCTCGCCCGGACCGGGTTCGGGATCCCGAACCTCCGTCCACTCCAGGACTTCGGGGCCACCTGGTTCACGAATCGTGATCGCGTGCATGGGACCGGACGGTAATCCGGTCGCCGCGATCCCGGGCGACCAGGCACCATCGGCGGGCATGGATCCCTGGCCTCTCCGGCAGCTCGTGCTCCGGACACCCCGCCTCGAACTGCGGCCCGACGACGACGAAGGGCTGCTGGAACTCGCCGAGGAGACGCTCCGGGGCATCCACCCGCCGGACGAGATGCCGTTCGGGGTCGAGTGGACCGACGCGCCGCGCGACCGGCTCGGCATCAACACGTTGCAGCACTACTGGTCGATCCGGGCGGACCTGTCGCCGCAGCGGTGGACGGTCAACTTCCTGGTGCGGGTGGACGGGCGGGTGGTCGGCGTGCAGAGCCTGCACGCCGAGGGGTTCGGGGTGACGTGGGAGGTCGGTACCGGTTCGTGGGTCGGGCTGCGGCACCAGGGCCGGGGGATCGGCACGGAGATGCGGGCCGCCGTGCTCGCGTTCGCGTTCGACCACCTCGGGGCGCGGACCGCGCGGTCGAGCGCGTTCACCGACAACCGGGCGTCGAACGGGGTCAGCCGGAAGCTGGGCTATCGGGATGATGGGACGTTCACGCAGGTCCGGCGCGGGAAGGCGGCGGAGCAGACGCGGTTCCTGCTGACCCCGGAGTGGTTCGTGCGGCCGGCGTGGGAGCTGGTCGTGACGGGCGTCACACCGTGCTTGGGCCTGCTCACAGGGCGAGAACCCGCCGAGTGACGGATTGATTTCACTGCGTCCGAAAGGCGAGGGTTCGGCATCCGAGTGAAGGGGAACTCGATCATGTCAGGTAGAACCGGGATTCGACGCGCGGCGATCGTCGCGGCGTCCGTGTCCCTCGCACTCGTCTCGGTGCCGGTCGCCGGTGCCGCACCCGCCGGCCTCGACGGCCCGGCGCTGGCGAAGAAGCTCACCAGGAACGTCACCGTGGAAGGGGTCAACCGCCACCTGATCGCCTTCCAGCGGATCGCCGACCGGACCGGCGGCAGTCGCGCGGCGGGCACGCCCGGGTACGACGCCAGTGTCGAGTACGTCGCGGGCAGGCTGCGCGGCGCGGGCTTCGACGTCAGCACCCCCGAGTTCACCTACCAGGTGCGGGTCGACGACGCGCGGGTGGCGAAGGTCGGTGCCACGACCTACGAGAACATCGCGCTGGAGTACTCGCCGCAGACCCCGGTCGGCGGCCTGACGGGCGTCCTGCGGGCCGTGCCGGAGGACGCGACGACGGGCTGCGAGGCGACCGACTTCGCGGGCCAGGACTTCACCGGCTCGATCGCCCTGATCCGGCGCGGCGGCTGCACGTTCGACATCAAGCACCGCAACGCCGCCGCGGCCGGTGCCGTGGCCGTGATCATCGCGAACAACGTGGCGGGCTCGCTGGAGGGCGTCACCCTCGGTTCGCCGGGCGTCGTGCCGACCGGTGGCGTGAAGCAGGCGGACGGCACCGCGCTGACCGCGCTCGCGGGTCAGCAGGTGACGGTCGACCTGCGGTTCCACCAGGAAGACCGGGTGTCCCGCAACGTCATCGCCCAGACGAAGACGGGCCGCAAGGACAACGTCGTGGTCGCCGGGGCACACCTGGACAGCGTCCCGGAGGGCCCGGGTATCAACGACAACGGCAGCGGCTCGGCCGGCCTGCTGGAGACGGCGCTGCAACTCGGCGGCCGGCCGAAGGTCAACAACGCGGTCCGGTTCGGCTGGTGGGGTGCCGAGGAGCGCGGCCTCCTCGGGTCCACGGCCTACGTGCGGTCGCTGACGTTCGAGCAGCAGTTGGACATCGCGCTGTACCTGAACTTCGACATGATCGGCTCGCCGAACGCGGCCTACTTCGTCTACGACGGCGACAACTCGGACGGCGTCGGCGCGGGCGCGGGCCCGTACGGCTCGGCGCAGATCGAGAAGTCGTTCGTGGACTACCTGACGCTGGAGAAGAAGATCCCCGTCGAGGGCACCGACTTCACCGGCCGCTCGGACTACGGCGAGTTCATCAAGCAGGGCATCCCGGCCGGCGGCCTGTTCACCGGTGCCGAGGGCCTGAAGACGCCTGAGCAGGCCGCCAAGTGGGGCGGCACGGCAGGCGTCGCCTACGACCCGAACTACCACCGGGTCGGCGACAACCTGGGCAACATCGACCGGAAGGCACTGGACCGGAACTCCGACGCCTTGGCGTGGGTCACCGCTTCCTACGCCATCAGCACGGAGGACGTGAACGGCGTCCCGGCCCGCACCAAGCGCGCGGACGTGCGCGCCGAAGCGGCCCGGACCCTCCACGTCGAGGACAACAGCCACTCGCACGCGGCTGCGGAGTAACCGACAACCCTGTGCGGTAGTCGAATCCCAAAGAAGCGGGGCCGGCCCATCAAGACCCGGCCCCGCTTTTCTTTGAGCTTGGCTTGAGCCTTTGCTCTAGTGCGCTGCGCGCATCAAGCGTTGAAGCGTTGCCTTGCCGCCGTTGTGTAATTGGGTTGGGTGTCAGCCGAGGTTGTCGGTGCCGAAGGTGTCGCATTGCGCCGGGTCGCCGGTCCGGTAGCCCAGCGTGTACCACTTCTGGCGCTGTGCCGACGTGCCGTGGGTGAACTGGGTCGTGTCGACCCGACCGCCGCCCAATTCCTTCTGGATGAAGTCGTCGCCGATTCTGGCTGCCGCGTCGAGGGCTGCCGCGATGTCGTCGTTGGTGACACCCGTGATCAACGGCTTGCCGGACGCGGTGGGAACGGTCGTGGCGTGGTTCGCCCAGGCCCCGGCGTAGCAGTCGGCCTGGAGTTCCAGCCGCACCGAGTCGGACTTCGGGCCGGACCGCGTCCGGACGCGGTCCGAGGTGCCGAGCAGGTTCTGGATGTGGTGGCCGTACTCGTGGGCCAGCACGTACGCCTCCACGAAGGGGCCGCCGGTCGCGCCGAACTTCTGTTGCAGCTCCTGGAAGAAGTTCAGGTCGATGTACACCTGCGCGTCCGCCGGGCAGTAGAACGGACCCACTGCCGACGTGGCGTTGCCGCACCGGGTCTGGACGCCGCCGGAGAAGAAGTTCGTCTGGGCCGGCTGGTAGGTGTTGCCCGACCGGGCGAACTGGTCCGTCCAGTAGCCCTGGATGGAGTTGATGAACGCCACCGCCCGGCAGTCGGCGTTGCGGTTGGCGTCGGCACCCGTCTTGCACTTCGTCTTGATGGCGTCCGAGCCCACCTGCTGGTTCTGGCCCACGTCCTGGAAGCCCGAGCCCGCCGGCAGCTGGATGCCGCCGCCCAGCTGGGACAGCACGAAGTAGATGATCAGGCCGACGATGCCCAGGCCACCGCCGCCGAGCGCCACCCGGCCGCCGACGCCCCGGAGATCGGAGACCTGTGATGTGTCGAGCTCGGCGTCCTCGTTGAACTGCACCGCAGGTCCTCCAGCCAAGGCACAAGGTAAGCGGCACCACGATAGCTGTTGGCCGGGGCGTTTCGCGTCACGTTCCGGCTCCGGACACGACCCAGGTGCGGGACCCGACGTCGGGGCACCGCACCTGGGCTTTTTCCTTGTGTAAGTGACTGATCCGGGGCTCGTCAACGAGGTGGCGTGGACCTCGGCCGGTGTCGCCGTGCGAGACGACAGCCTCAGACTCTCCGGGGTCGAACAGCGTCAAGCGCAGTCGGGCGCGTCGTACGAACCGCTGGGTAGCGCCGCGCGCTCGAAACCTCGGTGGAACCGCTCACGTTCGCGACCGGGACGTTCTTCGCCATCCCTTTCGCGGGGTTGCGGCCGAACGGGGATCGTCACGAAGAGGACTTCTCAGCACCGCACCACCTACCCCTTCCGGGCGTGCCGTGCGGGGCTGGGACCTCGAAAGCGCCCCGTCGGCAGGTCCTGTCCTTGAGGATGCGCTTGATCAGCCCGTTATACAACCGTTCACGCGTTCCCTGAACTGGTGAAACGCGCTTCATCCATCCTGGTGGGACGATGGTCGCGCGCAGTGAGCGGACCGGCTCGGCCCGCCCACCACGCGTGTCCTCACGCGACCGTGGTGATCCGGCCCAGGGCCGGCGGCGCGGTGTTCGGGTGCGCGGTCAGGTAGCCGGTGAAGGCGTCCAGGTCGATGCCACCACCGGTGATGTCCGTGCCGCCGGTGAAGACGCTGAAGCCGTCACCGCCGCCCTGGAGGAACGAGTTGATCGTGACCCGGTAGCTCGCGGCCGGGTCCAGCGGCGTCCCGTTCAGGACGATGTCGGACACCTTCGAGCCCAGCGGAGCCGACGCCGACCACCTGTAGGTCAGGCCCGCGCTCGGCTGGAGGATGGTCTGCTTCGGGCTGCCGTTCACGATCTGCCACTGCTGCTCCAGCGCCGCCTTGACCTGCGCGCCGGTCAGCGTGACGGTCTGGAGGATGTTGCCGAACGGCTGGACGGTGAACGCCTCGCCGTAGGTGACCACCCCGTTGCCCTCGCCGGCGGGCGACGAGTTGTAGGTGAGGTCCGCCCGCACACCGCCCGGGTTCATCAGCGCGAGCACCGCGCCGTTGCCGGTGGTCGCGGCCAGCTGCGAGTCGGCGATCAGGTTGCCCAGCGCCGATTCGCCCGCGCCGTTCTGGGCGCGCGGGATGTCCGCCGCGATGGTGCCGACCTGCCGGTTCGCGATCGGGCCCGCCTTGGACTTGGCCAGGTCGATCACGGTCTGGACGTCCGCGTCCGGCGTGACGTTCCGGGTCACCACGTGGTTCTTGGCGACGGTGGCCGACCGGACGACGTCGCGGGTCCGGCGATCGATCTTGAGGTCCACGACCGACAGCTCACGGCCGAACGCGAGACCCTCGATGAACGGGCGGGGGTTGCCCGCCGGGTCGTTGACCGAGCAGTTGTAGTGCTGGTGGCTGTGGCCGGAGAACACCACGTCGATCTTCGGCGACACGCTCTCGGCGATGATCTGGCCGGGACCCTTGGCCGCGCCCAGCCGGCAGTCGTCGGGGCCGCCGCCCTGGGTGCCGTCGCCTTGGTGGATCAGCAGGACGATGGACTTGACGCCCAGCCAGCTCAGCAGGTCCGCGTACCGGTTGGCGGCGGTGATCTCGTCGCCGAACTTCAGTTCCTTGATGCCGTTGGGGTCGACCAGGATCGGCACGTCCTTGAGCGGCATGCCGATGAAGCCGATCGGGACGCCGTCGCGGAACTCCACCCAGAACGGCGGCAGCGCGGGCAGGCCGTTCTTGGCCAGCGTCACGTTCGCGCCCAGGATCGGGTACTTCGCGCCGTCGTACGAGTCGCGGAACTGGCAGCCGTCGGTCGGGTGGCAGCCGCCGCGCTGGATTCGCAGCAGTTCCTGGTAGCCCTCGTCGAACTCGTGGTTGCCGGCCGCCGAGGCGTCCATGCCGACCCGGTTCAGGATCTCCACCGTCGGCTCGTCGTGGAACAGCGCGGACACGATCGGCGACGCGCCGATCAGGTCG
>CBHFOL010000117.1:0-21325 GCA_965995405.1 uncultured Saccharothrix sp.
CAACCAGACGACCCCGCCAGTGAACCCGCCGACCACGTCGGTGCAGGCCCTCGTCGGCATGCTTCGGCTGATCTACCCGAACCCTGACCGTCACCTCGGGCCCGATCACCGCGTGCCGACGATCGAGGAGGCACGGGCCGTCGTGCACCTCGTCCGGGTGCAGCACGTGCCACTCTCCCGGCAGGCAGTGCCGTTGCTCGCCCCGGTAGCGGAACGTCTGGACGCCGGCCAGCGTCACGCCGACCGAGTACGTGTCGTGCCGGTGCGGCGCGAACGCGGTGCCCACCAGGGACGCCTCCATCCGCTGGATGCCCGCCGCGCCGCCGCCGAACCGCATCCGCTGCGCGGCGCGCCCGCCCCGGGACGGGATGAGTGAGGTTTCCTCGCCCGAAACCGCGAAATTACGCATAGCCGCCTCCCGACAGCCGCCAGACTAGGCGAGGTGTCGACCGACGTGTCGGCTTTCGTCGACGCCATCCCGGCAGTGACCCGGCAAGCCGGGCCACCGGCTTTGGACGACGGTGTCCCTCGGTCGTATCCGAGCGGCTCGACACGTGTCCTGTGGAGTATCCGCACAATGACCCGATCTGGTATCCGGAAGAGGTTTGCCATCGTGTCCTCCCCCGCCGTCCTAGTCCTCGTCCTGGCAGCAGGTCTGCTCGTCGGCATCCGCCTGAACAGCGCGAGCGAGGCCCACGCCTACTTCTCCAACTCCCGCAGCAGGGTGTCCAAGAGCTTCGCGGAGTGGATGCGGCAGGTGGTCCGCGCGACGTTCGGTGTGGTCGGCCTGCTCGTCCTGCTGTACCTGGTGATCTTCGAGTTACCCATCCAGTGACCGCCTGACCGGATCACCGGTCGGGTCGACGGCCCTCGCCCGGGTTCGGAGCCCGACGGCCGAGGCGGCGTCCCCACACGCCTCGTGGGTCTCCGCCATGGCCGTCAGCACCTGCGCGGCCAGCCAACGGTCGTCCACGCTTTCGGCGCGGGCCAAGGCTTCCGTGAAGAACCGCAGGGCGTCGTCGGGTCGGCCGAGCCGGTGGCTCGCGACGCCCTGGTGGTACCGGGCCTCGCCTTCCACGAGGCGGACGTCCCAGGTGCGCGCGATGTCCAGGGCCCGTTCCAGGCAGTCCAACGCCTCGGCGTGGCATCCGGTCTGGGAGCGCAGCGCTCCGAGGTGGCACCACACGAACGACTCGGTCAGCCGGTCGTCCCGCTGTTCGGCGATGCGCAACGCGTCGTCCAGGCAGCGGCGCGCCCGGTCGTGCGCACCGAGACGTCGGTGGACGTCGCCCAGGTTGCTGGTGATCGGTGCCTCGTGGGGCGGGCCGCCGACGTCCAGCGCCTGCTCGTAGTAACGGGCGGCGAGCCGCAGCCGTCCGGTGGCGGCGTGCACCAGGCCGAGCGTGTTGAGGATGGTGACGAGTGACGACGGGTCGTCGGTCGATGCCTGTAGGGCGCGGTCTAGGTGCTCGACGGCTTCCTCGTGTTGCCACAGGCGGTAGTGCGCGACGCCGAGCCTGGCCAGGACGCCCGGGTCGTTGGGGCGGTGTCCGGCGGCGAGGGTGTGCAGGTGGAGCGCGTCGTCGCGGAATCCGCTGTGGTCGAGGTACCACCACAGCGCGGACGACAGGCGGACCGTGTAGTCGGGGCCGCCGGGGACGGTCGCCGCGAGCAGGTTGGCCCGTTCCGCGTCGAGTAGGCGTAGGGCGTCCTCACGGCTGCCGGTGAAGCCCGGTGCCGGGCGGCCCGCGAACGCTTCTGCCGCGTGCTCGGCCGTGCGGAGGTACCAGTCGAGCAGGGCGGCCAGGGCGTTCCCGGATTCGGCGGTGGCAGCGGCGAGTTCGGCGGCATAGGCACGTAGCAGGTCGTGCAGTCGGTAGCGGCCGGTGGGGAGTTGCTCCACCAGGTGTGCCCGCACCAGGACGTCCAACGCGCGCCGGGCGTCGCTGCCGGTCAGCGCGGCCAATGCGCCCGGCTCGAAGTCCGGGCCGGGACACAGGGCGCACAGCCGGAACAGCCGCGCGGCGTCCGTCGGCAGCCGGTGGTACGACCAGGAGAACACCGCCCGGACGGCGGTCCACGGGTCGCCGCCCGCGTCGAGCAGGTCCAGCCGGCGGTGCTCTTCGGCGAGTTCCGCCGCCAGGGCCGCCGGCGAACGGCCCCGGATCGACTCGGCGGCCACCCGCAGCGCCAGCGGCAGCCGGGCGCACCGGTCGGCCAGCGCGGCGGTCCCCGCCGGATCGCCGTCCGCCCGGTCCCCGATCACCGCCCGCAGCAGGTCCACCGCCTCCGTCAGACTGAGCAGGCCCAGGTCGACGCGGTGCGCGCCCTCCCGGGCCACCAGGCCGGCCAGCGAGTCCCGGCTGGTGACCAGGGCCAGGCACGACGACGTACCGGGCAGCAGCGGCCGGACCTGGTCGGCGGTCCGCGCGTTGTCCAGCACGACCAGCATCCGGCGGCCGGTCAGCAGGGTGCGGAACCTCGCCGACCGGGCCGCGCTCTCCCCCGGCACGCCCGCCGCCGGCACGCCGAGTTCGCGCAGGAAACCGGACAGCGCCTCGTCCGGCGACACCGGGTCCTCCGGCCCGTAGCCGCGCAGGTCGACGTAGAGCAGGCCGTCCGGGAAACGGTCGCGGACCCGGTGTGCCCAGCACACGGCCAGCGCCGTCTTCCCCACGCCGGCCGTGCCGACGACGACCACGAGGGGCGTCCCCGACAGACCGTCCAATTCGGACAGTTCCGCCGTGCGACCGACGAAATCCCGCACGCGGTGCGGCAACTGCGCCGGGACCGCCGGCGGCTGCTCCGCGAGCACCTCCTGTTCGGCGGTCCGCAGCTCGGGACCGGGTTCGAGACCGAGTTCCGCCACCACGCCCGCGCGGGCGTCCCGGTACACCGCCAGCGCGTCGGCCCGCCGTCCACTGCGGTGCAGCGCGGACATCAGCAGGGCGTGCAAACCTTCCCGCAACGGGTGTTCGCGGACCAGTCCGGTCAGTTCGGCGACCACGGCGGACGGACGGTCGCGTGCGAGTTCGGCGCGGCAGAGGTCTTCGATCGCGGTCAGGCGTCGGTCGACCAGTCGGCGTGACTCGGCTGCGAGCAGTGGCACGTCCAGGCCGTCGTAGGGCTCTCCGTGCCACAGGTCGAGTGCCTTGCGGACCAGTTCGGCGCGCCGGTCCGGGTCGTCCGCCAAGTCGGCTGCCTCCCCCACCAACGACTCGAACCGCTCGGCGTCCAGTTCGCCGGGGTGCACGAGCAGGCGGTAGCCGTTGGTGTCGTAGCGGAGCCGCGCGGGGTCGTCCAGGGCGCGCCGCAGTTTGTGCACGTGGAGCTGGACCTTCTGGGGTGCACGCGGGTCGTGCACACCGCCCCACAACGCGTCGGCGAGCACGTCCACCGACACCGGGCGGTTGCCACGGGCCAGCAGCACACCGAGCAGCACCTGGCGCAGCCGGCCGCCTGATTCGATCCGACCACCGGTCGGGCGGAACAGCACGGGACCGAGAACCTGGAACTCCAACCCGCCACCTCCCTGCGGCCAGTGTCGCCGGCGAGGTCCGTCGAGCCGGGTGAAACGGGTCAAGTCGGTCCGAACGGCGGACAGGTCGAGGTCAGGGCGGTCCCTCGATTCTCCGGTCGGGGATCCGGTCCGACTTGTCCTCCGCCGGCGCGACGACCTTGACGAACGTCGGTGCGCAGACGGACGGTTCTGGCCATCGTCGGTCCCGTCACGCCGGTTCCGGGCACAGCCCAGCAGTGTCAGCGGTGGTCGTGGCCTGGGCGATCAGGTGCGCGATGCGCTCGGCGGCGTTCTCGGCCTCGGTGATCGCCTGGTCCGCCGCCTCGGCTGCCTGCTAGGCGACGTCGGCGACCCCGGCCGCCTGGTCGGCCGCCTGCCGCAAGCGCCACGCCGACTCGACGTCCCCGCGCAGGTCGGCGGCGTCGGCCTGCTCCCGGGCGAGCGTCATCGCGCGCCGTGCCTGCGCTCCGGCGTCGTAGGCTTCGCCGGCGACCTCGTCGGCGGCGTCCACCAACGCCATGTCGCCCAACGCCGCAGCCACATGTCCGCGCAATGCCAACACCTGCGCCTCGTGCAGCGTGATCTCGACCGTGTTCCCGATCGACAGGAACGCGGTCCGCCCCACGCCGCCCCGCAACCGCACGTCGGCATCGGCGTCCGGGCGCAGCGCGATGCTCCCCACCATCCGGTTCGACATGTTCGTCCTTTCCGTCGTTTCCTGTGTCACCGGGCCGGCCGTCGGCGGCCCGGTCGCCTGATCGCCGGTATCCACCGGACCGAATCGAGGCGAAACCCGTTGTGTGCCAACACATCCCCCATGCCGGGCAGATGTCCCGCACCCCACAGCAACAGCAGCCGCGCCACCGTCCCCAGCACGCGTTCCTGTCGGGCGGTCCACTCCGGGGCCATGTCCACGCGCACGCCCAAGACGCCACGTGCCCCAAGGAGTCGGCCGCTCACTCGGAGCAAGTCGATCTCGGTCAGGTCGTCGTTGCGCCAGTCCGCGCCGATGCGCATCCCGTGCTGCGAGGCCAATCCCATGATCTCGGCGGCCCACCGCATCGGTTTCTCCACTTGGCGCCAGTCGTAGAAGCCGCGAAGGCCGCTGCCCTGGGTCGGATGCTCACCGACGCACGCACGGCTGCCGGCCTCAGTCAGCGCGACGTCGCGAGGAAGCTCGACATCAACCAATCCCTGGTGTCGCGCTGGGAGAGCGGCGAGCGCACGCCCGATACGCTCCAGGTCGCCGGTTACCTGGCGATCGCCGAGGTGACCGGTGCGCCACGGGACGCGATCCTGGCGTTTGCGTCGAGCGATCTCTCCGCGACATCCTGGCTGGCTGTCGGACTAGTCGGCCAGGACGAACAACTGAAGGCACTTCTGCGACTGGAGCAGGACGCCCGCCAGGTTGTCATCTGGAGTCCGCTGATGGTCAGCGGACTGTTGCAGACCAGCGCGTACGCACGGGCGATGATGCGTGACGCCGGTGTACCCGACGATGAGGTCGCACTACGTGTGACCACCCGAGTCGGGCGGGCCGACGTTCTTCACGGACCGAATCCGCTCCATCTCACGGCACTCGTGAGCGAAGCGGTGCTACGCCAGCGCATCGGCGGCCCGCATGTCATGGCCGACCAGTTCGACCACCTCACGAAGATGGCGGGGCTGGAGAACGTGGATATCAGGATCGTCCCGCTGGAAACTGGTTGGCACCCGGGCCACGACGGTGGTTTCGTGGTGATCGATGTGGACGACACCACCGCAGCCGTGTACCTGGAGAACCTGCTGTCCGGTGTCTTTCTCCAGGATCCCGAGTACCTGGCGGCCTACAAGAGGGCCGCTGAGAGGGTGCTTCAGGTGGCGTTCGACGCGGACCAGTCCGCCGCGATGATCGCCGCCGAAGCGGAACGGATCAGGACGTGATGGCAGAACCACTCTGGAAGAAGTCCAGCCGATCGGGGCCCAACACCGAATGCGTCGAGGTGGCAGGGTCGATCGCTGCGCTACGTGACTCCAAAAACCCCAGCGGGCCGATTCTGTCGGGCGACCGACAGCGGCTCGCCGCGTGCCGCGCAGCGGTGCGAGACGGCCGGTTCAACGGCTGACCCCGCCGTCGGCCGCGCCCACCAACACTGGGCGCGGCATCCGCGTCCGTGTGGCGCTGCCCGAGCCTGAGTCCCGGTCGATGATCAAAGTCGTTCGAGAGGAGATGACCACATGACCCGTACCTGGCGGAAGTCCAGCCGGTCCGCAGGAAACGGCGACTGCGTAGAGGTCGCGCGCCCGGTCGCGCCCGTCGTGGGCCTGCGCGACTCGAAGAACCCCGACGCCGGACACATCGAGGTGACCCCGGCCGCGTTCACCGCGTTCCTGGACGCGATCAAGGGCGACACCGCCTGACCAACACACCTCGACACCGCGCACGCCCCCTGCCGGCTACAGCGACCGGGGGCGCCGCGCCCGCCGCGTCGGGGTCGATGCAGGTCGTCGCCTTCCCGCCGAGCTGTAGCAGCCGGGTCTACACGCCCGACGACGGCGCGATGGTCTGCTTCAACCCGACCGGCGAGCACATGTTCGTGTGCGACATCAAGGCCGACGGCCACCACGCGGCGGCCTGGTACCAGGGCAGCAACGACGCCAGTGGCGCGTCCAAGCACAACTACGACGGCAACGGCACCTGCCTCGATGTCAACTTCGACATGCCCGAGGACACGTCCATCAGGTACCGGGCGATCAACTACGAGGACACCACGGTGCTGTCCGTGAGCGGGATGACCGGCTGGATCAGCGCCAACGGCTGATCCCACGCGCGGGTGGCACGTCCCTCGGGTCCGGGGCGTGCCACCCGTCTTCGGCATGGGGTGCGGGTGCCGGCGGCAACGGCTGGACCAGGTAGTTTGTGGGTCATGACTGCGGAGGTGCAATCACCCAACCGGTCGGGCTTGGCCTCGGCGCTCCGGTTCCTGACCGAACTGGTCGCGTGGGCCGCGACCGCTTCGGCGCTGTGGCCCGTCTCGTGGCAGCTCGCGGTCGTGGCCGTGCTGGTCCTGATCGCCCTGCCGACGATCTTCGCCACGCCCGGCGACAAGCCGCAGTTCGTCGTCGCGGTTCCCGGCGTCGTCACGATCGCGCTGGTGGCACTGCACGTGGTCGTCGCCGTCGTGGCGTCCTGGATCGCCTGGCCGGTGATCGCGGCGGCAGCCGTCACGGTGCTCGCGGGCGCGTCCGTGGTCACCGAACTCCCCCGCTGGCGGTGGTTGGCCGCTCACTGAGCGGCGACGAGCCCCAGATAGGTGGACAGTTCCCCGGCGGCGGCCAGCATGGCACGGGCCCGGGTGTCCAGGAGGGCGCGGCGAGCCGTTAGCGCGGCGGTGACCCTGGCCGGGTCGCCGGCGGTGCGGAGGTCGGCCAGCAGGGGCGCGATGTGGTCGAGCAGGTAGCCGCTGCGCCGGAGTTGGCCGACGATCCGCGCGTCCCGGATGTCCTCGGCGGTGTACGTGCGGTAGCCGTGCGGGTCGCGGTTCGGGCGCAGGAGTCCGGCCCGTTCCCAACGGCGGAGGGTGGTGGGGCGCAGGTCGAGTTGGTGGGCCAGCGTGCCGATGGACGTCGGGCGGGACGTGGATTCCACGGGTTCGGTGAGTTCTGCCAGGGCGTGTTCGACGGCGTCCACGGTCGTGCGGTCCGCCAGCAGACCGGCGTGGCTGCGGTCGATCAGGGTCAGTGCGTCGGCGGTGCGCCCGGTGTTGACCGCGACCATGATCGCCGTCGCCGTGGCGTGGGAGTGGCCGGGGAGCAGCGCCAGGAAGGTGCGCAGCGCCTGGGCGTGCAACGGGGTGTACGTGCGGTAGCCCGACTCGGTGCGGTCCGCCGTCGGGAGGATGCCCGCGTCCTCGTAGTTCCGCACGGCCTGGGTGGAGAGACCATGGGGCCGCGCCAGGTCGACCGGACGCACCGGGGTACCTCCCTATAGTTGAGGGTCGGCACGATCCAAGCTGGGGTTATGCATGGAAAGTACCAACTGGTGGATCAACGATACCGTCGAAGGGGTCGACACACCTGCGAACGGAGGCATCCGATGACCCGCTCGACCACCGGGTTCCGGGTCGGCGAGGCCGTCGAACGGTTCGTCCGGGAACGCGACCGGCCACCCCGGCTGCTGGCGTTCGGCGAGCCGATGCACGGCGAGGAGGAGTTCCTCCGGCTGCGCAACGAACTGTTCGCACACCTCGTCGAGCACGCCGGGTACGGGTCGATCGCGCTGGAGAGCAGTTGCCTGCACGGACGACTGGTCGACCACTACGTGCGGACCGGCGACGGCGACCTCGACCGCGTCCTGCGCGAGGGCTTCTCCCACGGGTTCGGCGACTCCCCCGCCAACCGCGACCTGGTCCGGTGGCTGGCGGACCACAACCGGAACGCGGCGGAACCCGTGCGGTTCCTGGGTTTCGACCCGCCAATCGAGATGATGGGCGCGGACAGCCCCCGTGCGGCGCTGTCCCTGGTGCACTCGTTCCTGCGGTCACGCGTCCCAGACCTGCCGTGGTCGTGGGAGCGGATCGACGCTTTGCTCGGCGACGACGCCCGATGGTCCGACCCGGCTGCGGCGATGGACCCGTCCCGTTCCGTCGGCGGTTCCTCCGAGGCTCGCGAACTGCGCCTCATCGCCGACGACCTGCGATGGCTGCTCGCAGGCGAGGCACCTGGGCTGACCGACTCCCCGGACGAACTGTGGGAGGCCGAACTCGGCGTCCGCACCGCCGCCGGCCTGCTCGCCTATCACGCCGGCATGGCGGGCGACTCCCCACACCGCGTGGCGCGGCTGCTGTCCATCCGGGACACCATGATGGCCGACAACCTCGCCGCCCTGGCCCGCCGGGAATGCCGTCCGGCGCTGGTGTTCGCGCACAACCAGCACCTGCACCGGGGCGCAACCCAGTGGAAGCTCGGCGAACTCGACCTGCGCTGGCACGCCGCCGGAGCCATCGTCACGACCGGGCTGGGCGACGAGTACGCCGTCATCGCAACGGCGATCGGAACCGCGTCCCACCATGGGATCGGCACCCCGGAACCCGACAGCATCGAGGGGCGACTGTCCACACTGCCCGGCAGCGCGCACCTCGTGCCCACGTCGGAGTTGACCGGGGACCGGCCCCGGACGTCCGGCAACCACGGGTACTTCCCACTGGACCCCACCGCGCTGAACTTCGACGCCGTCCTCTACGTGCGCGAGATATCACCCAACGGCTAGGTGCGGCTTGCTCATATGCGCACTTACCCCCGGCACGGAAAGAGCGAGCGGCGGGGACGTGTTCCCCAGACCTGTCGCAAGTAGGCAAGTCGGGGTTGGGATCACCCGCGCGGCTCACTACCCGCCACGTCCGGACCGTGCCACGCTGGCCCGGGAGGGGGACACGTGGCGTCGATCGGTGACGTGGCGGCACAGATCAAGGTCGCGTGCGAGAAGGCCGAGGAAGCTCGGACGGCGCTGGAACAGGCCGAAGACCTTGCGTCGGAAGCACACGACACGTTGGCGCGGGCGTTGGCCGGCTCTGCCGGTCTGGAATCCGAGACAGCCATCGTGCTGGTCGAATTCGCCAAGGTGACAGACGGGTGCAAGGGCTACCTGTGGCCACTGATCACCGAAGCTGTAAAGGCGGCTGAGAGCATCGCGGCCCGACTAGCGGGTAGGCGCACCGCGCCGCCGGCTCCGGAAGCTCGGAAACCCGCACAACCGCCGGACCCGCCCGTTGTGCCGGTCGAACGCGTAGAGGCGATACGCCGGACACTTCCCCCGCCCGTGGTTCCCCGGAGCGGACAGAGAACGGTCGGCCAATGGATCGGCCCGGACGGCACCGCCGAGACGATCACGAGTGGGTTCGACCAGCGTTCGGCGCTCGTGCAAGGTCAGCTGGCGCGGATGGGACTACCGGAAGGTTCGGCCAGGTCAGGAGACGTGGAACAGAAATTGGCTGCCTACATGGCCGCGAACGGGATCGAACACGCGACCGTGATCATCAACCACACGCCCTGTCGCCAAGGCCCCGACAGCTGTGACACCCTGGTCCCCATCCTGTTACCCGAGGGGTACACGCTCACTGTGCACGGACAAAAACCCAACGGAACTCGCACCCGCATTCGCTATACAGGAGGAGCACAACCGTGGTGGCGCTAACGGCATCGTTCGACGCTGACAGCGACGAAGCTATGACAGTGAAAACGGCGGCCGAGCTGGACGAGGTGTTGGACACCGTCGCCGGATGGGAAGGCCGGATAATTGTTCAACTGAGGATCGCCCACCCGGCGGACGTGACCATGCGCCGGTTGGGGTTGTACGTGGGCGTGTTCGGCAGCACCACACAAGGAACGCTCATGTACTCGTCGCCCGGGGGCGTGTGGTTCAGCAAGTCCACGCCCGGCCCGGATTGGAACCCAGCTGAACGACTTCTGTACTACTACATGAACAGCGACACCGAATATCCGGCTGACTCGGAAATCCCGCTGGACGTAGTCCGCCGGGCCGCACACGAGTACATGGAAACCGGGGGCTCGCGACCAGGCGAACCCAACTGGAACCTACCACCCACGTGGTACCCCACGGCGTTCCAGTAGTGTCGCTTAAATAGCATCTGTTGTAATGCGGGTGGGCTACGGCTACGGCTTTGGAGATTACCGGTGGACAGTGAGCTGAGCCGGCACGGCTTGCTCGTTCGCACACCGCGCCGGCCCGGGAGGTGCGGGTTCGCCGCGGAGGGAACCGCTGCGGTGGGGCGCATCCGGGCAGGGCGGGGCCGCCGACCAGCTCGTCATGGCTCAACGTCGTCGAGTGCTGGTTCTCCGTGCTCAGCCGAACCACTAATTAGTCACCCGGCCCGGCCCGGATCGAATGATCGTGGACCGGGATCTGGAGATGGGAACCGTTGGACCCATCGGCGCTGCCACGGTGTCTCGACGGCGCGGTGGTTGTGGTGCCGGCGCGTCCAGTCGACCGCTTCTTTCGGTGCCACGCCCGCCAGGATCGCCAGGCAGGCGATCACCGTGCCGGTTCGGCCTACTCCCCCGTTGCACGCGACTTCTACTGCTTGTCCCGCTTTGGCGCGGTTGTGCAGGTCTCGGATGCGTTCGATCGCCAGGTCGCGGTCGCGGGGCAGCAGGAAGTCCGGCCAGTCGAGCCACTCGTGCGGCCAGTTCAGCGCACCGTCGTGACGGCGGCGCAGGCTGGCCGAGCCCAGGTACAGGCCGTAGTCGGGGATCGGGCCCGAGGGCTGCGGGTTGCGGAGGCCACGGCCACGTACCCAGGAGCCGTCGGGTAGCCGGAGCGACGTGGTCAGCGAGGTCATCGGGCCACCGCCTGGCGGCGTGTGCGGTGATTGGCGACGTTGACACGGTTCCCGCACAGCTCCGGCATACAGTATCGACGGCGGCCGGCGCGGCTGGCGTCCACGAAGACGCCTCGGCAATCAGGCGCGGCGCAGGCGCGGAAGCGCTCGTGGCCCAGTGCGCGGATCACGCCCAGCAGGCCGGTGGCGATAAACGCGGCCAGCCTGTCGGCGAGTGGTGCGTCCGGCCGGGTCGGCACGTGCCACTGCCAGCCGTCCGAGCCCCTGCGCAGCACCGGGCCCAGCGCAGCACGCCGCATCAGCACGGCCGCGCCCTGGACGGCCTGGTCCTCGGTCTCCGTCTCGATGATCATGCGCACCTCCCGACGCAGGAAGTGCACCTGGCGCACGTCCTCCTCGTCCGGCACGGCGTCGATTCCGTGCCGGACAAGGAGTCCCGCCAGCGCGTCGGGGTCCGGCAGCGCGTCGACACCCCGGACGGTGGGCGACGTGGTCACCAGGTCCGTGGCGACCGCCGCCCCCGCCGGGTAGTCGGTGATGGATATGTCCAACCTGTCCTCCGGTAAGTGATCCAGGAGGACTATAAGCCTTACCGCACGTCCGTCAACGGGCGGTCATGAACTTGTCGCGGGGCAGGGCGCGGTCGGCGATGCGGACGTCGCCGAGCCAGCCGTGGTAGGACTTCTCCACGATCCGGTTGTACGCGTACGCCCCGACCAGCCACGGGTCGCCGGCCGTCGCGATGCCCGTCGCCGGGGTGGACGGGTTGCGCAGCAGCTCCGAGCCCTCGACGTAGAGCTTGGTCAGCCGGCCGTCGTTGACGACCGCCACGTGCCACCACGTCTCCTCGTCCATCTCGTGGCCCCAGTTGGTCGAGATCTCGTTGCGGTTCTTCGGGAACACCGCCCACTGCAACCCTCCCCCGCCCGCGATGTTGAGCGTGGCCAACGGCTCCGCCGGGTCGTCGCCCGTCTTGCCGGCCGCCGAGCCGGGCGCGAGCTTCGTCAGCAGGCCGCACCACGGGTGGTTGAAACCGCTGGGCAGCTTGATGAACGCCTCGAAGGTGTAGCCGCGTTCGAACGTCATCCGGTTCAGCGGCGCGTTGTCCACTGTGGACAGGTAGCCGTCCTTGCCGAAGAACCTGCTGCTGTGACTGGGTGAATCGGGGTGGTGCTCGGCGGTCGCGCCGAGGTTGCCGACCTGGCGCAGGTCGTTCCCGTTGCCGGACAGGTCCTTCAGCGAGTCCGACCGCCAGTAGGCGACGGTTCCCGGCACCAGCAGCTGCCGCACGGGGCGTTCCGGGCGGACCGGGACGGGCGCGAAGCCGGCGAACCTCCGGTCGAAGTCGATCGGCAGGCTGAACCGGTCGGTGGCACCGGTCAGCTCGATCTCCTTGCGCTCCAACGTGTTCAGCGACCGCTTGGCGAGCAGCCACGGCGAGAACGTGCGCACGTCGACGGTCTTGCGCGCCAGGTCGAAGTGGTACAGCCGGATCATGGCGCTGCCGCCGTAGTACCGGTCCTGGTAGTTGGTGATGTGCACGTGGACGTCGTTGCCCGCGTCGTTGCGCAGGACGGACCTGGCCGCCGGCCAGAAGTGGCCGTTGAGGGTGAGGAAGATCTGGTCGTGGTCGCGGATCAGGCCGTCCCACAGCCGCCGGCCGTAGTCGGACAGCTCGGCCTGCCCGGCGTCACCCGGGTACACCAATTCGTGCGTGGTCAGGACGACCGGCAGTTTCGGGTGCTTCGCCAGCACGCCGCGCGCCCACTCGAAACCCTTGGCCGACATGCGCCAGTCCAGCGCGAGCACCAGCCACTCCCGGCCCGCCGCGCGGAACACGTGGTAGCTGTTGTAGCCGTCCGGGCTCGCGCCCCGGAACGTCGGCGAGTCGCGGAACCGGCCCGGCCCGAACTCGTCCAGGTACGGCGTGCGGCCACGCTGGTCGTCGGTGCGCGAGTCCAGGTCGTGGTTGCCCGCGAGCACGCTGTACCCGACCCGCCGCCGGTCCAGCGTCCGGAACGACCGGCCGATGTCCTGGATCTCGCTCTTCAGGCCGTTCTCGGTGAGGTCGCCGAGGTGCGCGGTGAACACGATGTTGTCCCGGCCGCCCCGGTCCACCAGGTACCGGAGGGCGGCGTCCAGCGGCTCGGCGTCGCCCCGGTCCCGGTCGAACAGGTACTGGGTGTCCGGGATGACCGCGATGGTGAACCGGTCGCCGTCCGGGTCGGGCCGGCCGGCGGCGGAGCGGTCGTCCGGGTCGGCGAACGCGGGCGCGGGCACCAGCGTGCCGGCAGCGGCGGCACCGGTGCCCAGCAGGAACGTGCGGCGGGTCGTCATGGCAGGCACGCTAGGCACGCTCCGGGAACGGACCGCGAACCGAACATGAACCCTTCTCGTATTCATTGGGCACACCGGACCACTCGATGGAGTGGGACCACCCGAACGCCAACGGTCGATCACCCACTGCGAGTACGGTCCCGGCACGCGGGGTCGCACGCGACCGCCGCCCGGCCCGTTACCGTTTCGCAACCGTACGGGCGTATTCACACGACCCGGACCACGCACATGCCTGGCGGGGACGGGGGGATGGTGTCGACCATGCGAGAAGGAGGGGCCTAGTGGCGATCCAGTTCATCCGAAGGCGGCTGGGCGCACAGCAAGTGGGGGGTTCGGAGGCGGAGTCCGCGAGCAGGCTGCGGGTGCCGCCGGTGCTGCTGGACCGGCATGACGCACGGGTGCTCGACCCGAACCGGCACGATGTGTCCGGTGGACCGCGACCCCGGTCCACCGCGTACCGCCCGAGGGTGCTGCTGATCCCGGACGACGTCCTGCGCGACGAAGCGACGATCGGCGCGGTGCGCCGGGTGCTGAACGCGGCCGGGATCGAGGTGGCCGCGCCGGAGCCGGGACCGGGCTCGACACCCCGCCCCGTGCCGCTGCACGCGCTGGTCGGGCGGGACGACGACGTCGACTCGTGGGTCGCGCTCCAGCGGCTGCGCGCCGCCGGCGAGGAGGACGTGCTCGACCGCGCTGTGGTCCGGCGCATTTCCCTGGAACACCTGGTGTTCAGCGCGGTGACCATCACCGGCTCGCCGTGGGACACCAACAGCGACTCGGTGGACGGCTCCTACCGCCGTTCCCCGTCCGGCGCGTCCCGCGTGCCCGCCGTGCTACCGGGCGAACCGCCGCACCGGGGCCGGCCGGGCACCGAGTGGTTCGCCCGCCGTCCGGTGGTGGCCGTGCTGGACTCCGGGATCGGGCCGCACCCGTGGCTCGGCATCGCCGACCGGACGACCCCGCCGCCCGCCGACGGGTTCCTCTCCGTGCTGCACGAGGCCCAGGACGCGATCCGCGACAACGGCGCGATCACCGGTACTCGGGTCCCGTCGCTGCTGGACTACTGGGACGAGCCGGTCGAGTCGGACCGCCTGATGCCGGACGTGGACAGCAACACCGGCCACGGCACGTTCATCGCGGGCATCATCCGCCAGGCCGCGCCGCGCGCCGACGTGCTGGCCATCCGGGTCATGCACAGCGACGGCATCGCCTACGGCTCGGACGTGATCGCCGCGTTGCAGGAGATCTCGCACCGCGTCGCGCTGGCGCAGGAGTTCGACCGCCCGCAGGACATGGTCGACGTGGTGTCGCTGTCGCTCGGGTACCTGGACGAGTCGGCCGCCGACGACGTCTACACCACCCACCTGGCGGAGGTCGTGCGGCGGCTCACCGAGCAGGGTGTGCTGGTGCTGGCCGCGTCCGGCAACAACGCGACCAGCCGCCGCTTCTACCCGGCGGCGCTGGCCGAGCTGCCCGACGTGGACGGCTCCGGGCCCGGCGTGATCAGCGTCGGCGCGCTCAACCCGAACGGCACCAAGGCGGGGTTCGCCAACGACGGCGCCTGGGTCACCTGCTGGGCGTCCGGCGCGGGCATGGTCAGCTCGTTCCCCACCGACGTCAAGGGTCCCCGCCAGCCGGAACGGGCGGACGCCACCCGCAGCGGACTCGACCCGGACGACTTCAGCGGCGGGTTCGCGGTGTGGGACGGCACGTCGTTCGCGACGCCGCTCGCCGCGGCGGCCGTGGCGAACGCCCTGATCGACGTGGCGGCCGAGGACACCGGGCTGAGCCTGGCGAACGTCACCCAGGACACCGTGGTCAAACGCGCGTGGACGGCACTAGAGCGCTGCTATGAGCAGTACGAGGTCTGACCGCCAATGGGCGGACGGCAAGCCCTTCGACGACTACGAGGGGCTTGCCGTGCTGTTCGAGGCGGCCCGGGACGGCGACCGGAACGCCCTCGGCCGGATCGCCGAGGTGCTGACCCCGCTGCTCTGGCAGGTGGCCCGCGCCCAGGGCCTGGACCGGGAGCGCAGCTCGGACGCCGTGCAGACCACGTGGCTGCGGCTGCTCGGCGCGATCGCCGAGATCCGGACCCCGGTGGCGCTCACCGCGTGGCTGGTCACCGTGACCAAGCGGGTCGCGTGGGGACTGCGCGAGGAGGACCGGCGCGCCGAGCCGGTCGGTGAGCTGTCCGACGTGCAGCTGCCCGACCCCGGCCCGCAGCCCGACGAGCGGGCCGTGTTCGCCGACCGGCGGGCCCGGCTGTGGGACGTGGTGAGCCGGCTCTCCGAGCGCTGCCGCGAGCTCATGCGGGTGGTCGCGTTCGCCGGGAAGCCGGAGTACTCCGAGATCAGCGCCGCGCTGGGGATGCCCAAGGGCAGCATCGGCCCGACCAGGGGGCGGTGCCTGGCCCAACTCCGCAAACAGCTGCTCGCGGACGACGAGGGGAGCTGGCGGTGAACCCGATCGATCCGGACGGCCCCCGGGGCGAGCTGGACGAGCTCGACCTGGGCATCCTGCGGGAGGTCCGCTGGATGTGGGAGTCGCTCGACCCGATGCCGACCGACCTGGTGGACCTGGTGCGGTTCGCCGTCCAGCTGGACGAGGTCGACGTCGAGGTGGCGCGGATCGCCGAGCACCGGGAGGTCGCCGGGACGCGCGGCGCCGTCCGGTCGCGGTTGATCACGTTCACCGGCGAGCGGCTGGACTTCCTGGTGAACGTGCAGACCAGGGGCGACGGCACGGTCCGGGTCGACGGGTGGCTCTCGCCGCCGGCGGCGCACGACGTCGAGGTGCGGACCCCGGACGGGCCGCAGCGGACGACCGCGGACGTGGAAGGGAGGTTCGCGCTCGACCGGGTGCCGTCGGGGCTGATGCAGTTCGTGATCCGGCCAACCGACCGGTCTCGGCCCGTGAGCACACCGACAATGACACTATAGGCCAGGTGAGCGACCGTGTGCGGACTTCGCATGAGCGCGCGATCGAGGAGATCAACAGCGGTCGCCCCGCCGTCGGGGCCCGTTTGCTCCGCGACGCGCTCCGGCTCGGCGAGGCGTCGTCGTCGCTGACCGCGCGGATGCTGGGCACGCTCGCCGCCGCCGAGGTGGCGCAGGGCAACACCGGCCGTGCCCTGGAACTGCTGGACGAGGCCGAGCGGGTGGTGGCGGCCGACGACCGGCACCTGCTGCTGTCCCAGCGCGCCCTGGTCTTCCTGATGGCGGGCCGGCTGGACGACGCGCTCGGGCTGTTCGACGACGCGATCCTGCGACTGCGGCGCACCGACAAGAAGGCCGCGCTGGCCCGCGTGCTGCTCAACCGGGGTCTGCTGCACTACACGGCGGGCCGGGTCCGGCCGGCGCTGGCCGACCTGGACCAGTGCGCGCAGATCGGCGGCGCGCTCGGCCCCGACGAAGGTATGCCGCGCACGGTGGCGAAGGCCGTCCACGGGCGCGGCCAGTGCCGGGTGCTGACCGGCGACATCCCGGGCGCGCTGCGGGACTTCGACATCGCCGCCGAGGTGTACGCGGCGCAGGGCCAGGGGATGCTGGCGGTGCTCGCCGGCGACCGGGCGCGGGCCCTGCTCGCGGCGGGCCTGCCCAGTGAGGCGGCCACCGAGCTCGACCTGTTCCTCAAGCAGGTGCCCGAACTGCGGATGGGCCACGAGCACGCCGAGGCGGAACTCACCATGGCCCGCGCCCGGCTGGCGGCGGGCGACCCGGCCGAGGCCAGGCGGTGGGCGGCCCGCGCCCGGCTGCACTTCCGCCGCCGGCGCAACGACACCTGGGCGGGCGTGGCCGAACTCGTGCTGCTGCGGGCCGACTTCGCCGCCGGTGACGCCACGGCGCGGGTGGCGCGGGCGGCGTCCCGGTTGGCCGGGCGGCTGCGGACGTTGGGGCTGCGCAACGACGCCGACGAAGCCGAACTGCTGGCCGCGCGCACGTTCATCGCCTGCGGCCGGGCGGGGCTGGCGCGGGCCCAGCTGTCCGGCCGGGACCGGCCCGCCGCTCCCCTGGCGACCCGGCTGCTGCGCCGCCTCGTGCTGGCCGAGCTCGGCGCGGCCGAAGGCGACCACCGGCGGACGTTCACCGAGGTCCGCACCGGTCTGGCGCTGCTGAGCGAACACCGCAGCCGGTTCGGCAGCCTCGACCTCCAGACCGGCACCACCTCGCTGGGCGGCGAACTGGCCCGCGCGGGTCTGGCGGCGGCGCTGGAGAACGGCCGGCCCGAGGTCGTCTTCCGCTGGCTGGAACGGTCCCGCGCCCAGGCGTTCCGGTTCCCGCCGGTCCGCACGCCCGCCGACGAGCACACCGTGGACGCGGTGGCCGAGCTGCGGCAGCTGGCGAAGGAGGTCCGCATCGCCGAGTTGCGCGGCAGCCAGGACCTGGAGGCGCTGCGCCGGGCGAGGCACATCGAACGGGAGATCCGGGCGAAGGGCTGGCGCACCGACGGCGCGGGCGAACGCCACGTGGAGATCGGCTTCGCCGAGGTGAAGGCGGAACTGGCGGACGCGGACAGCGTGATGGTGATCTTCCTGACCCACGGCGGCCGGCTGCTGGCCCAGGTGATCGGCGGGGACCGGGCCGAACTGCTCGGTCTCGGCGACCCGGCGACCGTGTTCGAGGCCATTGCCCGGCTACGCAGCGACCTGGACGCGGCGTGCGGCCGGAGCCTGCCCGGGCTGCTGGAGCGGGTGATCCACACGTCCATCCACCGGCAGCTGGCGATCCTCGCCGAACACCTGCTCACCCCGCTGGCGCAGGTGATCGGCGACCGGAACGTCGTGTTGGTGCCGACCGGGGCGCTGTCCGCGATGCCGTGGAGCCTGCTCGACGGGCTGCGCGGCCGGCCGGTGACGGTGACCCCGTCGCCGTCCGCGTGGGTGACCGCGAAACGCGCGTCCCGGCCGGCCGGCGCGGTGCTGCTGGTCGGCGGGCCGAACCTGGAGCACTCGTCGGCCGAGGTGCGTCGGCTGGCCGGGATCTACCCCGGCAGCACGGTGCTGGACGGGGCGGACGCGACCGTCGCGAACAGCCTGACCTCGTTGAACCGGAGCAGCCTGGCGCACTTCGCGTCGCACGGGCACCACGAGCAGGAGAACGTGCTGTTCTCCCGGCTCGACCTGGTGGACGGCCCGCTGATGGCGCACGACGTGCACCAGCTCGCGGCCGTGCCGGACCACGTCGTGCTGTCGTCGTGCGACATCGGGCAGGCGGTGGTGCGGACCGGCGACGAGATCCTGGGCTTCACGGCGGCCCTGCTGTACAGCGGGAGCCGGACCGTGGTGTCGAGCGTGGCGCGGGTGGACGACCAGGCGGCGGTCGACGTGATGACGTCCTACCACCGCGCGCTGGCGCGGGGCGTGCCGCCGGGCAAGGCGCTGGCCGACGCCACCGAGACCGAGTGGCTGATGCCGTTCGTGTGCCACGGCTGGGGCGGCTGACGCCGTCGGGTCGGCCGGTGTCGCCTACCCTCCCGCCTCGGTGCTGGAACCGTTGCGGCGCAAGTGGTCCAGCACCCGGCTGCCACGGGGCGAGAGGCGGTAGCCGGTCTCCAGGCTCTCGGTGAGACCCTTCGACTTGAGCGTGCGCACGTCCGACTTGAACCGCAGGACCTCACGCCCGACCCGGGCCGCCAGATCCGCCGCGCGCACGCCCGGGTGGTCGGCGATGAGTGTCAGCACCTCCTGTGTCCACGGCCCGCGACCACTGCGGGCGTCCACGCGGCGCAGGGCGGTGACGATCCCGTCGAGTTCGACGTCGTCCAGGTCGTCGGACTCGCGCAGCGCGACCCGTGGGTCGGTGCCGACGTGCCGGACCTCCACCCGGTACAGCTGCCGGTCGTCGCCGGGGCGCAGGCTCGCCAGGAACTCGGCGCGGTCGGCGAACCCGGCGCGGGCCAGCTCGTCGTCGGTCACCGCGTCGGCCGGCACGACAGTAACCGTGCCGATGCCCAGCACGCCCACGGCGGTGATGATGTCCGAGGCCGGACGCACGTCCGGCCTGCGCCACCGCCGGAACGCCAGGTCGATCCGACCGGCCACGATGCCGTCCAGGAACCGCTGGGAGAACTGCACCTCGCACCTCACGCGGGTCGGCTGCTCCCCCGAACGGTAGCGCGGTCAGCGGCGGGTGCCGGGGCTGTCCAGGTCCACGGTCGACGCCAGCCACCTGATGAACTCGCCCTTCACCGCGCTGTACCGCTTCGGATCCCCGCCGCTGAGGTCCAGGGCGAGCAGTTTGACCTCGGAGTACGCGGCGGCGACCGCCGGGCGTTCGCGGAGCAGCCGGTAGAACGCCCGCTCCGGACTGGCCGCCCACACCCGCGGCCCGACCAGGTGGACGTGCAGGTCCGGCTCGGACGTCCCGTGCCGGTACCGGCGCAGCATGGTGCGGGACAGCTCGGACAGCGGGATGGGCTGGAACCCACGACGGGCCAGCAGCGCCGCCGCACGCGCCGCGTCCCGGTCACCGACCAGCACCAACAGGTCCATGATCGGCTTGGCCCAGATACCCGGCACCAGCCGACTGCCGATCGGCTCGATCCGGCGCGCCAGGAGCCCGAGCGCACCGGCCACCAGCGACCGGTCCCGTTGGAACTGAGCGACTACCCCTTCGTCGTAGGGCACCAGCTCCACGGTGTAGTCGTAACGGCCGCGAGCGGGGTTCATCACCCTCGATCGTAGGCAGCCGATCGCACCACCCGCCCCGCAATTTCGCGGCCCGGCCGATCCCATCCGGGTACGCCATCCGGTGGCGGACGGCTCGACGCCCCGCGAGGACACCCCCGTCCACAACCGACACGCCGGTCGGGAACGGGACAGCGCTTCTTCCGCGTTGCGGGAAGTGGTCGGGTTCGTGCAACGCCGAGGTCAGCCGGCGATCAGGTCGTCGACCGGGGTCCGGCGTCCTTCGGCCAGTGCCGCGGCGAAGTCGGCCTCACCGAGCCGGCCGCGCAGCGCGGCCCGGAGGTCGTCGTCGGGAGTGAGGGTCTCCAGGTTGGCCCGGTCCAGGTCGCGGGCGGTGGTGTCGGCAGCGCCGAGCAGCGTGACGGCGTGGTGGAACCGGCGGGTGAGGTGTGCGGACGCGGCGAGCAGGCGCAGGCCGGTGGCGGTCTTCGGGGCGTCGCCGATCGCGGCGGCGATGGTGACGGCCTCGGTGAGGTGCCGGCGGGCCACGCCGTGTTCGCCCCGGCTGATCGCGTTCTCGCCCAGACCGAGCAGGCACCGGGTGATGCAGCGCCGGTCGCCGACGCGGCGCAGCCCGGCGAGGATGTCACCGAACCCGGCGCTCGCCGCGTCGAGTCGTCCCTGGCGCTGGTCGACGCGCGCCAGGCTGAGCCGGGCGTGCAGCCGCTCGTGGTGGTTGCCGGTGGCCTCGGCCAGCCGGTCGGCTTCGGAGAGCCAACCGGCCGCGTCGGCCAGGCGCACCCCGGCGTCGAGCGCCCGCATGGCCATCGTGTTGAGGCAGTTGGCGCGCGTGACGTGGTCACGCATCCGGCCGAACAGGCTCTCGGCGCGCGCCAGGTGGTACAGCGCGGCCGTCAGGTCCGGGGCTGCCTGCGCGGCACCGGACAGGGCCAGGGCGTGGTGCCAGTCGTCGCCCAGGTCCGCGAACGCGGCGGAGGCGTGGAGCAGCACGTGCAACGCCCGGCCCCGGTCGCCGTCGTACTGCATCACCCAGCCCAGCGCGAGCAGGGCCGACGCCCGGTCCTCGTCCGTGCCCGACTCGGCGAGTTCGCCCGCCAGCTCCGCGAACTCCAAGGCGCGGCGGGTGTCCCGGTAGCACAGCAGGAACGTGGCGGTGACCGCGGACCGGATGCCCAGGTCACCCGGCGGCAGCGGGTCGGCGAGGAGTCGGTCGAGCCAGTCGAACAGGTCGCCTCGGGCACCCACGACCTCCCACCCGGTGTTGACGCCCGCCAGGAACTCCCACGCGTCGGCGGTCCGGCCGGTGTCCAGTGCCCAGCGCATCGCCTCGCGCAGGTCGGCCCAGCGCCGGTCGAACCACGCCAGTGCCCGCGTCTGGTCGCCTCCCCGGAGGTCGGCGGCCGACTCACGGCCGATCCGCAGGTGGCTGCGGGCGTGTCGCGTCCGCGTGGCCTCGTGCTCTCCGCGCAGCACGAGCCGGTC
>CBHFOL010000118.1:0-21181 GCA_965995405.1 uncultured Saccharothrix sp.
CGCAGGGTCTGGGCCGCGAAGAGGATGGTGGAGGCGAGCACCAGCCAGGGTGCGAGAGGAGACACGTCCCGCCACAACGAGAGGCGGCCGCGCTGCCACCAGAACACGACGAGCAACGCGGCTGGCAATGTGGCGGTGACGGTTTTTGTGAGCAGCGCGAGGATGAACAAACCGAGCGCGCCAGCGTAGCTCCACGGGCCACGTCGCGCATCGACAGCTGCTCGCGGGCCCGGTCGCCGAGCCGGGCCAGCGCCATCCCCAGCCGGTAGCGCCGGTTCATGCCCTCGCCGTCGTCCGCCGCGAGTCCGACCTGGTGGAGCGTGTGCAGGGTCGCGAACGCGGAGCTCTTCGACAGGCCACAGGCGGCGGCGACCTCGGTCACGCTCAACCCGCGGCCCGGCGCACCCCCGGCCAGTGCCTCCAGCACCTCGGAGGCGCGGGCGACGCTGCGCACCCAGTACCGGGAGTCTTCCTTGTCGCTGTTCGTCATAGCCGAACAGCATAGTGCCCTGCCGCACAAATTCAAGCTTGGCCTGTTGACCTCGGGGTTTTCGCGACCTACGCTTGCGCCACTGTTCGGTAGAGCCGAATAGTGTTCAGAACAAGGGTGATCGCGGCGGAAAGATCCGCGTCACGCGGGACGGGGCTGGTTCCGCGTGACCACCGAGGAGACCACGTTGACTTTGCAAGCACACTCGTCCACATCCCTGTCCGAACGGGCCCGCCGGGTGATCCCCGGCGGCGTCAACAGCGGACAGCGCAACGTGCCCGGCCTGGAGGACCTGGTCATCGCCAAGGCGCAGGGCGCGCGGTTCTGGGACACGGACGGGCGGCAGTACACCGACTACCACTCGGCCTTCGGCCCGCCCCTGCTCGGCCACGCCGACCCCGACGTCGACGCGGCCGTGACCGAGGCGGCCCGCCGACTGGACCTGTGCGGCGTCGGTGTGACGGCGGGCGAGGTCGAACTGGCCGAGACCCTGACCGAACTGGTGCCGAGCTTCGAGCGCGTGCTGCTGACCAGCACCGGGTCCGAGGCGACGTTCCACGCCCTGCGCGTAGCCCGGGCCGCCACCGGACGGCGGCTGGTCGTCAAGTTCCAGGGCTGCTACCACGGCTGGCACGATTCCGTCAGCCTCAACGTCATCTCCGCGCCGGACCGGGTCGGCCGGCCCGACCCGATCTCCACCGGCATCCTGCCCGGCGTGCTGGAAGCGACGCTGGTGCTGCCCTTCAACGATTCCGACGCGGTGCGCCGGGCGTTCGCCGAGCACGGCGACGACATCGCCGCCATCATCGTGGAGCCGGTCCCGCACAACGTCGGCGCGCTCCTGCCCGTCCCGGGCTTCCTGGAGACGCTGCGCGAGGAGTGCACCCGGCACGGCAGCGTGCTCGTGTTCGATGAAGTGATCACCGGCATCCGGCACGGCCTGGGCGGCTGGCAGGGCATCTCCGGCATCACGCCCGACCTGACCACCATGGGCAAGGCGATCGCCAACGGCTACCCGATCGGGGCCATCGGCGGCCGGGCCGACCTGATGGACATGTTCAGCTCCCGCCCCGGCGCGCCGGTGTTCTTCGCGGGCACCTACAACGGCCACCCGGCGGTCGTCGCGGCGGCCCTGGCCACCCTGCGCAAGCTGCGGCAGGAGCCGGTGCACGAGCACGTCTTCCGGCTCGGCGACCGGGTCCGCGGCGAACTGGCACCCATCTTCGCCAAGCTCGATGTACCGGCCGTCGTGACCGGCTACGGCTCGGTGTTCGTGACCTATTTCATGGCCGGGCCGGCGCGCGGCTACGACGACCTGCTCGCGAACGACACGCGCATGTTCATCGGCTACCGTCGGAGGATGATCGAGCAAGGCGTCTTCGAGCTGCCGCTGAACCTCAAGCGCAGCCACCTGTCCTTCGCACATGACGACTCCGATGTGGACCGTCTGCTGGAGACGACGGAGGCCGCCGTCCGCGCCCAGCTCGCCGACCCGGACGGGGTGGGCGACGTCGCCGGCGCGTCGACCATGGCGGGAGCCCGCGAGTGCTGACCGTCGACAAGACGCGCGCACCGGGCCCGGCGGGTCGGATCAGCCGGGTCGAGACGCTCATCCTGGGCACCGCGTGGCGGGACTTCGGCTACGTCCGGGTGCACACCGACGAGGGACTGTCCGGCGTCGGCGAGATCACCCACCCGTACCGGGGCCGGGAGACCGCCCGGCTCGCCGAGGCGATGGCGGGGCGGCACCTGATCGGCGCGGATCCGTTCGACGTCGAGGAGATCTGGCTCCGGCTCTACCAGGGCGACTTCCTGCGCGGCGGCGACATCGGCGGCATCGTGCTGTCCGGTGTGGACCAGGCGCTGTACGACATCATGGGCAAGGCGCTGGGCGTGCCCGCGTACCGGTTGACCGGCGGTGCGTGCCGGGACCGCGTCCGGGTCTACGCGAACGGCTGGTACACCGGGGAACGGGTGCCGGCCGCGTTCGCCGAACGTGCCAAGGAGACCGTGGCGCGTGGGTACACCGCGTTGAAGTTCGACCCGTTCGGTGCCGGGCTCGGCGAGCTGTCCCGTTCGGAGCTGCGGCTCTCGCTGGACATCGTCGGCGCGGTCCGGGAGGCCGTCGGGCCGGAGGTGGACCTGTTCATCGAGGGCCACGCCCGGTTCGCGTTCCACACCGCCGCCCGCCTGGTGCGCGAACTGGAGCCATTCGACATCGGGTGGTTCGAGGAACCGCTGCCGTGGACGCACATCGAGCGGTACGCGGAACTGCGCGGCCGGGCGGCGTTCCCGATCTCCGGCGGTGAGCACTTCCACAACCGCTACGAGTTCGCGCGGCTGTTCGCCACGAACGCCGTCGACATCATCCAGCCGGACCTGTCCATGGCCGGCGGCTTCACCGAGATGCGCAAGCTCGCCGCGCTGGCCGAGCTGCACTCGATGGTGGTCGCGCCGCACAACTCCAACTCGCCGCTGTGCACCACCGCGTCCGTCCACTCGGTACTCGGCATCCCGAACTTCAAGATCCTGGAGACGTTCGACGGCCTGCTCGAACCGTACGTGTTCGACGCGGTCAGCGGCACGCTCCCGGTCGACTCCGGGTACATCGACATCCCGGACCGCCCCGGGCTGGGCGTCGAACTGGTGGACGAGGTGTTCGCGGAGCACCCGCCCAGCCACCGGTTCTGGAACATGTTCGCCGAGGGCTGGGAGAAACGGGACCGCACATGATCGTGGACGTGCACTCGCACCTGTTCGACTGCCCGGACCACGTCGGCGACCCGTTCGCCGCCGAGTCGGCCCGCGCGCACGGCGGTCACGTAGACCTCACCGTGCGTTGGGCGGACTACGTGGCCACTTCGCCCGCGGACACGCGGACGGTGGTCGTGGGTGGCAAGGCACGGCGCTCCGGGCTGTGGGTGGACGACGCGGCGGTCGCGCGGTACGTGGCGGAGCAGCCCGACCGGCTGATCGGCTACCTGTCGCTCGACCCGACGCAGCCCGGGTGGCGGGACGAACTGGTGCACGGCCACCAGGATCTGGGGTTGCGCGGTATCAAGCTGATGCCGATGTACGCCGGGTTCGACCCCGCCGACCCGGAGATCGACGACCTGTTCGGCTACGCGGAGAAGCACGGGCTTCCACTGCTGGTGCACACCGGCACGACGTTCGTGTCCACCGCGCCGTTGAAGTGGGCGCTGCCGATCCACCTAGACGAGGTGGCGATGCGCCATCCCGAGCTGCGGATGGTGTTGGCGCACCTCGGTCACCCGTACGAGGGCGAGTGCATCGCGGTGATCCGCAAGCACCGGCACGTCTACGCCGACGTGTCCGCGCTGCATTACCGCCCGTTCCAGCTCTGGCACAGTCTCAGGCTCGTGCAGGACTACGGGGTGTGGCACAAGCTGCTGTTCGGCAGCGACTACCCGTTCACGACGGTGGACGCGTCGATCGAGGGATTGCGTGAAATCGGTGCGGTGCCGGGGATTCCGGACCTGGCGCCGCTCGACCGGGACGAGGTCGATCGGTTGATCCACCGGGACGCGCTGCCATTGCTGGGGTTGGCATGAGGTTCTCTATGGCCGGCCGGACGGTGCTGGTCACCGGGGCGGCCCGTGGTCTGGGGCAGGCGTGTGCGGCGGCGTTGGCCGAGGCGGGTGCCGATCTTGTGTTGGTGGACCGTCCTGGTGGGCCGGCGCTGGACGAGACCCGGGCGCTGGTGGAGTCGTTCGGCAGGACGTGCCTGTGCCTGACGTACGACCTCGCCGACACGGCGGGACTGGCCGGTCTGGTCGACCGGATCTGGGCGGAGCGGCCGATCGACGTTCTGGTCAACAACGCCGGCATCGCCTGGCTGGAGCACTTCAACGAGATCACGCCGCAGCGCTGGCGGGACGTGATGGCCGTGAACGTCGACGCCGTCTTCTTCCTGTCCCAGCGGGTGGCCGAGCACCTGATCGCGTCCGGTCGGCCGGGGCGGATCGTCAACATCTCGTCCAAGAACGGTCTGATGGCCGAGGCCGGTCTGGCGCACTACAACGCTTCCAAGGGTGCCGTGGAGCTGATCACGAAGTCGCTCGCGGCCGAGCTGGGCCCGCACGACATCACGGTGAACGCCGTGGCACCCGGCATGATCGCGACCGCGATCGGGGACGACTTCAAGCTCCAGCACGGCGAGTTCGAGGCCGCGTGGGAGGAACGGATCCCGCTGCGCGGGGGTTACGGCCGTCCCGAGGACGTCGCCGGTGCCGTCGTCTACCTGGCGTCCGACGCCGCCCGCTACGTGACCGGTGCGACGCTCGTGGTCGACGGCGGCGTGCTGGCCGACCAGATGCCGCGTCGCAGGTTCATGCCACCGTACAAGTCCACTTTGGACACAGCTGAGGTACCGCAAGGAGAATCCCGATGAGGCTAGGCATGGTGCGGACACACGGAGCCGTGGTTCCGGCCGTGGAGCGCAACGACACGTGGCTCGCGCTGGACGTGCCCGCCGGTTTGACGCTCCAGGACATGATCGGCGACGCCGCACTCCCCCGCCTGGCGTTCGCCGCAAGTACGGAACTGGAGGACGCGCGACCGGTGGCCCCGCTGCGGCCGGGGAAGATCGTCGCCATCGGCCTGAACTACCTGGACCACATCCGTGAGGCCGGGATGGACAAGCCGACGCAGCCGTTGATCTTCGCGAAGTTCCCGTCCAGCGTCGTCGGTCCGGAGGAGGCCGTCGTCATCGACGCCGACCTGACTTCGCGGGTGGACTGGGAGGTGGAGCTGGCGGCCGTGATCGGCACTCCGCTGCGCGGGGCGGGCCAGGAGGAGGCGCTGGCGGCCGTCGCCGGGTACACCGTGGCCAACGACGTGTCCGCGCGGGACCTCCAGTTCGCCGACGGTCAGTGGATCCGGGGCAAGAGCCTGGACACGTTCTGCCCGTTGGGTCCGGTGGTCGTGACTCCGGACGAGCTGGGCGACCCGCAGCGGCTGCGGCTGGGGACGAGGGTCAACGGCGAGACGGTGCAGGACTCCAACACCTCGGAGATGCTGTTCGGCGTGGCCGAACTGCTGTCCCACTGCTCCCGTGCCTTCACGTTGCTGCCGGGGGACGTCGTACTGACCGGAACCCCTTGGGGCTGCGGGGAGTTCATGGACCCGAAGCGCTCTTTGCAGCCGGGTGACGTGGTGGAGGTCTTCGTGGACGGCATCGGCATCCTCCGCAACCCGGTCGCCGCCGCCTGACCCCGAACCGTGATCGGCGACCTGGCGGGCCCAGGTCGCCGCGCGGGTCGGCCTTTCAGCGGCTTCTTCAGCAGGGGCACCCGGTCCGCGCCGTACAGCCGGCCGATCAGCTTGTCGATGAACTGGCGGAGGCCCCACCCGGAGTCGGCGTGGGGTGGGCAGCGGTGGTGGGCTGGCGTTCGGGCGCAGGACCCAGAACGGTGTGGTGACCCGATTCGTGGCCGGCGGCGTGCACGCCTTCGGACGGGGCGGTGGTGTGGCTGTACCACCTCGACGCCATACCCGCTAGCGTTTCTCCGGACGGCGTCGGCGGCCCCCTTCTGTCCACAGTGGATCAGCGGAACGCGCGCAGCCGGAGGTCGAGGATCGCGCCGAGCCGGGCGTCCGGGTCGGCCAGGTCCAGTCCGCCGATCTCACACAGCCGACCCAGCCGGTACCGGAACGTGTTGGGGTGCACGTGCAGCCGCGCCGAGGCCGTGGCGACGTCGCCGAACGAATCGAGGTAGGCGTCGAGCGTGCCCGCCAGGTCGGTGCGGTGCTTGGCGTCGTACGCGAGCAGCCGCGCCACCGGGCCGGTCCCGGGATCGTCGCGCACCCGTTCGGCGAGCCGCAGCACCATCAGGTCCACCCGGAAGTCGGCGGCGGTGGCCAGCCGTTCCGCACGGCCACGGCGCAACGCCCGCAGCACGTCGTCCGCGTCGACCCGGGACCGCGCGGCCAACTCCGGCACGGCCGCCACCGAACCCACGCCGACCCGCACCCGGACCCGATCCCCCAACTGGCACAGGAACGCCCGCGCCACCCGCGCGGCCTGCTCGTGACCGTCCTCGGCCGGGACGGGCAACAGGCCGTACACCACTCCCCGCACGACTCCGACCGCACCGGGCCGGTGGACGCTCGCGAGAAACAGCGCAAGGGCATCGCCGACCCACCGGATGTCGACCGCCTCGTCGGACAGCGTCTCGACGGCCACCACGCACAGCGGCTGCCCGCGCAGACCGAGCCGGTCGACCGCGTGCGCCGCCATGGTCGGGTCGTCCAGCACCACGGCGACCAACTCGTCGCGCAGCGGCGAGCCGGAGCAGGCCAGGTGCCGAGCCAGGTGCCCGGCCACGACCCGGGCGGCATCGACGAACACCTGCTCGGCGGGCTCGTCCAGCGGACCGTCCACGACCGCCCAGAGGAACCCGAGCACGTCGTCCTTGCAGCGCAAGGCGATCGCCGCACGCGGCCGGGTGCCCGGCACGAGCGGGTCGACGTAGACCGGCCGGTCGCTGCGGTAGAGGCTGCGGAACACGCCGCGCTCGGTGAGCAGGCGCAGGTAGTGCTCGGGCACCCCCAGCCCGAGGACGGTGAGCCTGCGCCCCTCGTCCGCGTCGTGCTGCCCGGCGGAGAAGGCGAGCACCCGCGACTCCCGGTCCTCGATGGTCACCGGAGCGCCGAGCAGCGCCGCCGTGGCGTTGGCGACCTGGAACAAGTCCTCGCGTGACGCCGAACCACCGCTGTCCGGACCCTCGATCTCCGCCCGTACCAGGCTCACCAGCTGCGCCCAGCCGACGTCCCGGCTCACCTCGACCACGCAGACACCGCCCGCGACGGCCGCTTCCCGCACACCCTCGTCCACGGGCACGGGTGCCCGCACGAACAGCGCGGCGGCACCCAGTTCGCCCAGCCGGACGACGAGGCGGCGCACGTGCCCGGCTGCGGTGACACCGACGCCGAGCACCGCGCCACCCCGTTCGGCGGGAGGGTTCGCACCGGGCTCGTAGATCGACACCGCCGTCACGGGCGTGTCGAGGTGGCCGGGGTGGACGGCCACGCGCAACAGCGAGCTGCCCAACCCGTCCACGATCCGCTCCACGCTCGGATGCCGGGCCATGCCGTTACCGTACATGTACAGTATCTGTACGGCAACGATCGAAGTCAGGCGACGCGACGGGCCGGGAACGCCCCGTTCAACAATCGGACGATCCGACCGTCCTCGTCGGGACAGAACGCGACATCCCACAGGTGGTGCGAGGACACCCGAGGGTCCTCCGGCCAGAACCGGTGCTCCCCCAACGGGATCAGCCTGCTGAACACGGACTCCGCACCCCCGGACAGGTCCTCCGACACCATCGTGACGACCAGCCCGGCACCCGACCGCTCGACCAGGTAGTCCATGCCGTGCGCCGCGTACCGACCCAGGTAGATGTCCGGATCGACACCCTGGTCGATGGGCTCCAGCGACGACGTCGACCGGTGCACACCGAACCATCGCGACAGCACCGCGTCAACCATCGCACCCGTCAGCGGATAACCCAGGTCGGCGGTGTTGGTCTGGCTCGCCAGCGACACACCCAGCTCCGGAACCCACAGCAGCAGCGACGAGCCGCACGGCGTGGTGCCGCTGTGCCCGTAGACCGTGACACCGCCCCAGTCCCGCTGGTAGGGGCCGACGCACCACCGGTCCGCGAACAGCTTGGCGGGCACGTCCACCTCCACGTGCTGCATCGTCGCCACCGCCTGCTCGGACAGCACCCGCGTGCCGTCCGCACCCGTACCGCCACGCAGGAACACCTGGCCGAACCGGACCAGGTCCGCGCCGGTCGTCGCGAGCGACGAACCCGCCGGGCCCATGCCCCGCGAGAAGCACCACCCGGTCGGCCGCACCTCCGACACGCCGTCCACCACACCCGCGCCCACCGCGACCCTGTGGTACGGCAACTCCTCGAACAGCGTCACGCTCTGCTTGAGCCCCAACGGTTCCAGCAGCCGTTCGCGCAGCGCGTCGTCCCACGTGCGGCCGGTCAACGCCTCGATCACCGCCCCGGTGACGTTCGTGGACGCGTTGGAGTACCCGAAGCCGGTGCCGGGCGCGAAGTGCTGCGACAGACCGTCCAGCACTTCCAGGTACCGGCGCACGCAGTCGTCGCCACGGCCGGTGTCGGTGTACGGGCCGTTGTCCAGCCCCGAGGACATCGACATCAGGTGCCGCAACGTGACCGTGCGCTCGGCCTCGCGGTCGCCCAGCCGCAGGTCCGGCAGGTAGGTGCGGACCGGGACGTCGAGATCCGCCAGGCCCTCGTCCACCAACGTCATGGCCACCGCGGCGGTGTAGACCTTGGTGGTGGAACCGATCTGCACCAACGTTTCCGGCGTCATCGGCAGCCCGGTGCCCGGGTTCGCCGACCCGTAGGCCACGCCGATGGGCTCCTCCTCCGGCGACGTGGCGATGGTGAACTGCGCACCCGCGACGCCCACCTCACGCGCGGTCTTCTCCAGCAGTGCGGCGAGCTCGGTCAAGTCTGGTTCGGACATCAGTCATCCTCCGGTTCCGACGCGGTGCTCATCCGAACAACGCCTCCAGCCGCTCGGCGTCGACCGCCACCGGCTTGAGCCGGTAGTCGGGCGGTTCGACGCCCAGCAGGTTTCGCACGAAGTAGTCCCACGTGCGGCGCTGCACGTAGTCGTTGCGACCGAGGAAGCCGTGCTCCGCGCCGGGCACGATCAGCAGGTCGAAGTCCTTGTTCTCCCGGATGAGCGCGTCGACCAGCCGCATGGTCTGGGTCGGGAGCACGTTGTCGTCCAGCTCGCCGTGGATCAGCAGCAGCTTGCCGCGCAGGTTCGCGGCGAGCCCGGCGTTGTCGACCCGGTCCCACTTCTCCGGGGTGCCGTCGCCGTCGTAGTGCTGTGTCCACAGTGGAATGTAGTGGCGCATGTCGTGGTTGCCCGCGAGGGACACTCCGACCCGGTAGAAGTCGGGATGGGTGAGCAGTGCCCGTGCGGTGGCGAACCCGCCGCCGGACGTGCCGACGATGCCGACGCGGTCGGTGTCCAGCCACGGATACCGTTGACCCAGTTGGCGGATCGCGGCCACGTGGTCCTCCAGGAACCCGGCGTTGCCGAGGTTGCCGTACGAGGCGTCGTGGAAAGCCTTGCTGCGACCGGGTGTGCCGCGCCCGTCGACCGCCACGACCGCGAACCCCAGCGCCGCCAACGCTTCCGGCCCACCCGTGTACAGGTTGGCGAACGTGGGGTGCGCCCGCTGCATCTGCGGTCCCGGGTACGGGTTGTCGATCACGGGGTAGCTGCCCTGCGGGTCGAAACCGTAGGGCCGCCACAGGATGCCGTAGATGTCGGTGACGCCGTCGTCGGCCTTGACCACGAACCGTTCGGGCGCTGTCCAGCCCGCCGCCCGCAACGCGGTGGTGTCGACGCGTTCCACCTCGACCACCGCCCGGCCGTCCGCGTCCCGCACGGTGATCACCGGGGCGTCGGCGACGGTGGATGCGCTGTCCAGGAAGAACTTCCCGGACGGCGAGGCCGTCACGTCGTGGTCCAGGTCGTCGTCGGACAGCAGTTCCAGGCCGGTGCCGTCGAGGTTGATCCGATACAGCCGGCGCACGTACACATCGCCCGGCACACCACCGGAAGCGGTGAAGTGCAGGACGCCGCGCTCCTCGTCCACGTGCTGGATCGACCGCACGGCCCACTGTCCGCGGGTCACCTGCCTGATCAGCCGGCCTTCGGCGTCGTAGAGGTAGAGGTGGCCCCAGCCGTCGCGCTGCGAGTACCACAGCACCTCGCCCGTGCTGAGCCGCTTGACCATCGGGCGTTCGGAGAGGGATTGCGCGAGTTCGACCCGGGTCGCACCGCGCTCCGTCACGACGGTCCGAGTGTGTCCAGTGGCCGGATCGAGGGCGTGCAGCGCGATCGTCCGACCGTCCCGGGCGTGGCGCACGAACCAGACCGACTCCTCGTCCCACCACGCGAGCCGGAACGCGAACGGCGACAGGAACCCGATGTGCCAGGGTGCCGCGTCCTCCCACACCGCCGTGCGGCTCGCCACGTCGAGCACCACGAACCGTGCGGTGGCGTGGTGTTCGTCCTCGGCCAGCGGGTACTTGCGGTGGTGGGTGACCGGCGGACCACCGCCGGCGGGCGCGGACTCGACCAGCGCCACGTCCCGCAGCCCCCGCTGGTCGATGCGGTGGGTGCCCAGCCTGGTCGAGTCGGGCGACCATGCGGCCATCGGCGGCGGCTCGATGCCGAGCTTGCCCAGCATGACGCGCGACAACGCCTGATCGAGGTTGGCGCCGTAGCCGAAGTGCTCGACGCCGTCGATGGTGAGCGGCAACTCCTCGCCGTCCTCGGCCCGGACCCACAGGTTGTGGTCGCGGACGAACGCCACCCACTTGCCGTCCGGCGACGGCAACCCGCCCGGAGCCACCGGCCGGTGGTCCGGCACCGGCACGCACTCGTAGTCCGCCAGACCGCAGCGCCACCGCGTGCCGAACGCGTCGAACTCCACCGTGCCGTCGCCCGGCTCGATCGCGGTGAACGGCAGGTTCGCGGCCTCCACGGCGGTGCCCGAGACCACCGACAGCGCGGCGGCCAGCCGGTCGTGGTCGAACGCGTCGGCACGGCTGCCGTCCGTCGGGTCGACCAGCGTGAAACGGCCGGCGCTCCGGTACCAGAACCGGTCTCCGTCCGGGAGCCACACCGGGCGGACTTTCGCTCCGGGAAGCAATAGTCGCCGGTTGTCGCCGAGCATTTTCTCCGCCCTGGCGTAATCGGCGGCGGTAAGTCGGTCCATCGGATCTCCTGCGCTGCGATTCGGTGTCGACGGCGAAGCTACGCCGACCACGTCGGCCGGGGCTTGTGCGCGGGCACGAAGCCCAAGCCGATGTTTCGGGCGGACCACCGAAGGCGATCGTCGCACGTCAACGCCTATGCTTGCCGATACCGTACATGTACAGTACGGTGGCGGCATGATGGCAGAGTCGCGCCGTGCGCGCGCGCCGCGCGGCACACTCGACCGCCCGCTGATCGTCCGCACGGCCGCCGCGATCCTGAATTCCGACGGCCTGGAAGCGGTAACCACCCGGCGGATCGCCACCGAACTCGACGTGCGCCCGATGGCGCTCTACACCTATTTCCGGAGCAAAGACGAAATCCTGGTCGCGATCTACGACGAACTGCTCGCCGAGATCCCGCTACCCGAGCCCGGCACGGGCACCGTGGACGACCTCCGCCGGATCATGACCGACTACTTCCGGATGGCGGCGGCACACCCCGAGCTGATGCGGATCGCGGTCGCGCTCGGCAACACGAGCGCCGGCCCACGCGACCTCCGGCTCAGCGAAACCCTGATGAGCATCCTGGTGGCGCAGGACATCGAGCGGCGCGACGCGGTCGGCATCGGCGCGACGCTGATGCGGTTCGTGCTCGGCTCGGCGGCGCTCTACCCGTACCGGCACCCGTGGGACGAGGACCCGACGTACTGGCAACGCGTCCGCCAGTGGACCGCCCGCCTGTCGCCTCAGGAGTTCCCGGCACTGCACTCCTACAGCCAGGAGCTGCCCGAGTTCACCCAGGAGGAGACGTTCGCCTACGGCCTGGACCTGATCCTCGCGCGGATCCCCGTGCGGCCGGCCGAGAAGCCGTAGCACCGCACGGGCAGCGCGAGCCGGTTCGTACGCCGGGGACGAACCCGGAATCGAGGTTCAGCGGCGGCGGGGTTGGCCCAGGGCGGCGGGCGGGGTGTTGCCCGCGGTCGCGCCTTGGGAGTACTGCGGCGTCACGATGAACACGAATTCGTGGACGTGGTCGGCGGCCAGGCGGTCCACGACGTAGGACTCGCCGATGCGGATGCCGTGGCGCATGATCAGTTCCTGGTGCACCGGGAACGCGGTGCCGTCGCCGTTGACCGGGTTGCCGAGCACTTCCAGGGCCCACGTGTCGCCGCCGACGATCGCGGGCCGGAAGCGGGACAGCCAGCGGGCCTCGCGCAGGTAGATGCCGGGCAGGCCGCGCGAACCCTCCCAGCGTGCGATGTCGGCCGGGTCGCGGCGGGCCAGGAGTTGGCTCCAGCCGGTGTGGAACAGCACGGCGTCGCCGGGTTCCAGGCGGCCGATGCCGCCGAACTCCAAGGCGTCCCTGATGTCCTCGACGGTGATGCGGTAGTTCTCGCGCAGCAACGGACGGCCGTTGCTCGCGGGCTCGGCCAGGTCCTCCACCCGGTTGCGGGCCAGTTTCACGCCCAGCACGTCCAGCAGCACGCCGCGCGTGACCACCGGGCCCATGTTCTCCGCGCCGAGCCGGATCGTGCCGTGGCCCCGGGCGATGTCCGGGCCGCGCAGGCCGTTGTAGAAGAACTCGGCCGCGCCCACGTGGTTGAGGTTGTCCGTCTGGCTGCCGATCTGGAACGTCGTGGCCAGCGGCTTCGGGTGCTTGGGCGAGAACTCCGCCTCGAACCGCTCCTCGTGGACGCTGATCCGGTTGGCCCCCAGCGGTTCCAGCGCCACCAGGATCCCGCCCTCCTCCCGGAACCCGGGCGGCGGCGGGTAGCCCCAGATGGTGAGCCGCTGTTCGTACGTGCGGCGCGGGTCGGTGCGGAAGGCGGGGAAGCCGTTCCACATCAGCTCGCCCAGGTTGTAGGTGGTGACGTCGCGGTGGGGGCGCAGCAGCCCCAGCGCCGCCGCGGTCTTGGCCGGCGTGACCTCGTTGAGCGCCCCGCGCTGGTCGTCCGGCCCGTACCGGCTGGGTGCCCAGTCGGACAGGTTCGCCGGGTCGGCGTAGTCGAACGGCCTGTCGTCGAACCGGCCCCCGTCGGGTTGGCCGCCATCGGGTTCGGCGGCGGCCGGTGACGCACCCAGCAGGCCGGCGACACCGGCGGCTCCGGCCATCCGGAGCACGTCACGGCGTCCCGCGCGGTGCCGGGCGAGGTAGTTGCGCAACAGGTCGGGGTTCACGTGGTGGCTCCTTCGGCGCGACGGCTACCCGTGATCAGTACCGGGTCCGCGGCGACGAGCGCAACGGACGTCACCTCAACGGCGGGGGAACCGGTCGCACGGCAGTGACAGGACCCCGGCCATCAGTGTCTTTTTCCGCGTGTGCCGGCAATTCACCATTCAAAACAGCGGAAATTGCTGCTCGACCTGTAGGGAGCGAAGAGACACATGGGCAAGTACGACCACCTGTTTGTCGAAAACATGCTGGAGTGCGCCGACGACCTGGTCAACGAGGGTGCCGCCGCCGGCGGCGAGCGTCCGGCGAACATCGGCAACCCGTTCGGGTTGATGCGCGGCATCGACGTCGACCTCAGCACGGTCCACATGGCGTACAGCTGGATCAACCCGACTTCGGAAAAGGTGCACTGGGTCAACGACCACGAGCACACCTACGACGAGGTGCTGATCTGGATGGGCAACAACCCGGACGACATCCACGACCTCGGCGCGGAGCTGTACCTCGACATCGAGGACGAGCGGCACACCGTCACCACGACCGGCGGGGTGTTCATCCCGGCGGGTACCCGGCACTGCCCGCTCGGCTTCAACTGGGTCAAGCGCTCGTTCTCGTTCATCGCGTTGTCGCTCAACCCGGCGTACGCCTCCGACGAAAACGTGCCGCGCCACAGCTGAGCGGTGCTTCGGGGGGTACGGGCCGGGCGGTGGGACGACCGCCCGGCCCGTTCTCGTGCCTACGGCGTGGTCGGACCGCTGCCCGCGCCCGTGGTCTCCAGCGCCGCCGCCAACTCGGCCAGGTCCTCCGGAGTCAGCCGGAGCGTCGCGGCGGGCAGCCAGCCGTCGACCTGCGCCGGGGTGCGCGCGCCGACGATCGCCGCCGTCACCCCCGCCCACGCCGTCGTCCAGGCGATCGCGACCGCACCGACGGACACGCCGTGCCGCGCGGCGATCGGCCGCAGTGCCTCCTGGAGCGCCAGGTTGCGGTCCAGGGCGGGTGACTGGAACTCGGGGTTGCGGGAACGCCAGTCGTCGTCCGGCAGTCCGGCGGCGCGGGCGGCGGTGAACGTCCCGGACAGCAGCCCGGCGAACATCGGGCTGTAGACGATCACCCCGGTGCCGTGCGCGACGCACCACGGGAGCAGGTCGGCCGCCGCGCCCCGCCGGATCAGCGACAGCGGCGGCTGGAGGGTGGCGACGGGACCGACCGCGGCGCAGCGGTCGAGCAGTCCGACGTCGAAGTTCGACACCCCGGCGTGCCGGACCTTGCCCTCCGCCACCAGTTCCAGGACCGTTCCCCAGGAATCCTCGATCGGCGGTCCGTCCGGGTCCGGGTGGTGGATCTGGTACAGGTCGACGTGCTCGACGCCCAGTCGGCGCAGCGAGGCGTCGCACTCCTCCCGGATCGACTTCGGCGTGAGGTCCTGGTACTCGACGCCGTTGTCGTCCCACCGCAGGCCGCACTTGGTGAACACCAGCGGGCGGTCGGCCGCCGGCAGCTTCGCCAACGCCCGGCCGACCACCTCCTCCGCGTGGCCGAAGCCGTACACCGCCGCGGTGTCGATCCAGTTCACGCCGCCGGCCACGGCGTGGTGGATGGCGGCGATCGACTCGTCGTCGGACTGCGTGCCCCAGCCCATCACGCCCGGCCCGCCGGTCACCCAGCTTCCGAAGCCGACCGCGCTGATCTCCAGTCCGGTGCGGCCCAATTCACGTGCCGGCATCAGGTCTCCGTTCGGTAGGGACGAGTCGCGTCCGGCGGTACGACCGGCAGCACGACGCGGGACAGGTAGGGGCCGCTGTGGTGCACGTTCTGCAACGCGCTGATCATCTCAGGGGAACTGCCGGGCAGCGCACCCGTGTTGGGGTTGCGGTCGAAGTGCGGGAAGTTGCTGCTGGACACCTCGATCCGGATGCGGTGCCCCGGCCGGAACACGTTGCTGGTCGCCCCGAGGTCGATCCGGTACTCCACCACCTCCCCCGGCGTCAGCAACTGCGGCTCCGGGCCACGGTAGCGGGCGCGGATGATGCCGTCGGAGAGGTTGCGCGCGTAGCCGCACGGGCCGACGTCGACCAGTTTCGCGGTCCAGTCGGTGTCCAGCGCCGTGCTGGCGGCGTGCAGCACGACGGTGATCGGGCCGGTGACGTCCAGCGGCTCGGTGAGCGGCTCGCTGGTGTACACCAGCACGTCCTCACGGGCCTCGACCGGCCGTTGGTCGTACACGCCGCCCTTGGTGTGCACCGGGTTGCAGCACAACGCGCCACCCAACGTGGGCACCGGGTTGCGCGGGTTGTAGACGAAGCTGTCCGGCGGCTGGCCGCCGGGCGTCTCACGGGACAGCCGCCCGTCTCCGTTCAGCGTGTTGGCCCTGCCTTCGCTGTGCAGGTACCAGTCCTGGTACTCCGTGCCGGGCAACGGCCACGAGTCGCCGACCCGCCATTCGTTGTCGCCCATGGCGAACAGCAGCACAGACGGGTCGGCCTCGGAGGTGTCGTCGCCACGCAGCCACCGGTCGAACCAGCGCAGTTGCAGGCCCTCCACGTCGAGCGCGGACGCGGTCGCCCGGCCGCCGAAGTTGAACTCCCCCACCGGGTTTCCGCTGAACAGCCCTTCGTGCGGCCACGGCCCGACCAGCAGCCGCTGCCGCTCGGGGCTCCGGTCGTGCAGCCCGGCGAAGTTCGCCAGGGTCCCGCCCAGGAACGTGTCGTACCAGCCGCCCATGTTGAACGCGGCGACGCCGATCTCCGGGTACGCGCGGGAGACGTCCAGCCGCTCCCAGTACTCGTCGTAGGTGGGGTGGCGCAGCCATTCCCGGTAGTACGGGGCCACATCGTCCAGGTAGGGGTGGTCGGACAACGGCAGCACGCGCGCGGTGTCCGGCAGCCGGTCCAGGGCGTCGGTCAGCGCGCCGCGCACGGACGCCGGCACCGACGGGTCGCGGGCCGCGTTGTGCGAGGCCAGCGACAGCGTCCAGCCCAGGCTGAACCCGAGCTGGAACGCGCCGCCCCGGTACACCCAGCCGTGGTGGTAGCTGGAGGCCGTGACGTTCGGGGCGATCGCCTTCAGCGCCGGGTGCTTGGACATGGCGGCCTGCCACTGGGTCACCCCGTCGTACGAGCCGCCGAACATCCCGACGTTCCCGTCACACCAGGGCTGGGACGCGACCCAGTCGACGGAGTCGTACCCGTCTTCGAGTTCGTGCACGAACGGGACGAAATCGCCATCGGAGGCACCGCGGCCTCGGGTGTCCTGCATGACGACGGCGTACCCGGCGGACGCGGCGCGCAGCGCGAACGTGCCGTACATCCCGAGACCGGTGCGGTCGTACGGGGTGCGGAACACCAACGCGGGGCAGCGCTGCCCCACCGGGCGGTACACGTCGGCGCGCAGGACCGTGCCGTCCCGCATCGGGATGGCGAGCATTCGGTCCACGGTAAGAGATTCAGTCATTGCCGCCCAACCAGTTGTCGAGGACGTTGCGGGTGAGCCTGGACAGCCCGTTGTCGTAGCCGTTCGCGGAAAGCCCGCTGCTGTAGTCGATCGAGCCGGTGGCGAACACCGAGCCACCGCCCCTGGTCCGGAAGTACACGATGTCCGAACGCACATCCGGATTCTCGGTCGCGCCCTGTCCCGGGTGCGTGCCGCTGAGTTCCTCCACCGCGAACTGGTAGCCGTCGCCCAGTTCCTCCGACGTGGCAAGCACCATCGCGTCCGGCGGGCTGCCCAACGCCGGGTCGTAGCGGTCGATCTCGTTGCCCGCCGCTCCCCCGCCGTCCAACGCCACATCCCCGAACACCTCGGACACGTTGTGCAGCAACGGCTTCGCCTCGTCCAGGTCGGCGTCCGGGCCGATCCGGTACCGGCCGGACGGACCGCCGCCCTGCGCGCTGAAGCCCACCCCGAAGACCTTCTGCGGCGGCCGGTTGCGTCCCGCCCACAGCCCGCCGCGCTCGCCCGTGGTGGCGTGGTGGTACTCGCCGGGACGGGCCTGCCAGCTCCGGGTGCCGTTCTCGCCGCGCCGCAGCTCCATCACGTGCGGCAGGTCCGGGTGGAAGGAGACCACCCAGTAGTAGCCGTTGCCGCCCAGGTAGGCGAGGTTGCCGCCGCCGTCGACGTACGTCTCGATGGCGTCGATCATCCGCTCCGACGCGTACTCCGGGTGCGACCCGGTGAGCACGGCCCGGTAGCGGCGCAGCAGGTCCACGCCCTCCGCGTGCAGGTCGTGGTCGGTGATGACGTCGAACGAGTAGCCCAGCTCGGTGAGCCAGTCCAGGATGTACAGGTCCGAGGCCAGCATGAACGGCGACAGGTGGATGCGGAAACCCGGTGCCAGCGTGAGGATCGGCCGCCGCCACGAGGTGTAGCAGACTCCGCTGCCGTCGGTGTGCCGCGCGTACGCCGAGTGGCCCAGGTCGTAGCGGTGCTCCAGGAACACCGTCCCGGACGGGACGACCGGCACGTAGCCGAGGCCGCGTTCGTTGGAGTACGCCAGGTAGGTGGCGGTGGGCAGCATCAGCGCGAGCCGTCCCGTGGCAGTGCCGGCCGGTGGGCGCACCACGAACGGGATGGCCCGCTCGCACGAGCCGTCGACCGCCGCGACCCGCAGCGCGTACACCCCACTGGGCAGACCGGCGGGTACGGTGAACTCGTGGCTGGGCGTCCAGTCGGCGTCGGCGACCGCGTCGTCATGGAAGTGGATCGCCGCGTAGCCGCGCGGGTCGACCGCGTAGTGCTCGACCCGCCCGGAGAAGTGCCGGCCGGTCACGCCGCGTACCGGCAGGTTCACCAGCCGCCCGTCCAGCCCGGGTCGGCCGACGCACGGCACCACCAGCGACGCCGCCGTCCGCCCCGGCTCGAACGACCAGCGCAGCGGGGCGTCGTGGTCGTCGGACACGGCGGCCACCAGCGCGGCCCGGGACAGCGGGTGCGGCCAGATGCCCGGACGTTCGATCTTGCCGTTGTAGTGGCCGGACTCCGGCGTGCGCGTCCCGAACAGCAGGTCGCCGTGGTCGGCCGGGGTGAAGGCGGCGTCGACGCGCTGCTCGACCACGACGGGCCGGTCGTCCACGACGATCGGGCTGACCCGGCTGTTGACGCTGGTCACCAGCGGTCGGGTGACCAGCAGCGCCCGACCGGTCGCCGGGTCGTAGCTCGCGGCCACGCCGTGCCACTGGTGCAGCGCCAGCGGCGTCTCGGCGTGGACGGCGGTCTCGCTGGTGCCGTCGCCGAGCCAGAGCGTCGGCCGCCCGGCCTCGTCCAGACCGAGCGCGTATCCGCGCGATCCGTCGTTCCAGCGCGCCAGCACGGCCTGCGGCCCGCCGGTCACGTGCGTCGGGAAGACATACGCGGCAACGGCGAACCCGCCCTCGCCGGTCGTCGCGCCGTGCGGGTCGCGGACGGCGATGTGCGAGCCCGGTCGGGTGCACTGGGCGTGGCCCCGGTGCCGACCCAGCCAGGCGTCGGGCACCGGCTCGACCCGGACACCCGGACCGGCCGGGTCGTCGTCGGTGTGCCGCAGCCGGAGCAGCTCGGTGGTGTACTCGGCGACGTCCTCGGCGCTCACCATGAACGTGACCGCCTCACCCGGAGCCGCGCTGACCCGGTCCGCGTAGCCGAGCAGGACCGGCCCGTCCTGCCGCAGCTCCGGCCCGTCGACCGCGTGCGCCGGGGCCTCGCCCCAGCCGAACACGTCGAACAGCTCACGCCGCAGGACCGCCTCCCGCGCCTGGTCCAGGTCGGTGAACACGCGCTCGTCGGCGAGCCGGTAGGTCTCGCCCCGGCGGGCGGGCGGCCACGCCAGCCGCCACCGCGCACCCTGCTCCGACTCGTACACGCAGACGCGCTCGGCGGCCGGGCGGGCGTCCAGCACCCGCGCCAGCCAGTTCAGGGGCTCCCGGTGGACCGCTTCCGGATGGTGGATCCAGGCGGTCACCAGGTCCTCGGTGATCAACGAACGGAGCTGCTCGACGCGGCGCTGCGCGAACCGCGCCCGGATGGCACCAACTGAGGAGTCCATGGTCCGACGCTATGCAGCGGGTCCCGGCACGGGTAGCTAGTCAGGTCGGCGGCCGTGTCACTGAGCGGAGGTGGTCGGCCAGGAAGACGCGCCGGCGGAACTCCCCAGGGCTCATCCCGGTCTCGCGTTTGAAGAACCGGCCGAAGTACGACGGGTTGTCGAACGACAGCCGCTCCGACACCTGGGCGACGGTCAGGTCGGTGTGCGTGAGCAGCCGCTTGGCCTCCACGGTCAGCGCGTCCCGGATGATCTCGGCGGGCCGCTTGCCGGTGGTCCGCTTCACCACGTCCGCCAGGTGCTTCGGCGTCACCCCGATGCGGCTGGCGTAGCCGCGCACGGTCTGCTCGTGCGGCAACTCCTCGCTGACCAGCCGCAGGTAGCGGCGGGCCAGCGCGGTGCTGCGGTCCTCCTCCACGGTCCGGGTGCCCGCGTCGTGGTGCAGCCGGCGCATCTCCACCAGCAGGATGTGCAGGTACGCCTGCAACACCGAGACGTCCGCGCCGCCGGGCCGCCGGTACTCCCGGTCCAGCGCGGCGATCAACTCGGTGACCGGCCCGACCTGGCCGTCGTCCAGGTGCAGCGCGTGGCCGGTGCCCAACGGGTCGAGCGCCAGCGAACGGCGTGGCGACACGCGGTCTCCGTACTGGGGCACCAGGAACTCCTCCACGAAGACCATGACGTGCCCCTCCAGCGGCGCGCGGCGCTCCCAGAACTGCACCTGGCCCGGCGCGATGAAGTACAGCGTCACCGGGGCCACCTGGTACGGCACGAAGTCGATCACGTGCGTGCCGGACCCGCCGGTCACGCACACCAGCTCGTAGAACTCGTGCCGGTGCGGGTAGGACGCGTCCGACCAGGGCGCCAGGTCGGCGAACGACCCGATGGCGAACCCCGGCGGGCCGTCGGCGATCAGCGGATCGTCGAAGCGGTGGGTCGGGAGGGGTACGGGGTTCGGCTGCACGGTGGTCCTCCCGATGTCACTCGCGCGAACCCGCGGCGCGCGGGATCGCCGGTGGCGTGATGCCCGGATTCGCGGCCAGCAGCGTGCGCGTGTACTCGTGCTTCGGGTCGGCCGCGATCTCCGCGGGCGTCGCCACCTCGATCAGCCGGCCGTCCTTCATCACGCCCACCCGGTCCGCGACGGACAGGATCAGGCTCAGGTTGTGCGTGATGAACAGGTAGCCGAGGCCGTGTTCCCGGCGCAGCTCCAGCAGCAGGTTCAGCACCTGCCCCTGCACCGACACGTCCAGCGCGGACGTGGGCTCGTCGGCCACGATCAGCCGGGGTTCCGGCGCGATGGCCCGCGCGATCGCGACCCGCTGGCGCTGGCCGCCGGACAGCTGCGCCGGGATCCGGTCGGCGACCGCCTTCGGCAGGCCCACCTCGTCCAGCAGCCGCTCCACCCGGCGGCGCAGCGCCGGTCCGCGCAGGTCGGTCAGCTCGCGCAGCGGCTCGGCGATGATCCGGCCGACGGTGTGCCTCGGGTCCAGCGAGCTCTGCGGGTCCTGGAACACCAGTTGCACGGTGCGGCGGAACGCGCGGGCGTCACCCTCCAGCCCACGCGCGGTGTGCCGTTGACCGGCCACGGTGATCGTGCCCTCGGTGGGGTGGTCGAGCGCCGCGACGAGTTGCCCGAGCGTCGTCTTCCCGCTGCCGGACTCGCCGACCAGGCCGAAGAACTCCCCCGGCCGGATGGCCAGGCTGACCCCGTC
>CBHFOL010000119.1:0-21162 GCA_965995405.1 uncultured Saccharothrix sp.
GGGCGAACAGCGCGGGCAGGGCGATCTCGGCCTCCAGCCGGGCCAGCGGCTCGCCCAGGCAGTAGTGGACGCCGTGGCCGAACGCCAGGTGGGTCTTGTCGGGGCGGGTGAGGTCGTAGGTGTCGCCGGTCGATCCGTGCTGCGCCGGATCCCGGCCCGCCGCCGCGAAGGACGTGAGGATCGCGTCGCCCCGGCCGATCGTGACGCCGTCCACGGTGATGTCCTCCACCGCGTAGCGCAGCGGCAGGTTCACCACCGGAGCCTGCCAGCGCAGCGTCTCCTCCACTGCGTCCTGCCAGGGGCGCTCCCCGGAACGCACCAGCGCGGCCTGCTCGGGGTTGGTGAGCAGGGCGGTGATCGCGTTGCCGAGGAGGTTGACGGTCGTCTCGTGGCCCGCACCCAGCATCAGCAGCAGGGTTCCGATCAGCTCGGTCTCGGTCAGCCGGTCGGAGTCCGCCTCGCGCACGGCGATCAGCTCGCTGGTGAGGTCGTCCTGCGGGTCCCGGCGGCGGGCCGCGATCAGGTCGTTCAGGATGCGGTAGACGTCCTGCTGGTTGGCCAGCGCCCGTTCCGGTGTGGTGGTCGTGTCGTTGATGACGCTCATGGCCTTCCGCAGGCTGGGGCGCGACTCCTCCGGGACGCCGAACAGCCGGCAGATGACCTCGACCGGCAACGGGTCGGCGAACCCCGCCCGCAGGTCCGTCACGGCGGGCCCGACGTCGAGTTCGGCCAGCAGTCGGTCGGTGATCGCGACCACGCCGGCCCGCAGTGATTCCGTGCGACGCGGGGTGAACGCCTTGGACACCAACGATCGCAACCTGCGGTGCTCGCCGCCGTACGAGGTGAACATGTTCCGCGCGGACACCCAGATGTGCAGCGGCCAGTCCTCGCGGATCTCGCCGGACCGCCACGCGGACCAGTGCAGGCGCGGGTCCCTGGACACCCTCGGGTCGCCGAGGAGCCGGCGGAGCACGTCGATCCGGGTGACCGACCACGCCTTGACGCCGCCGGGCAGTTCCACCAGTGCCACCGGCCCGCGTTCCCGCAACAACGCGCCTTCGGCGTGGACGTCGCGGCCGGTCGTGTCGAGCAGAAAGGGTTCCATACACTCATGGTCACGTCACCAATACCGTCTGTACATCCACCGAACGTGCACCGCCCACCGAGGGCGGGCGGTGCACCGATCGAGGTCAGCCGCCCTGGTAGTTCATGAGCCGCAACTGCTCCTCCACCGCCTGGGCGTACGCCCGGACTCCCGACTGGTTGGGGTGGAAGCTCTCCCGGCTCAGGCACGCACCGCCCGCGCCCTGCCAGAAGCACGGCACCACCGTCCGGTCGCCCTGGTGGAAATCGCCGTCACCGCGCGGCCCCGCCGAGAAGCCGTTGATCCACTCCCCGCTGTCGCACGCGCCGTGCCCGATGAACCGGTCGAGCACCCGCACGTAGTCCACCGGCACCCCGAGCGCCTTCAACTCCTGCACGGTCTGGTTCTGCCGGTACGCCATGTAGTCCGCGAGCGACGCCAGGGTCCGCGCCTCCCACGGGTCGATCAGCAGCGTCGCCAACCCGCAGTTCGACGTCGTGCCGACCAGGCGCGGGTAGCCGACGAGGAGGATCTTGGCGTGGTCGGCGGCGGACCTGACCTTGAGCAGCGTGTCCCGGATGTCCGCCTGGTTCGCGTCCACGATTCCCCGGTACTTGGCCAGGAACTCCTCCTCCGACGCCGGACCGCAGCCGCTGGTGGCGCATTCGGTGAGCGCCCCGGTGAACCCGTTGCGGTCGTTGCCGCCCACGGTGAGCGTCACCAGCGTGGTGTTCCCGTCCAGCACGCCGGACTCCAGTTGGCTGATCTCCCGGAACTGGCCCTCGCCGTACTCGTACTTCTGCGGCTCGTCCCAGGATCTCGGCCGGTAGCCGCGCATGTTCCACGACGTGGCACCGGAACAGGCGACGAACCCGAGCTCGGAGTTCGGGCCGAACCCGTCGGACAGCGAGCCCAGCGGGGCGCCGGCACCCGGCAGCGTCATGGTCCGGGGCCACGCGTTGGTGCCCCGCCGGCAGGCGTTCCACCGGTCCTTGCCGTGGTTGGTGTCGGTCTCCCGGAAGTAGCCGCCGTAGCCCTCGCCCGAGCTGTACGAGTCGCCCAGCGCGGCCACCAGGTGCTGCGGTTTGCCGGGCAGCGGCTGGAACGCGACGGCGTCCCACGCCACGTCCTCCTCGCCGAAACCGTCCTTGGTGATCGTGGACAGCTGCACGTCCGGCACTCCGGAGAACCGGTACACGCCCGCCGACACCCACCGGTTGGCCTCGACGCCCTGCGACAGGTACCGGTCCCGCACCTGCCCGTCGCCCAGTCCGATCCGGTACCGGGCCTGCTGGGTGTGCGCGCCGTGGTCGGGCAGGTGCACGAGGACCCGCGCCCAGCCGTCCAGCGGCCGGTCGAGCCGCCAGGTGCCGGTGACCCGCATCTTGCGCCCCTCGGCGGTGTCCTGCCGGGTGTGGGCGAACCAGAAGTGGCCGCCGAACCCCGCACCGATCTGATGGAAGTCCACTTTGGACGTCCGCATCCCGTTGCCGTCGTCGGCGAAGTCCAGCGTGAAGTCACCCGCGTTGGTCCACGGCCGGCCGCAGTTCGGGCGCACCGACGGGGTGCCGTCCGGCAGGTCGTCGATCACCAGCGAGCCCGCCGGCAGGCCCGCCGTCGTGCAGACCGGCGGATAGCTCGTCCCGTCCTCCTGGTAGGCGTAGCCGGGGTCGAACCGCAGGCTCTCGAAGCCGCACTGCCGCGGACAGGGTTTCCACTCGGTCGACTGGTTGTACCAGCACTTCAGGACCCTGTTGCCCAATTCACGTCACGCGGCCAGGGGGAGGTCGAGCCGAGCGAGGTAGGAGGTCCGGGTTGGCGCCAGCGGTTTGCCGTTCCACCAGGCGTCCAGCCGTATCAGGTTGACGGCCGCAGCGGCGAAGACGTGCGCGAGATGTGTCTTGGCCAGGCCGATGTAGCGGGTGCGGCGTGCTCCCGTGGCGGCGACGGCCTGGTGGATGGTGCCCTCAACGCCAGCACGAACGGCGTAGCGCTGTTTCCATTCCTTTGTGGACTGCTCGGATCGGACCTGGTCCAGCTGGTCGTTCTGGTCTTGTGGGCGGACGGTGAGCTGGCGGCCGTATTGCGTTGATCGGGTGCACTGGCTGCGGACCGGGCAGGGCGCGCAGGTGTCGGTGGCGAACCGGATCCGGATCGCGGACCGCTGGTTGTGGTCGATTCCCTCAGTCCAGTACTTGCTGGCCGCGCCGCGCGGGCAGATAGCCTTCTTGGCCCGCCAGTCGATGGCGAAGGCCGTCTTGCCGAAGCCGGCGGCCCGGACGGCCTGCGATGTGGTGTCCGGCCTGACTGGGCCGATGACGGTGATGCCTGAGCCTGCCCGTGTCTCGACGAGCAGTTCGGCGGAGGTGTAACCGGCGTCGAGGAAATGCTCGGACGGCAGCAGGCCCCGGCTGTCCAGGCGGGTGTGGATCTGCTCGACGACCACCGCGTCGTTCACGGTGGCGTCGGTGGTCACCACGCTGGTGATCAGATGCGGGCGGCTAACCTCCTCAGGGGCGTCGCAGGTCTCGCTGAAGTGGACCTTGTAGCCGTCCCATCCGGACCCGCGCTTCATCCCGTACCGGGAGTCAATGTCGTACGGGGAGGTGATCCTGGCCCCGCTGGGCGGCAGTTCGCCCTTGCGTCGCCATGTCACCTCATGAGCACCATCAGCCACCACGCGTTGGTATTGCTGCAGCCACACAGCCCGCAACACGTCAACCGCCGGGATGTCCCGTAGCCACAGCGGCGCCGTGGCCGCGAAGGCCGCTTCCAACAGCAGGTAGCCGTCGGCCCCGATCTGCCGGGCCAATTCGGCCCGCTCGCCCTCGGCCCTCGGCAGCCGATAGGCGTCCGCCCTGGCCCCATACCGCTTCTGCCAGCCCGGATCCATCCACCCACGCAGCCACTGTGGTGCCGCCACGGCCAGAGCCTCCAGCGCCGCCCGCAGGGTCTCGCCGACGAACTCCAAGCGGTTCAGGTCCCTGACAGCGGCCAGCACGTGCGTTGAGTCGGTCCGCTGCTTGCCTTGGGCGACGACCAAACCCAGCTTCATCAGGCGCTGCAGCAGCAGATCCAGGATCGTCTCCTCCAAACCGTGCGCCAGGAGGCGGTCGCGGAACCCGGTCAGCACGGTGAAGTCGAAGCCCGGGTCGGACAGCTCCATCCCCAACAGGTACTTCCAGTCGATACGCGACCGGACAGCATGGACGGCCTGCCGGTCAGTGAGGTTCTCAGCGAACTGCAGCACGCAGACCAAGACCAGCTGCCCCGGCGAGATCCCGGGCCGGCCCCGCACCCCGAACGCGGGCCTGAACACCTCGTCCTCGCATAACGGCCCCAGCTGGTCCCGGACGTTCATCGCCAAGCAGCCCTTGGGAAACACCGACCGAGCCACGCTCGCGGTCTCCTCGGGAACCTCCGACCACGGCTGGGACTGCAATGACACCACACGCTCCGTTCGCCACCCACGGCAAGGCCAACTTAGTTGATCATGCACCACCCGACGAGCGCCTACACGACAGCACCCCGAATTGGGCAACAGGGTCACTTCAGGTCGAAGTAGCCGTCCGTCCGGTGCGCGCACGGCCCGGCGGGCTCGCCCCGCACGTCGCCCTCGCCGCCCGGCGGACTGCCCGGGTAGTTCGGCAGGTTCGCCTGACCGGGCCAACATTCATTGGTCTGGTCGCAGAACATGTGGCGCGGCGGCTTCACCGTGGCGCGGAACTGGGCGTCGTTCCACCACGCGTAGTTGAAGCCCTTCACCAGTTTGCCCGGCGACTCCACCGATTCGATCGGGTGACCAGCCCAGCCCAGCACCTTCTCCGGGTACGGCCAGTACTGCGGGTAGCGCGCGTCGCCGTACGAGGTCTCCAGGAACGCCTCGCGGTCGGGTTTGAAGTTCGGGTTGGCCGGGTTGTTGCCCCAGCCGACGCCCCACGGCTTGCCGTCGTTGTTGTCGGGGTGGAAGCCGGAGTTGTAGGCCCACACCGCGTAGAACCACGTCTCCAGGGACGACGGGTCGCCGTTGGCGATCTTCATCCCGGCCCGCCGGACCTGGTTCCACTTCTGCTCCAGGATCAGCACCCCGGAGGCGATGTTCGCGGTGAAGTCCAGCGCGATGGCCCGCTGCGTCTGGTAGGCGTGGGACGGGTCACCCGGCTTTTCGTGGCCCGCCAACCGCATCCCGTCGGTCACCTGCATGACGCCGTAGCCGCAGTCCGACTTGTTCCAGTGGATGTCCCAGTCGTCGTCCGGGTTGGTGTCGTAGATCGCCCGCCCGTAGAAGTTGCCGATCAACGGGTTCCCGGTGACGCCGGGCAGCGCGGCCCGGCTCGCCTGCCACAGGTTGGACTCCTGCGCGGCGATGCCCAGCACGATCTGCGACGGGATAAAGCCGCCGCCGTCGAGCTGCGGCGCGCGGAACAGGCCGCCTTGCACCTGGTAGGCGGGCATCCCGAGGTTCTTCCAGTTCGCCGGCCGCTGCACGTTCAGGACGCCGCGCACGGCCTGGTTCACCGCCCACTCCACCTGCCGCGGCTTGGGCTGCACCACCTGGTTCCGGGGGTCGTTGCGCGGCACCGAGCACCACCGGTCGTCGTCCACCGGGTTGGTCGGCGAACCGGACGCGGTGACCCCGTCCGGGGACGGGGCGGCCGGGTCGACGGCGAACCCGACCTCTTTGCCGGTGCCGGTCGCCTTGCCGGACAACGTGATCGCGCCGGTCGACGCGACCCGTGGATCCGCCTCGCGCTCCACTTTGGTCACCGCGAACGCGCCCTCGGTGGACACCTCGGCCGTCGCGGGCACGTCGAGCAGCCGCACCGCGCCGGGCAGCGCCCACGTGCGGTCCGGTTTGCCGGTGATGAACACCCGGCCGCCGGATCCGGTGTCCAGGCCGATCCGCGCGGCCTTGCCGGTGGCCAGCGTCCGGACCCGGTCGCCCCTGGGCCGGGTGTCGTCCACCCGGCGGACCGTCGTCACGCCGCCGGCCAGGTCGAGGTAGACGACGCCGCCGTCGGCGTCCGCCGCGACCCCGAACGGGACGTTCGCGGCGGGTGCGAACAGGGTGCGGGTGCCGTCCGGGGCGAGCTTCACCAGCGAGTGCCCGTCGGCGGCGACGATCGTGTCCCGCACCGGGACCGGGGACGTGAGCTGGCCCGGCACGACGATCGGCTCGGCGGCGGATCCGGTGGCCGCGTCGACCCGGAACACCCGGGTCTTGGCCAGGTCCCCGCTGCCGGCCTGGGTGAGGACGGCGGACTCGTCCACCCCGCAGCCCGGGCTGTAGTAGGCCAGTGTGCTCCGCACCGGCAGCTTGGTGACCGCGCCGGAGGTCAGGTCCACCACGGTAGATGCCGGACGGCTCGTCGGGCCGGCGGACCCGCGCGAACAGGTGCTCGTCGTTGGTGAACGTCCTGGGCGCGTACGCGACCACGGCCCGCTGCCCGGAGCCGGTGACGCAGGCGTTGCCGATCCACTGGTCGGTGTCGAACCCCGGTTCGGCCAGGGTCGCCGCCGTGCGCCACGCGTAGCCGCTCGCGGCGTCGGCGACCAGCACGTGGAACCCTTCCGCGTCGCCGGACGTGGTCCACGCCCGGTCCGCCGACCCGCGCCAGCCCGTGCCGAGCACGTCGTCCCGCCGTTCCGGTTCGACCTCTCCGGCGGGTGCCTCGGTCTGCCGCTGGTCCGTCCCGACGGTCTCGGGTTGTGCCGTCACGGGTTGGGCCGCTGCCAGCACCACCGTCATGGCCGCGACGAGCACGGCCGGTTTTCTCCACATCGTTGCCCCCCAAGCGTTTTGCCGAGCCAAGGGATGCGGTGGCCGCCGCGCACGACGGCCACCGCGACGTCGTGCGGGGTTCAGCAGGGTTCGATACCCGCCGCCGGGTCCTTGCCGGTGGCCAGCCAGTAGCCGGCGACGAAGCCGCGCGGGTTGTCCGGCTGGTCGATGTCCGGCGCGCCGAAGTACCAGACCGGGTCGCCGTTGATCGATTCGCCGTACTGATAGCAGTAGAGGGCGAAGTTCATGTTCTTGGCCAGCGTCGCGACCTTGGCGTACGACGTGCCGGGGCCGGTGCGGATGTTGACGTTCGCCAACGTCCCGGCGCACTTGTAGCCCCAGTTGGGGCCGCAGTCGACGATCACCGAGGCCCGCACGTCGGACGGCTGTGCCTGCGGTGCCGCCTGGGCCGCCGCCGGCACGCCGAGTCCGACCGCGAACACCGCCGCCGCCGCCGCGTAGATCATGGTTCTGCCTGACATCTCGTTCCTCCCCCTCGGAGTTCCCACGGGTCGGAGCGGAGCGTGTCGGGCCGGGTTTGCACCGGTCTTAAGGAGAGTTTGAATCCCCTGTTCGGGCGGACTCCGGCACGGCGCGGCCGAGCACCGTGCCCGACGGACTGTCCCGCTCGGCCGGCCGCAGGAGCGCGCCCGGGACGCGGCCCGACGCCCCACGCCCGCCGTGCCGGCAGACCCGTCAGCACCAAGTGCGCCGGGGAACTCTCCTCGAACCGCGCCGCCGGCTGTGACAACGGCCGCCGCCAACGCGGCCAGGACCCCGGCCGTGCCCCGTCAGCCGTCCTTGCCGTTCGGGCGGTCGTCCGGCACGACCAGCGCGACCTTCACCGTGCACCCCAACGTCGGCACCCGACGATCTACCCGACGCCTGGCGTGGAATCAAACCCGGTGACCGGTTCAGGACGCGGCGATCTCCGCGCGGTCGAGGTGGTCGGCGTGGAACAGGGCCTGGGCGAGCAGGCCGCGCACGTGGTCGTTGGCCGCCGAGTAGTACACGAACGTCCCTTCGCGCCGCCCCTTGACCAGGCCTGCCAGCCGCAGCTTGGCCAGGTGCTGGCTGACCGCCGTGGGCGCGGCCCCGGCGAGTTCGGCCAGGCACGCCACGGACGACTCGCCCTGGAGCAGCGCCCACAGCACCCGGATGCGGGTGGGGTCGGCGAGCATCCGGAACGTCTCGGCCGCGAGGTGGACCTGCTCCTCGTTGGGCATGTCGAAGTCCGGCAGCGACGTGTGCATGATCCCACCTTACCTGACCACTTGCGTATCTGCGTGTCTACGCAGGTACGCTTCCAGTCGTGAGCAGAACCCACGGGCACGGCCACGGCCACGCCGACCGCCTCGACCCGGCCCTGGAAACCAGTCGGCGCGGCATCCGCGCGCTGGTGCTGTCCTTCGGCGCCCTCTTCACCACGGCGGCCGTCCAACTGGTGCTCGTGGTGATCACCGGCTCGGTGGCGCTGCTCGGCGACACGATCCACAACTTCGCCGACGCGCTCACCGCCGTGCCGCTGGGCATCGCCTTCCTGCTCGGCCGACGCGCCGCGACCCGTCGCTTCACCTACGGCCTCGGCCGGGCGGAAGACCTGGCGGGCCTGGTCGTCGTGCTGCTGATCGCCGCGTCCGCCGCCCTGGTCGGCTACGAGTCGGTCCGCCGCCTGCTCGACCCGCAGCCCGTCGAACACCTCTGGGTGGTCGCGGCGGCGGGTGTGGTCGGGTTCGCGGGCAACGAACTCGTCGCCCGCTACCGGATCGCGGTCGGCCGGAGCATCGGCTCGGCCGCCCTGGTCGCCGACGGCCTGCACGCCCGCACCGACGGCTTCACGTCGCTCGCCGTCGTCCTCGGCGCGCTGGGCGTCGCCCTGGGCTTCCCGCTCGCCGATCCCCTGGTGGGCCTGGGTATGACCGCCGCGATCCTGTTCGTCCTGCGCGACGCGGCCCGCGAGGTGTTCGGCAGGCTGCTGGACGCGGTCGACCCCGCGACCGTGGACACCGCCGAGCACACCGCCGCCCACGTCGACGGCGTCCGCCGCACTGGCGACCTGCGGATGCGCTGGATCGGCCACCGGCTGCGCGCCGAACTGGCGATCACCGTCGACCCGACCCTCGACGTCGGGCAGGCGCACCGGATCGCGCACGACGTGGAACACCGCCTGATGGCCGCCATCCCCCGCCTCACCGCCGTGGTCGTGCACACCGAGCCGGACGCCGTGCCGTGACCGGTGGGCCGTTCGGCCTATGCCCTGAGACGTAGGCGGACCGCGTCGAGGTCATCCTGCGAGCCGACGTGGTGCGGTACCGGGCGGACATACAGTGGCCGCGTGCGTGGCGAACGGGTCGATTCGTGGATGCGCGGGCACGAGTTGCTCATCGACGCCGTGGCGGCGTTCGTCCTCGGTGGATGCAGCGTCGTACTCGGGCTGATCGTGTGGGCCGACGGCGTGTATTTCCTGGTTTCGTTGTCGTTGCTGATGCCGTTGGTGTTGCGCAGGCGTCGTCCGGTGCTGTGCGCGGCTGTGGTGTCCGCGGTCGCGCTGGTGCAGTGGCTGACCCTTCGGGACAGTCTCGGTCTGCTCCCGGCGGACCTGGCCGTGCCGGTCGTGGTCTACGGGGTCGCGGCGTACGGCCCGCCGTGGGCCGGTCGGGCCGGGCTCGCGCTGGGGCTGGGCGGGGCCGGGTTGGGCGGCCTGAGCTGGCCGATGTTGCCGGCGTCGGTGTCGGCGCACGTCGTGATGGCCGCGTTCCTGGCGAGCACCGTGGTGGCCGCGTGGGCGATCGGGGTACTGGGCCGCGTGCGGCGCAGGCAGGTCGGCATGTTGGCGGAGCGGGCCCGGTTGCTTGAGGTCGAACGCGACCAGCGGGACCGGCTCGCGGTCATGGCGGAGCGGACCCGGATCGCCCGGGAGATGCACGACGTCGTCGCGCACTCGCTCGCGGTGCTGATCGCCCAGGCCGACGGCGGCCGGTACGCGACGTCGCCGGAAGCCGGACGGGCCGCGCTGGCGACGATCGGCGACTACGGACGTCAGGCGTTGGCGGAGACGCGACGGGTGCTCGGTGTGCTCCGGGACGGTTCCGGGGCCGGCGGGCCGGCGGCTCCGCAGCCGGGTGTCGAGGACGTCCCCGGGCTGGTGGAACGGGTGCGGGCGGGTGGGCTGGACGTCCGGCTGACGTTGGAGGAGCCCGGCGGGCCGGTCGAGCCCGGACTCGCGCTGGTGGTCTACCGGATCGTCCAGGAGGGACTGACCAACGTGATCAAGCACGCGGGCCCGGACGCGCGGGCCGAGGTGGCGGTGCGGTGGGGTGCGCGGCTGGAGATCGACGTGCTGGACGACGGCCGAGCGCCGTCCGCCGCGACTTCGGGTGGATACGGCGTGCTGGGTATGCGGGAACGCGCGAGCGCGTACGGGGGCACCGTGACGCTGGAGCCGCGTCCCGGTGGCGGACGGGTGCTGAGCGCCCGGATTCCGATGCCGTCATGACGGGCGCGGAGGCCGAACCCGTGCGGGTGCTGCTGGTCGAGGACCAGGCACTGGTCCGGGCGGGCTTCCGGCTGGTGATCGACTCCCAGCCGGACCTGACGGTGGTCGGCGAGGCGGCCGACGGTGCCGACGGGGTGCGGGAGGCGCGGCGGCTGTGCCCCGACGTGGTGGTGATGGACGTGCGGATGCCGGTGCTCGACGGCATCGAGGCGACCCGGCAGGTCGTCGCCGTCCCGGATCCGCCGAAGGTCGTCATGCTCACCACCTTCGACCTCGACGAGCACGCGCTGGCCGCGATCCGGGCCGGGGCCAACGGGTTCCTGCTCAAGGACGCGCCGCCGGAGGACATGCTGGCCGCGTTGCGCACCGTGCACGCCGGGGACGCGGTGATCGCGGCGTCGACCACCCGCCGACTGCTGGAGCACCTGGCGCCCGCCCTCGATCCGGTCGCCGTGCGGGCGGTGGCGGCGTTGACCGAACGGGAGCGCGAGGTGCTGGTGGCGATGGCCCGGGGCTGGTCGAACGCGGAGATCGCCGGTCGGCTGACGGTGGCGGAGGGGACGGTGAAGACCCACGTCAGCCACGTCCTGGCCAAGCTTGGGGTGCGGGACCGGGTGCAGGCGGTGGTCGCCGCGTACGAGGCGGGACTGGTCCGGCCCGGCGACCGGTGACGACGGGCGCGCCGCCGTCACCGGGATCGGGTCAGCCTGTCCTGGGGATGACGACGTCGGTGGCGGGCAGGACGCCGTCGACCAGGTAGCGGTCGACCGTCTCGTCCACGCGACCGTCGAGCGCGAAGAGGTACACGCCGTGCCGGAACGACCGGTCCAGCGTGACCAGGCGGGAGCCGCGCAGCGCCCGGTGCATGGCCTGCTGGCCGGTGTAGGGGGTCGCCGAGTCGCCGCTCGCGCCCACGATCAGGACGGGGCGGTCGTTGTCGACCCTGGTCGGAGCCTCGACCGGGTCCGTCGGCCAGAACGCGCACGGCGTGATGTCCCGGGTCAGCGGACCGTAGAGGGGTTCGGTGGCCCGGTGCGCCTGGATATCGCGGTAGTAGGTCTCCGGATCCCGGGACGCGGCCCGGTCCGCGCACTGGTTCGCGGTGGCGGCGCTGAACCCGAACTCGGCGTTCACGTCCGGGCTCGCGTACAGGGCCAGTTTCAGCGCCAGGGTGGGAGTCGGGGTCACCGTGTCGCCGCGGGCCGCGTCACGCAGCACGCGCACCTGGCCACTGAAGTCCACATAGGACTCTTCGAAGTCGTTGGCCGGGAGCAGCAGGCCCGGGATCATCGCCGCGTCGATCCGGTGGTCGCCGACCTGGAACGGGGCAGCCCGGTTGATGCGGTCCACAGTGGCCAGCACCCGGTCCGTCGTACTGCCCAGACCGTACTGCCCGTCGTGGCGGGCGGCCCACTTCGCCCAGTCCCGCAACGCGGCGGCGGTCGCCGGACCGGTTTCGCGCACCACGCCTGGCCCGTAGGCATCGGGGTCGATGGCGCTGTCGATGACGAACCGGTCGGTGCGCCGGGGGAACATCTGGAGGTACACCGCGCCGAGGTAACTGCCGAACGACCAACCCAGGTAGGAGATCCGGGACTCACCGAGCGCGGCGCGCACCACGTCCAGGTCGCGGGCGATGTTGCGGGTGGACGCGTACGGCAGGACGTCCCGGTACCCCGCACACCGGGTGGCCAGGTCCTTCGCGACGGTCACGCTCTGCTCGAACGCCGCCCTGCTCGGGCTCGCGTACTGCGCGCTGCGCAGGTAACCGCCGGTGGACCAGCCGCACTCCAATGGCGTGCTGCGGCCGAAGAACCGGGGGTCGATCCCGACCAGGTCGTACCGGGCCGCGACCGCAGGTGAGCCGTGCGGGGCGTCCGGCGGGGAGCCGTCCACCAGGATGCTCACCCCGTCCAGCGACGGGCCCGGCCCACCGGTGTTGACCACGAGCGTTCCGCGTCGGTTCGCAGTGTCGGTGGCGGCCCGCCGGGCCACCGCCACGGTGATGGTCCGGCCGTCGGGCCGGCGGTAGTCCAGCGGGACGGTGACCTCGCCGCAGCGTGCCCCGGCCGCGTCCAGTCGCCGTCCGGTCTCGTCGTCCGGGCCGGTCCGGCAGTCGTGCCAGGCGATCGTCTGCCGTTGGAACCGGGCCAGGCCGGTGGTCGCCTCGTCGGTCGGCGGTGGCGCGGCGGTGGAGACTCCGCCGACGGTCAGCGAGGCCACCGCGGCGGCTCCGGCCACCAGCGCCCGGCGGACTACCCGGGATCGCGGCCGGTCGCGTTGTCGAAGAATGCGCGGAATGGTGGAACGATCGTTCATCATCGCCCATTTCACGAGTCGGATCGGTCGGCACGACGTGTTGTTCCGGTCGAAAGCGTGCCGTGTCGAAAAGCTACTTGCGTGAATTCGGCGCAATCGTCTGCCGCGCGACTGAAATCGGGGCGGCCCACGTACATCCACGGGCTGATGGGCGGTCGGCCCGGAGGGAGAGGGCAGGCCCGACGGGACCACCGGGGCCGGCCCGATCAGCGCAACGAGCGCAGCACCACGATGCCCGCAACAGCCGCACCGAAGCAGGACTTTCGTCGTACAGCGGACATTTCGCCATGTTTGCCGCATACGGCGTTACCGGTCGGTGGCGTCTTGACAACCACTATGGTCTAGTCCAATTCTGAAGGCCGGTCGCCACCGCCGGGCCCCTCCTGGGGGTCCGCGTCCCTTCCCCTGCCTGGAGCGCACATGCGTCCGTCCAGAGTCCTCGTGCTTCTGGTGGCACTCCTCACCTCGATGTCCTTCATACCCACCATCGCCCACGCCGCCGCGAAACCGTTGCCCGCGCGCGTGTTCGCGCCGTACTTCGAGGCGTGGACCGGCGAGAACCCGGCCACGCTCGCCCAGCAGTCCGGCGCCAAGTACCTGACCTTCGCGTTCCTCCAGACCGCGAGCAAGGGCTCGTGCACCGTGCTGTGGAACGGCGACGCCGGGATGCCGGTGTCGCAGGGCGTGTTCGGCAACGACATCAACACCCTGCGCGCCAGGGGCGGCGACGCGATCCCGTCCTTCGGCGGCTACACGGCCGACCACACCGGCACCGAGATCGCGGACAGCTGCACCGACGTGTCGAAGATCGCCGCCGCCTACCAGAGCGTGATCACCACCTACGACGTGTCCCGCCTCGACATGGACATCGAGGTCGAGGCACTGGACAACGCGGCGGGCATCGACCGCCGCAACAAAGCGATCAAGCTGACCCAGGACTGGGCCGCCGCCAACGGCCGCAACGTCCAGTTCTCCTACACCCTGCCCACCACGCCGACCGGCCTCGCGCCCAGCGGCCTGGCCGTGCTGCGCAACGCCGTCGCCAACAACGCCCGCGTCGACGTCGCGAACCTGATGACGTTCGACTACTACGACGGCAAGCAGCACCAGATGGCCGAGGACACCAAGACCGCCGCCCAGGGCCTGGTGAACCAGCTCGCCACGCTGTACCCGGGCAAGACGCAGCAGCAGCTGTGGGCGATGGTCGGCGTCACCGAGATGATCGGCGTGGACGACTACGGCCCGTCCGAGACGTTCCAGCTCGCCGACGGCCGCACGGTGCTGGACTGGGCGATCGCCAAGGGCATCAACACCCTGTCGTTCTGGGCGTTGCAGCGCGACAACGGCAACTGCCCGGGCGGCTCGGCCGCCGACAACTGCTCCGGTATCGCACAGAAGACGTGGGAGTTCACCGGCATCTTCGCGCCGTTCACCAGCGGCAACCCGAACCCGGACGACGACTTCTCGCTGGCCGTGAACCCGGCGTCGGCGGCGATCGACCCGGGCGGCACGGCCACCGCGACGGTCGCCACGGCCGTCACGGCGGGCAAGGCGCAGGACGTGGCACTCACGGCGGGACCGGCGCGTGCCGGCCTCACCGCCACCCTGTCGCCGACCAGCGTCACGGCGGGCGGATCGTCGACCCTGACCGTGGTGGCGGCGGCCGACGCGACACCCGGCAACTACCAGTTCACCGTCACCGGCACCGGCACGAAGGCCACGCACACGGCCACGTTCACGGTGAAGGTCAACGGCACCCCGCCGACCGGCGTGATCGTCAACGCCGGGTTCGAGGACGGTTCGCTCGCACCGTGGACGGCCGCAGCCGGTTCCGGTGCGATCGTCGGCAGCCCGGCGCACTCCGGCACGCACTCCCTCCAGGTGACGCCGAACGGCTCGTCCAACGGCCAGGTGTCGCAGTCGGTGACCCTCGCGCCGAGCACCAAGTACACCCTCAAGGCGTGGGTGCGCGGCAACTACGCGTTCATCGGCGTCAGCGGTGGCGCGACGGCCAGCGCGTGGACGTCCTCGAACGACTGGACGCAGCTGTCCGTGCCGTTCACCACGGGCGCGTCCGGCACGGTGAACGTCTACGTGCACGGCTGGTACGGCCTGCCCTCGATCCACGCGGACGACTTCACGATCAGCTAGCCCGATGACGGAAAACGGCGGGAACGTCCACCTCGGTGGCACACCCGCCGTTTTCCGCTTATGTCCCTTTCGGTCGGATCAACCGTTTCACCAGTTCACAGTTCGTTTCGACATCCGGGACGACCATCCCGCCAGGTTCCGCCGATCCCCATCGTCACCGCAGGTCACGCCCCATGCTGAGACAATAGTAAACACAATGGCGAATGGGTCATCAACGGGCTCGATACCAAGACTGAATGACCTTTTCGGGGCGGATCCACGCAATGGTGCAGGTGCGGCGGGGAATGCGCGCCCGGCCGTCGCGCGGGCCTGCCCTTCTCCAGTGCCCGGGTGCCCCCTGCCGCGCAATCGAAAGGCAGAACCCATGAGAACCGCTCGCCTCCTCGGCCGTGCCGCGTTCGTCGGCATGACCCTGGCACTGGTGGCCGGCGCCGGGCAGCACGCCTTCGCCGCGCCGGACGACCCGCCGGTGAACGTGCAGATCATCGGCGGCCACGGCGCCACCGAGGTGTACCCGTTCCACGCCCAGATGAACAACGGCTGCGGCGGCAGTCTGGTCGCTCCGCAGTGGATCGTGACCGCGACGCACTGCGGCAGCGCGTCGTCGGCCCGCCTCGGGTCGAACACCCGCAGCTCCGGCGGCGAGGTCCGCCAGGTCGACCGCCGGGTCAACAAGGCGGGCACCGACCTGACCCTGATGCACCTGTCGCAGGCGTCCACGCTGGCCCCGGTCAAGCTGGCGGCGGCCAACCCGCCGGCGGGCTCCCCGGTGCGGCTGATCGGCTACGGCTGCACCAGCTGGCCGTCCTGCTCGAACCCGTCCACGCTCCAGGAGATCGACCTGACCATCCTGGCCTCCAGCCGCTGCTACGCGGGTGGCGGCACGGCCACCGACATCTGCGTGTCGGGCGACCGCACGCACTCGGCGTGCCACGGCGACTCGGGCGGCCCGGCGCTGGTCGGCACGCGAGGCGACTGGACGCTGGTCGGCGAGACCCACGGTCCCGGCGACAACAACGGCGAGTGCGCCACCACCACCCTCTACACCGGTATCGCCGCGAACGTCGCGTGGATCCGGCAGCAGACGGGCGACGTCGACCCGCCCGGCGGCAAGTTCGAGAACACCGACAACGTCGACATCCCCGACAACGGTGCGGCCGTGACCAGCCAGGTGACCGTCACCGGACAGCCGGGCAACGCGCCGCCCGCGCTGAAGGTGAACGTCGACATCAAGCACAGCTACCGGGGCGACCTGGTGCTGGACCTGGTGGCCCCGGACGGTGCCACGTTCCGGTTGAAGGGCTCGTCCTCGGACTCCGGGGACAACATCCTCACCACGTACCCGGTCGACGCGTCGGCCAAGGTCGCCAATGGCGTCTGGAAGCTGAAGGTCCAGGACGTCGGCCCGCAGGACGTCGGCTACATCGACGCCTGGAGCCTCCAGTTCTGATCCCGGTCGGGACCGACCGCCCCGTCGACTTCCGGCGGGGCGGTCGCCGTCACCCGCTCAGGAGAGTTCCAGGTCTTCGAGGCCGATCACGTCGTCGCCGGAACGCAGCCACCACGTGCCCGAGTGGTGGTCGAGGACGGTCGCTTTGGTGAGCCCGCGCGGGAGGACCGGCACGTGCGTGGTGTCGTCCGCCAAGGACAGCACGCGCTGCCGTCCCTTCCACTCCCCGGTCTTGAAGACGGGCGTCAGCAACAGGTATCCGCCGTCTGCGGTGAACCGCCCGCGGATGCCGTGCTTGCCCGACTGCCGCTTCCAGCCGTGCTGTTCGTGGACGCGCCGCAGCAACCGCCCGTCGCCGTCGACCGTGGCGCAGGTGAAGAAGTCGGCTCCGTAGGCGAGTGTCGAGCCCAGGTCCGAGCCTTCGGAGACGACGTAGTCGGTGCCGGCGCGGCGCAGGGTGGCGGTCAGCGACACCTCGGCCGGGTCGAACTGGCTCTCGTCGTACTCCACGCCGAACCGGTCGGCCGGGAAGTCCGCCACGTTCGGCACGCGGAGTTCCCGCCACTGCGCCTTGTGCGGGTCGAGTTCCAACCTGGCGGCGTAGCGCAACTCCTGGGCGAGCACGCCGGGCCCGAACACCACCCACCAGTCCGGGGTGTCGCTCACCGCCGTGCCGCCGCGCAACCGCCACTCGGCCACCAGTTCCGCGCCGGCGACCTCGATCTCGTGCCACTCCCCCGGCCCGACGTGCCGGAACGCCCGGGTCGGGTCGGGCAGCACGACACAGCCGCCGTCTGGGTGGGCGAGCAGGGTCGGCCGGTGCTCGGGCCAGCCGACGTCGGGCACGTAGTCCAGCGCGTCCAGGTGCCGGCCGTCCTCGCCGCACCACACCAGGACCGTGCCGTACCCGTCCCCTTGGGCGCGCTCACCGAGCAGGACGAGCCGTCCGCCGACCACCGCCGAGTACGTGGTCACGTCGAAATCGGCGACCGTGTGCCGTTGCATGGCGGGCAGCATAAGACGGCCCTGACGGCAGGGCGGACGGAATCCCGACTCTCCCTGCCAGGCTGTCGACCGGAGAGCGGTCCACAGTGGTCAGGCGCGGAACCTCCGGGCGGCGGCCACGCCCGCCACGGCATCCCAGCCGCTGCCCACGACGGCCGTCACCTGGCTTTCGGTGACGTCGCCGCCGGCGGCGATCAGGGCGGCGACGGCGGCGAGGTCGGGCGCGCCACCGACCAGGCCGGGCGCGTCCCGGGTGAACTCGGCGATCAGGTCACGGCAGCGCTGCTCGTCGGCGGCGGGCAGGCCGACCGCGTCGAACCCGTCGTCCAGGTCGTACGGGGCGCGCTGCCAGACGCCGTTCTCGTACCCGTAGACGAACCCGACCCACAGCCCGTCCTCGATCGTCGTCCGGACCGGGGCGGCCCACCACTCGGGCGCACCCGCCAGCAGGTCCGTCTCGGGCTCCTCGAAGTACTCGGCGGCGTTCGCGTAGTAGGTCTCCGAGTACTCGTGGTCGTGGCCGACGAGCACCGCCTGGTCGCCGAACCGGTGGAGGTCCGCCCAGTTGCCGCCGCCGTCGTCGTAGTGCCACACGGGCCCGTTGGCATGACACGTGTCGCCCCACCCGCGTGCCGCGCACACGGCGGCGACGGCCGCCCAACGGCCCCGCATCCACTCGGGGTCCGGCAGGTCCACCTCTACGAGCGCCACCACAGCCTCCGTTGCGCGGGAATGGTGCCGGCCAGCATATTGGCCGGCCACGGGTGCCGGGGGCCGTCTTGCCGGGCCGTGAAAGGAGGACGACAGCCTGGCGGACCTGCTCGTACACCTGCCGGCCCACGGACGTTCAGTTCCCGACCGCCAGCGGGTAGTCGGGCAGGTCGGTGTCGGTGGCGAACCGGTCCGAGAGCTTCTGCATCCCCGACATCAGCAGCCTGGAGTTGAGCATCCCGTTGCGCATCCGGAGCCGGGTTCGGCTGCGCGGCGCGAGGAACGGACCGGCGTTGGTCTTGCCCGCGGACGACGTGTAGGCGCGCATCCGCTCCTCGTACCGGCGGAACGCCACCCGGTGGTCGCCGTCGGCCAGGCTCAGCTCGCCCGCCAGCACGTACGCGCCGACCACGGCCAGCCCGCTGCCGAAACCACCCAGCGTGTTGCCGTACCCGGCGTCGCCGAGCAGGGCGATCCGGCCCTTGGCGTACGTGTCGGTCTGGACGCGGCTGATCGAGTCGAGGTGCACGGAGGTGGCGTCGCCGATCGCGTCTACAAGCTCCGGCAGCCGCCACCGACCGCCCCGGAACACCTCGCACAGGATCTCGCGCTGCCGGGCGACGTCGTACCGGTCGTAGGTCAGCTCGTCGGAGGCGAACACGAAGAACGCCGGGGCTTTCGTGCCGCCGATCGACGCCATGCGGCCCGGCTCGTTGTACATCACCGGCTCGCCGCCCAGATCGCCCAGTTCGACCAGCGCGTAGTAGTAGCCCAGGTGCCGCACGTAGTCGCGTTCCGGCCCGAACGCCAGCCGCCGCACCGCCGAGTGGATGCCGTCCGCGCCCACGACCAGGTCGAACGTGCGCGGGGCGGCGCGTTCAAAGGTGACGTGCACGCCATCGGAGGTCTCGGTGAGCGAGGTGACCGAGTCGCCGAACGCGTACTCGCAGGCGTCGGCGGTCCGCTCGTGCAGGAGGGCGGCCAGGTCGCCACGTCGGATCTCGACGTCCCCGCCGGTGAACTCGCCGGGCAGGACCGCGAGCCGCTTGCCGTCGTCGTCCACGATGGTCAGGTCGACGCCGCCGGTCTGCCGCGCGTACACGTCGTCCCGCAGCCCCATCCGCTCCAGGACCCGGTGGTGGGTGGGTCCCTTGAAGTCGACGGCCTGCCCGCCGGGGCGCGGGGCGGACGCCTTCTCCACGACGGTGACCGTGCAGCCGAGCCGGTGCAGCCAGTGGGCGAGCGCGGGACCGCCGATGCCCGCGCCGGAGATGAGGACCGTGGTGTTCTTCATGCCGCAGAGCATCGGAGCCGCCGTTGACAGTCCGTGGACAGTCGGCTGACAGTCACAGCCCGGCCGCTGTCAGCGCCTCCTCCCGGCTCATCGCCGCACCCCGCGCGTAGGCCCGGGCGAACGCCTCCGCGCCGACCTGCTCACGTGCCCGCTCCGCGACCCGCGCCACGTCCGGGTTCCCCGCCTCGGCCATCCCGCGCAACGCGACCGCGACACCCAGCAGGAACGCCGCCTCGGCACCGGACGCCAGCTCCGCCCGCCCCTCCACCACGGCAGCCGCCTCGACGGACATCATCGGCACCCGCACCACCTGGAGCGCCTGGTCGTACCACCGCGCCGCCTCGGCGGGGTCGTCGGCGAGCCGCCCCAGCGAGGTCAGCGTCCGCGCCGTCCGCCACTCCGCACCGCCCTCGTCCTCGGCGAGGGACCGGTTCAGCAACCCGGCGGCGGTGTCCCGGTCGCCCTCCAGCCGGGCCACCTCGCCCAGCCCGAACAGCGCCTCGGACATGGGCCGGCCGAACCGGGCGGCGGCCCGGGTGAACTCGGCACGCGCCGCGCTCAGGTCGCCCTGCCGGATCAGGCAGCTCCCCCGGTGGCACAGCACCTCCGCGCACTCCTCGGTCGCGCCGAGCTGCTCGTGCAGGGACAGCGCTTCCGCCCACCGTTCGTGCGCCAACGCCCACTCACCGCGCCAGCCCGCGATCTGCGCCAACCAGTCCAGCGACTGCGCGCTGCCCCAACGCTCGCCGAGCGCCCGGAACTCGCGCAACGCCGCCGACATGCCCCGTTCGCCGTCCGCCACTCCCCCGTCCAGCACCGCCATCAGCGCCACGCTGAACCGGCCCAGCGCGCGGTTCCACGGGTCGTCGCCCAGCAGCGCGGAGGCGTCGGCGTGCGGGTCGTCCGGCGGTCCGCCGACCATGCCCCACATCGCGACGCCGAACGGGTACCGCAGCTCCAGCCGGCCCGACTCGATGATCCGCCGCGCCCGTTCCCAGTGCTCGGGGTCGGGACGCGGCCACGCGTGCACCACGCAGCTGACGTACTCCTCGTCGAGCCCGTCCGGCACGTCGCCGACCAGCAGCGCCGCGGCGGCCTCGCCCGCCTGCACCCGTCGTCCGCTCAGCCACCAGTAGGCCGCCAGCGCCGCCACCAGCCGCATCCCGGTCTCCCGGTCCGCGCCGCGCAACGCCGCCATCAGGTTGTCGTGCTCGGCGGACAGCCGGGCGAGCCACGTCAGCTGCTCGGCGCTCCGCAGGTGCGGGTCGGCGCGTTGGGCCAACGCGAGGTGATAGGCGGCGTGGGCGCGCCTTACGTCCCGTTCCTCGTCGCCCAGTTGCTGTAGGCAGAACAGGCGGATCGTGTCGAACATGCGGTAGCGGCCGTCCACGACCGTGACCAGCGACCGGTCCACCAGGTCGGCGAGCACCTCGTCGGCGTCCTCGACACCGCAGACCTCCTCCACGGCCGCCAGCGGCGCGCCGCCCGCGAAGACCGCGAACCGCCGGGCCAGGACGCGTTCCCGGTCGCTGAGCAGGTCCCAGCTCCAGGCCACCACGGCGTGCAGCGTGCGGTGCCGTTCGGCGGCGGTCCGGTCGCCCCGGGACAGCAGGCGGAACCGGCCGTGCCCGGCCAGCCGCTCGGCGATCTCGGGCACGGTGAACTGGCGCAACCGCGCCGCCGCCAGCTCGATGGCCAGCGGCAGGCCGTCCAGGGCGGCGCAGATCGCGGCCACGGCGTGCGCGGTGTCGGCGTCGAGTGCGAAGCCCGGGCGCACGGCCGCGGCCCGGTCGGCGAACAGCCGGACCGCCGGGTCCCCGGCCAGCGGTTCGAGCGGGAGCAGCGTCTCGCCGGTCAACCCCAGCGGCTC
>CBHFOL010000120.1:0-21002 GCA_965995405.1 uncultured Saccharothrix sp.
CGACCTCCGAGGACGGGAAGATCACCGCGCAGTCCGGCCGGTCGCTGGCCAAGTTCGCCCGCGACTTCCTGTGCCAGGGCCAGCAGCACATGGGCAAGCTGGGCTACTCGCCGCTGCCGCTGAACCTGGTGCGCGCGGGCTTCGAGCAGGTGGCCAGGGTGCCCGGCGCGGAGCAGGCGACGTTGACCCCGAACAACTGCAACAACCCCACGTTCGACCCGAACGACCCGGACAGCAACGCGCTGGCCAAGCTCGCGAAGATGCCCGCCGACTGCGACAAGGTCGGCCAGGGCCCGTGCGGCACGGCCGGCGGTTCGGGCCAGAACGGGCAGGAGAACCAGCCCGGTGAGGGCCGGAACGGGCAGGAAGGGCAGCCCGGTGCGGTCGACAACGACGGCGACGGCGTGCCCGACCCGGTGGCCGGTGTCGACCCGGCGACCGGGGAGAAGCCGGGGGCCAGGCAGAACACCGAGGGCAGCACCACCGGCAGCGCGACCGAACTGGCCGCCGCCCGGTCCGAGAGCACGAACACCGCGCTGGCCGTCCTGGCGGCGGTGGAACTGGTGCTGGTGCTGGTGGTGCCGACATTCGTGGCCCGCGCCGTGCGGCGCAGGCGGGCCCGGCAGGGGAGTGAATTCTGATGCGCAGGACCGTCCTGTTGGGACTCGTGCTGACGCTGGTCTGGTTGTCCGCGCCGTTCAGCGCCGCCGTGGTGGTCGCGCCGGCGCCGAGCGGGCAGCCGGTGACGATCGCCCAGGACTTCGACCAGTACTACAACCCCGGCGGTTCGAGTCGCGGCACGGTGTCCGTGTCGCAGACCGCCGACCTGGTGCGGCAGCGGGTGAAGGTGTCGTGGTCCGGGCTGCGGCCCACGCGCGGCTCCGGGGTCGGCGCGAGCTATCCGGTGGCGATCATGCAGTGCTGGGGCGACGCGAGCCAGGTGACGCAGCAGCGGTGCTGGGCGGCCGGGCGGGGCATGGAGTTCGGGTCGTTCAACGACGCCAAGCCGTGGGACCCGGTGGCGTTCGGCGACTACGGCGACCTGAGCGCGAACCTGTACACCGTCATGTCGTTCACCGCGCGCGACGGTCAGCGCTACTCGTGGGACCCGGTGCAGGTGGACGACGCAGGCAAGCCCGTCGCGTGGCCGGACGGTTCGGTCAAGTCCGGCCGGCCGACGGACCTGACCGAGGACACCTACAACTACGTGCTGCCGCCCACGCTGCTCGCCGAGACCCACGCGGACGGCACCGGCGCGGCGGACATCGAACTGCTGCCCAGTGAGCAACTGCCCAGCCTCGGGTGTTCGGACACCGACGCCTGCTCGCTGGTGGTCGTGCCCATCGGCGACCCGCACTGCCTGCCCGAGGACGAGCTGCTGCTGGACGAGTGGAAAGAGGGCTGCAAGCCGGGCGCGGAGTCCTCGGCGTTCCGGGACGCGTCGACCTGGAAGACGCCGACGAACTGGGAGCGCCGGTTCGTGTTCCCGCTGTCGTTCCGCAAGACCCAGCAGGTGTGCGCGTCGGACGGCCGCCCGGAGACCGGCGTGACCGGCTCGCCGTACCTGGCGCAGCTGATGGCCAGTTGGCGGCCCAGGTTCTGCCTCGACAGCGGCCTGTTCAAGCTGGGCTACACCAGCCTGGGCGAAGGCGAGGCGCGCCGCCAGTTCTTCACCAACCTGGTCGAACGGCGCGCGGACGGGGTGAACGCGGTGCTCACCGCGCGGTCACCGGACGAGGAGGCGCCCGCGCCGGTCGTCTACGCCCCGGTGGCGACGACCGGCTTCAGCGTGGGCTTCCTGCTGGACACCGCGGCCGGTACGGAGGTCGAGTCGCTCAAGCTCACCCCGCGCCTGCTGCTCAAGATGCTCACCCAGTCGTACACGGCCGGCGGGCCGGGCATCGAGACGCACCCGGCGATCGCGGGCAATCCGGCGTGGTGGGGCGGCGATCCCGAGTTGATCCGGGCCAACCCGGGGCTGGAGCTGAAGGTCGTCGGCATCGCGCCGTCCGCGTACCCGGTGTTCGTGCAGGGTGACCTGGACCTGACCTGGGCGCTGACGTCCTACATCGCGGCCGACCCGGCGGCCGTGGCGTGGCTGGGCGGCGCGCCGGACGAGGACGGGATGGTGATCAACCCGAAGTACCGGTCCCAGGCGCTGCCCTACGCCCAGTTCGAGCTGCGGGACGACTGGAAGGTGCCGGGCACGGCCGCCGCGTACAAGAACCAGCTGTGGTTCAACCTGGTGGCGAACCAGGTGTCGTCGGTGGTGAACGCGGCCGTGGCGCTGGTGCAGGCCCGGCCGACCGCCACCACCAACGAGAGCTTCGACGGCGACCGGGCCGTCTACAAGCGGCCGGACCGGCAGCAGACCGGCAGCCGTGCGCTGCTCGCGATCACGGACCTGGCGGACACGTCGGTGTTCGGGCTGCGTGCGGCGGCGCTGCAAACCCCGACCGGTGACTTTGTCGCGCCCAGCAGGGACTCCCTGGCGTACGGGCTGCGGGCGACGACGATCGACGCGAAGACCGGCATCCTGACCATCGACCAGTCCAAATTGGACTCACGGGCCTATCCGGGCACGTCGGTGGTGTACGCCGGTGTGCCGACCAGTGGGCTGCCGCAGTCGGAAGCCGGGCACTACGCGACGTTCCTGGAGTACGCGGCGGGTGCGGGCCAGGAGTACGGCACGGCGGTCGGCAACCTGCCGGTCGGCTACCTGGCGTTGAGCGACCCGTTGCGGGAGCAGACGCGCAACGCGGCGCGTGCGGTGCGGGAGCAGAAGGGCGAGGTGCCGGCCCCGCCGCCGTCGTTGATCGCCGATCCGGCGGGTGGGCTGTTGCCGGCTCCGGCCAACCCTGTGCTTGGTAATCCGGCGGCGGTTCCGCCGGTCGCGCCGAGCACCCCGTTGGAGGCGGCCGTGCCGACGTCGGCCAAGCCGAGTTCGTCGCGGCCGGTGACTCGTGTGGCGACCCGGTCGGACACGTCCGCGTTCGGGCGGTGGTTGTTGCCTTCGTTGCTGGGAATCGGGTTGCTGGCCGGGGTTCTCGCGCCCGTGGTGTCGGCGGCGGGTACGCCCGGTCATCCGGCGCGGCGGTGGCTGAACGGGCTGTTCCGGCGGGGTGGCGCGTGAGGTCGCCGTTGGAGATCGTGCTGTTGCGGCGGGTTCTGCTGCTGCTTTCCGTGCTGCTGCTGGATTTTGTGGCCTATCTGTTGCTGGTGGGGCCGATGCGGTATGAGCGGGGGCAGGACCTGCTGTACGCGCAGGCGCGGGAGGAGTTGGCCGAGATCTCCATGCCGACCAGTGGTGACATCGAGCTGGGGCGGCCGGTGGCCGTGCTGGAGATCCCCGGGCTGCGGCTGACCCAGGTGGTGGTGGAGGGCACCGCCGGCACCCAGCTGGCCGCCGCGCCCGGACACGTGCGGACTTCTTCGCTGCCTGGTCAGGCCGGGGTGTCGGTGGTGATGGGACGGGCGGTCACCTCGGGTGGGCCGTTCCGGGAGATCTCGGCGTTGCAGGAGGGTGACGAGATCACGGCCACCACCGGGCAGGGGCGGTTCGTCTACCGGGTGGACCGGGTGCGGCGCGACGGCGACCCCAACCCGTTGGCGGTGGAGGCGGGGCGTGGGCGGCTGGTGTTGGTTACGTCCGAGGCGGAGGGGTTCTTCGGGTTGCCGTTGCGGGCGTCGCGTTCGATCTACGTCGATGCTTCGTTGATCGACCAGGCCGCGCCTTCGGGGGCACGGCCTACGACGCTGCTGCCGGAGGAGAAGGCGATGCGGCACGACCCGACCGGGTTGGTGCCGTTGGTGTTGTGGTTGCAGGTGTTGCTGGCGGCCGTGGTGGCGGCGGTGTGGGCGGTGCTGCGGTGGGGGCGTTGGGAGACGTGGCTGGTCGGCGTGCCCGTCCTGCTGGCCACGTCGTGGCAGGTGTCCGACCACGCCGCCGTCGTCCTGATGCCTAACCTGCTTTCGCTCACCTAAACGTACATGGGGCCTTCCGATCGGTCGGAAGGCCCCTTCTCGGCGAACGGGCTTTCAGCTCAGCCGGACCTTGACGGCGATGAGCTGGGTCCGCTTGTAGGACTTGAGTTCGTTGTCGGACACGAACACCATGGTGCGCGCGCCATCGGACAGGGTCGGGCCCCAGGTGACCGCCTCCAGGTCGTCCACCTTGGACAGACCGAGCTGGGTCAGGTCGAGCACCAGGCGCTTGGACACCGGCAGGTAGCTCTGGCCGACCAGCGAGGTCAGGTCGGCGACGTTCGTCGCGCCCAGCGTGAAGTCGATCTCGTACAGCTTGGCGGAGTTCGCGCCGGCCTGCTCCAGCACCAGGAACTTGCTGTCCGTCACGGTCAGGATCTCGGTGACCCCGTTGCCCGCCACGGCGTCCGCCAGGTAGGCGAACTGCACCAGCGGGTCACCGGTGGCGCGGTCGTGCAGGGTGAACCGGGTGGCGTTGCCGTCCTGCGCCAGGGGGCCGCGCAGGGTGGTCAGCACCTGCTGGCCGTCCTGGGTGAGGGTGAGGCCGGACAGCGACTTGCCGGACTGCGCGCCGGTGCCGTCGACGGCGACCTTCTGCACGTCCGGGGTGGCGAACCGGCCGACGTTCGTGCCGTTGCCGGTCGCCTCGCGCACCGACGGGTCGACCTTGAGGGTGCTCGTCCGCTCCCCGGCGTCCGCCCACAGCACGTGACCGGTGGCGGCGTCGTAGCGGATGGCCTGCGGGTCGACGCCCGCGAACTTGGTGCCGTCTGTGGCACGGAGCCGGTTGACGGCGGTCAGCGACGGCTCGGGGCAGTCGCCGGACAGCGCGAAGTGGCCGGTGTAGAAGCGGGCGTTGGCGCGGTCGCCGGACAGCAGCCGGAAGTCGCCGCTCGCCTCGTCGTAGTCGACGCCGGTGATCCCGCCGACGGTGGTGCCCGCATATCTGGTGTAGCCGGACAGGCTGTGCTCGCCGATCAGGCTGAACTCGTAGCCGGGGACGGCGATCGGGGCCGCCGACTGGGCCTGGGCGGCGGTCGGCAGGGCCACGGCGATGGCGGCGGCCACGCCGACGACTGCGATGGTGCGCATGGTTTTCCTTTCCCGGGGGATGTTTCTGCCAGGGTGGGGGCGAGCCCGGCGACCCGTGACGGGGCCGCCGGGCTCGCCTGGGTCGGACGTCAGTTGCGGTCGACACCGCAGTTGGGGGAAAGCCGGAAGCCGGCCGCCTTGACGGCGTTCTTCGCACCGGTGTTGGTGCAGATGAAGCCGAGCGGGCCGAAGAACGCCGAGAACTTCGCGACGGACTTGTCGGCCTTGCGGATCACGTTGAACAGCGGGCGGTCGTACGCCACGACGCCGCCGGTTTCGACGGTCTGGCCGGTGGCCGGGTCGACGCGGGCGGTCACGTTGGCGGGCAGGCCGGCCGGGCGGACCGAGTCGTCCACCGTGTTGACCTTGATACCGACCTTGCCGACGGCGCGGCCGACCGAGAACGGCACGATCGCCTGCGGGTCACCGATCAGCGGCGACGGGTCGTGCTCCTGCACCGCGGTGCCGTTGAAGGTGTCCTTCACGCAGGAGCCCGGGGTGGCCACGCCGATGCTGGCGAGGAAGAAGGCGCGCGTGCCGGAGTTGCCCTGGGGGATGTAGGCGGTGTAGTTGCACTCGGGGCTGCCGGCCGTCGCGCTGTACAGGACGTTCAGCTGGAGGGTGGTCAGCGTGGTGGGGACGTTGGAGACGGTCGCCGTCGCGTAGGTCACGGTGTCCCGGGCGAACTCCAGGAACGCGCCGGTGTCCGTCGCCTTGGGGAGGCGCGACGAGCGGGCGTAGTCGATGTTGTGCGCGTCGCCGTCGGCGGTCAGCGCGGTGATGCCGGCGGAGGAGCCGTTCGGCCGGACGATCTCCGGCGCATCCGTCTTGGGGATGATCGGCGAGTAGCCGGTGGCGTGCCAGGAGTAGACCTTGGCGGCCGGCGTGGGGGTCTTGGCGTTGTAGAGCTCGCCCAGCGTCTGGAGCACGTCCTGGGTGGTGTCCGAGCCGACGCCGACGATGTCGGCCCGGGCCGGCTTGAAGGTCGGGCTGTTGGGCGGGTCGGCCTGCGCGGTGCCCGCGAACATCGCGAACGCAGCCGCGCCGGCGACCAGCACGGCCGCCTTCTTCAGGGTGGAGCGCATCGGGAAATCTCCTTGTCCCTCAACGATTTCCTGCCCCCAGGTTGGGGCATGGAGAACGTTGCCCCAGGTGGCCGGCGGGAACCACCACGCACCGGGGAAGGTTGCGCTCTCGCGCCTCACCGGGTTGATGAACGCGCAACCAACTGTTCGGTCGGCCATGTCGGGTGAACGCCGCGTTAACCACGGCTTCCGGTGCGGCGCTTAGCCTCGCGCCCGTGCAGCAGCCCGAACTGGACCTGTCGACCGAGCCGGATCCCTTGGCCGTGCCCGAGTTCGAACCCTTTTCCGAGCAGGACACCACGCGGGAAATTGCGTCGGACGTGGTGCCGCAAACCGAGGTGGACGTCGTCCCGATCGTCATGGGCGCGACCCTGGACGCGGTGGACGTCACGGCGTGGTTCGGACCGCGCAAGGTGCTCGACCGCGTGTCGCTCACCATGGACGCGGGCACGGTGACCGCGCTGATCGGCCCGTCGGGCTGCGGCAAGTCGACGTTCCTGCGGATCCTGAACCGGATGCACGAACTGGTGCCGTCCGCCGCGCTGGCGGGCGAGGTCCGGTTGGACGGCGCGGACATCTACGAACCGGGCCGTCCCATCACCGAGACCCGCCGCCGCATCGGCATGGTGTTCCAGAAGCCCAACCCGTTCCCGGCGATGTCGATCGCGGACAACGTGACCGCCGGGCTGAAGCTCACCGGGAAGTCGGTGACGCGCGGCGAACGCGAGGCGCTGGTCGAGGAGTGCCTGGTCCGGGCGGGCCTGTGGAAGGAGGTCCGGGACCGGTTGCGGCAGCCCGGCGGCGCGCTGTCCGGCGGGCAGCAGCAGCGGCTGTGCATCGCGCGGTCGTTGGCGGTGCGGCCGGATGTGCTGCTCATGGACGAGCCGTGCTCGGCGCTGGACCCGACGTCGACCCGGCGGATCGAGGAGACCATCGCCGAGCTGCGGACCCTGGTGACGATCGTCATCGTCACGCACAACATGCAGCAGGCGGCCCGGGTGTCCCAGAAGTGCGCGTTCTTCCTGGCGGAGAACGGAGAACCGGGCCACGTCGTGGAACAGGGCGACACCGACGCGTTGTTCGACGACCCGGTCGACCCGCGTACCGCCGACTACGTGCACGGCCGGTTCGGCTGAGCCGACCGCCTCAGCCGAGGTCGGCGAAGAACGCGCGGACGTCCTCGACCAGCAGGTCGGGGGTTTCCAGGGCCGGGAAGTGGCCGCCACGCGGGAATTCGGTCCACCGCCGCACGTCGTAGAGCTTCGTGACCTCGCCGCGCACCGGCAGGATGATGTCGCGCGCGAACACCGCCACACCCACCGGCACCGGGCACGGGACCGGGCCGCCGGCGGTCTCCCGGGCGATGCGCAGCGCCGAGCCGGTCGTGCCGGTGAGCCAGTACAGCGACACGACGGCGAGCAGCCGGTCGTCGTCCACCGCCGAGTCCGGGTCGAGCCACTCGGTGAACCGGTCGCCCACCCAGCCCAGCAGGCCGACCGGCGAATCGGTGATCCCGTACGCCACGGTCTGCGGCCTGGTCGAGTGCATCACCTGGTAGCCGGGCCGGGCGGCGACGAACCGGCGGATCTTCTCCACCCGTGCCAGGTCTTCGGCCGACAGGCCCTCCGTGCTCGCGGGCGGGGGAGTGGGGAGGTAGTTCAGGTGCACGCCGACGACCTTGTCCGGCGCGGCGGCGGCGAGGGCGAGGGAGATGCCGGAGCCCCAGTCGCCGCCCTGCGCGCCGTACCGGTGGTAGCCGAGGCGGTGCATGAGTTCCGCCCACGCGCGGCCCACGCGGTGCGTGTCCCAGCCCGGTCCCCGGGTCGGGCCGGACGGGCCGAAACCGGGGATGGACGGGATCACCAGGTGGAAGTCCCGGGACAGCGGCTCGATCACGTCCAGGAAGTCCAGGACCGAGCTGGGCCAGCCGTGGGTGATGATCAGCGGCAGGGCGTCCGGGCGGGCGGAGCGGACGTGCAGGAAGTGGACCTGTTGGCCGTCGATCTCCGTGGTGGACTGCGGCCAGGCGTTGAGCGCCTTCTCCTGTGTCCGCCAGTCGAACGCCTGCCAGTGCGTGACGAGTTCGCGCATCCGGGCCAGCGGGAAGCCGTAGCCGGGGCCGGGTTCCTCGTCCGGCCAGCGGGTGCGGGCCAGGCGGTCGCGCAGGTCGTCCAGCTCGGACTGCGGGACGTGCAGCCGGTAGGGCTCGATCATCGGGTGCTCCGTTGGTCTTACCAATGTTGGTGCGGCCAACGATAGCAGGTGGTTGTTGGTGTGGCCAACGATTGTTTCGGGGCTGCGTGGGATGGCCGGGTGCGGGTTATCGTTCGGCATGGCCACCTGGGATGACGTGCGCCGGCTTGCCACGGCGCTGCCCGAAGTCACCGAACGCCCCACCTACGACAACGCGCCCGCGTGGCGGGTCAAGGACAAGCTGTTCGTGTGGGACCGGCCGCTGCGCCGCGGTGACCTCGAAGCGCTGGGCGAGGACGCGCCGGCCGGGCCGATCCTCGGCGCGAGCGTCCCGGACCTGGGTGCGAAGGAAGCGTTGCTGGCCGACGACCCGGACGTCTACTTCACCATCCCGCACCTCGACGGCTACCCGGCCGTCCTGGTGGTGCTGGACCGGATTCCGGTGGCCGAGTTGGCCGAGCTGGTCACCGAGGCGTGGCTGTGCAAGGCCCCGAAGCGGCTGGCCAGGCAGTTCCAGGCGACGCTCGCCGAGTGATGGGCAGAGTTCTGCTCGTGGTCGCGGGCACGTGGCTGACCGTGCTCGTGGGCCTGCTGACGAACCTGGTGACCGGCGACTCGCCGCCGTGGTGGCTGTGGGTGGTCTGGGTGGTCGGGGCGGTTGCCCTGACGTTGGTGGAGCTGCGGCGGCAACGTGGCTCGTGGTCGCTGCTCGGCGGTGCGCCGGAACCTACGCCGCGTGACCGGGTGCGGGTGTTGGCCCGGTCTAGTGACTTTGTGGCTTCGTCGTTGCGGGAAACGCTTGGGCCCGTTGAGGTTCTGGTGCTGTCGGTACGGTCCGACGGTGTGTCCGACTCGTTGGTGGCGGCCTACGACCGGGACGAATCGCTGCTGGTGTTGGGTGCGGCCGGGTCGGGTAAGAGCACGGAGCTGTTACGGCTGGCGAAGGTCCTGGCTCGGCGGGCCGAGCGCGGCAACCGGGTGCCGCAGCCCGTTCCGGTGGTGCTGTCCCTGGCCGGGTGGGGGCGGGCGAAGCGGAATCCGTTGCGCCGCAAGGCCGACGACGAGCCGCCGGCGCTGCTCGACTGGCTGCTCGCCCAGGCCCGTGCCCGGTACGGGGTGTTGCCCGACGTGGCCCGGGTGTGGTTGCGACAGCGGCAGTTGGTGCTGTTGCTGGACGGGTTGGACGAGGTTCGGGGCGATCTGCGGGCTCGGTGCGTGAAGGCGGTCAACGAGCTGGCCGCCGATCCCGCCGCGCCGCCGTTGGTCGTGACCTGTCGGACCGCCGACTACGAGGGGCTGGCGCTGGGTCTGTCCCGGACCGCGACCATCGAGCCGTTGACGCCGGAACAGGTCGAGCAGCGGATCGGTGTGCTCGACCCGGAGCTGCGCAAGCTGGTCGACACCCCGCTCTGGCTCCGCGTCGCCACCACCGTCACCCGGGAGGTCGATCTATCTGTCAGGGACCCTGAAAGTTTGCGGCGGAACTTTCTGGAAGGCTTCCTGAAAGAACTGCTCGACCGGCGCGGCGGCTCGGTCGACCCGGGCCTGGTGCTGCGCCGGATCGGCGTGCTGGTCCGGCTCGCGGCCGGGTCGAGCGATCCGGAGCGGGTGCCGGTCCGGCTGGGCAACATCAGTCTGGCCGTCCCGGGCGAGGCGGCGCGGGCGCTGCGCCGCTGGGTGCTGCCGACCGCCGTGTGGAGCGCCGCCGCAACCGGGATGGTGCTGCCGCTCGCTCTCCGCGGTGGCCTGCTGTGCGGTGTGCTGGCCGTCCCGGTGGTGGTCGCGGCGATCGCGGCGGGCCGCTCGGTCACGCAGGTCGATTTCGCCGAGCGGTACGCCGTGGACCCCGTGCGGACGGCAACCCGCCGGATCGCCGGTGCGGTCGCCGGGCTCGTGCTGGGCGGTGTGACCGGCCTCGGCACGGCTGCGGTGACCATGTTCGTGGCGAGCCTGGCGGAGCGGTCGGTGTTTCCGGTGATCGCCGGCGTGACCGGCGCACTGGTGATCGGCGCGGTCTGCCTGGTGGGGCTGGTGGGCGATGACGGGTGGTCCGGAGTCCGGGTCGGCGCTGTCACCGCCGGGGGCGCTGTGGTCGGCGGGCTGGTCGGCTTCCTGCTCGGGTTGGCACCCGCCGATTTCGTGCTGGGGTTCTCCGCCGGACTGCTCGGATCGTTCGGGTTCATGGCCGTCATGGACTTCGTGCTGTCGGGGGCCATCCCCGACGCCGAGACCGGTCACCGCGAACGGCGGGCACGGTGGACGGGCGCGGTGGCTCCCGTGGCGACGGCAGCGGTTCTCGGTGTCGCGTGGCCGGCGGGTGCGCCGTGGACCGGTGCGCTCGTGCTGCCGTTGGCCGGTTTGCTCGTGGGTGCCGTGGTCGGGTTCCCGTTCGCGCTGTTCGGCAGCATGTTCGTGGACACGCTGTTCGTCTGGCTCGCGCAGGGCCTGATGTTGAAGTGGACCGGGATGTTGCCCTGGCGCACCCGGCGCTTCCTGCGCCATGCCGCCGACCACGGGCTGATCACCCGCAGTGGCAAGGGCTTCCGGTTCCCGCACCTGGTGCTGCGGGACCACCTGCGCGATGTGGACGTGATCGACGGGCGCGCGTCCGCCGGGTTGCCGGTCGCCGGGCCGGGGGAGCGGTTGCGGGACCGGGTGGTGCGGCAGCTCGGTGTGCGTGCGGCGGAACACCCGGCGCTGGTCCGGCCGTGGGAGCGCGTACACGGCCTGGATCCCGAACGGGCGTTCCGTGAGTCCGGGCAGGGTCTGCTGGTGTGCGGGCCGGCACCGGAGACGTCGGCCGTGCTGCGGGAACTGGCGCACGCGCTGGCCGAGGGGTCGGGGCCGGTTCCGGTGCTGGTGGACCTCGCTGCGTGGCCGGGGCAGCGGTGGGACGGGGTGACGCGGCCGTTCACCGGGTGGCTGCTGAACCAGTTGCGGGACCGGTACGGCATCGACCCGGCGACGGGGCTGCGGTGGCTGACGGACCATCGGTTCGTGCTGCTGGTCGACGGGCAGGTGGGCGAGACCGAACGTGCCTGGGTGTTCTCGATGATCGAGGATTTCCGGCGCGCCTACCGGCAGCCGCCGATGGTGCTCGCCGGCGGTCCGACCGGCGTGGGCGGGCCGGAGGGGCTGACGGTCGTGCAGGTCGACGTGTGAGACGGGCGCGCTCCCGCCGGGGAACGCGCCCACGTCACGACTACCAGTTGCTGTTCTGCCAGCCGGTGCCGAGGTAGATCTGGTCGAAACCGTTGCCGTCGTTGTCATCGGTGTACACGACGGTGATCAGGCCCCACGCGTCCACGCCGAGCGCGGGTTCGTCCTGCCTGCCCGTCACGGTCTGGTCCGTCGCCTGGCGGGCCAGTCGACCGTCGGTCGAACCGTCCGGGTTGAGCCCCTGGGTGTACACGTCCGACGCGACGACCGTGGTCACCACGACGGAACGCTGGTCGTCGATACCGGTCTGCGGGTCGGTTCCGGCCACCAGGGTGTCCACAGTGGACTGTGCGGTGCCGGCGGCGTCGAACGAGCGGACGCCGGTCTGGAGGGTGCCGGTGTGGTCGGTTTCCCAGGCCACGGTGAAGTCCCCGTTGAAGTTCGCCGCCACCGAGGCGTGCCGCTGCTGCCCGCCGGCACTGGCGTTCGCCACGCCCTGGGCCAGCTTCACCCCGCCGGACGGGGTGAGGATCTTGCGGCCGATGTTGAACGCGCCGTTCGCGTCGCCGTCCTCGTCCCACACCACGATCGCGTTGCCCGCCGCGCCGACCGCCACGTCCGGGCGCCGGTGGGTGCCGCCGTTCGCGTGCACCTGGGCCTCGTAGGTCTTCGACGTCACGGACGCGAAACCGGACACCCGCACGGTCGGCTCGGTGGTGGACTGCTTGTCCTCCCACACCACCGCGAAACCGGCGCTGTCCGGGTCGGCGGCCACCGCCGGGACGCTCTGCTGCCCGGCCGAGGACGCGTTGGCCGTGGCGGAACCCGCGATGCTGCCGTCGGTCCGCACGACCCGCACGGCGATGTTGTAGAAACCGTTGCCGTCCGGGTCTTCCGACCACACCACGACCGCGCTGCCGTCCTCGTGCAGCGACACGTCGGGCTGCACGTGCCGCCAGTTCCCGGTGCCGCCGGCCGAGAGTTTCTTCTCGTACTGGGAAACCCCGTCCTTGAACAGCCGGAGCCACACGTCGCTGTGCACGGGATCGGCCGGGTTCGCGGCGTCCCGGTCGTCCTCCCACACCACGGCCGTGTAGCCGGTGCGCACGGCCGAGACGGCGGCGTTGTCCTGGTCGCCGGTCGCGGTGGAGTTCGCGGTGGTCCAGGTGACGGCGGCGGACGCGGTGCCCGTGCCGACCAGCATCAGGGCGGCGGTCAGTGCGATGATCTTCCTCATGGCGCCTGCAATCCGGGGTTGCCTGCCTGGATGACGTAGCTCTGCAAGGTTTTCACCGGGTAGTCCCGCGTGGTCACCTTGTCCACGAACCGGAAGTCGACCGCGACCTGGCCCGGCGTGGCGACGGTGCGGACGTAGCCGCGCAGGTTCTTGAAGAACTTCACGTGCGGGTTGAGGCTCGACAGCCCGTTGTCCGCCGCGTTTCCGTCACCACCGGACGACACCGATGTGGTCACCAGTTCGGTGCCGACGATCCGGTCCTGCGTGTTGTAGTTCAGCATCAGGTTGCTCGCCCACGACCGGTGCACGTCGCCGGTCAGCACGACGGTGTTCTTCAGCCCGGCCGCGTCCCAGCCGCGCTGCAACCGGTCGCGGTTGGCGCTGTAGCCGTCCCAGGCGTCCATCGACTTCGCGCCGTCCGCCGACGCGAGCTTCTGAGCGAAGAACACCTGCTGGCCAAGGAAGTCCCAGGTGCCGAGCTGCTGCCGCATACCGTCCAGCAGCCAGGATTCCTGCGCGGTGCCGGTGAGCGTGCGGGCCGGGTTGTCGGCCTCCGGGCAGACCTTCGTGCCGTCGCCGCACGCCTGGTCGTCGCGGTACTGCCGGGTGTCGAGCAGGTGGAACGTGGCCAGGCTGCCCCACCGGACCCGGCGGTACAGCTGCATGTTCTCCGCGACCGGCGCCTGCGCGGCCCGCAGCGGCATGTGCTCGTAGTACGCCTTGTACGCCGCCGCGCGCCGGGCCTTGAAGTCGCCTGCGGGGGAGCTGTCGTTGCGGACCAGGTTGGCGTAGTTGTTCTCGACCTCATGATCGTCCCATACGACCAGCCACGGCGCGATCGCATGTGCCGCTTGGAGATCGACGTCCGTCTTGTACTGCGCGTGCCGCACCCGGTAGTCGGCGAGGGTGGAAATCTCTTGTGTGGGCGCGTGTTTGCGGACGTTCGTGGTGGACGCGGTGCCCTCGTAGATGTAGTCGCCCAGGTGCAGCACGAGATCCGGGTGCTCCTCGGCCATCCGCCGGTACGCGGTGAAGTACCCGGCTTCGTAGTGGGAGCACGAGGTGAACAGCATGGTGAGCGCGGGCGACGTGCCCGGCGCGGGCGCGGTCACCGCACGGCCGGACGCCGAGATGAAGCCCAGCGCCCGGAACCGGTAGTGGTACTCGCGCCCCGGTTGCAGGCCGCTGACCTCGACGTGCACGCTGTGCGCCCACGCCCGTGCCGCGGTGAACGTGCCGGACTTGACGACCTGGCCGAACCACTGGTCGGTCGCGACCTGCCACTCCACCGGGACGTCGGCGGTCGACATGCCGCCGAAGCCGTCGGCGTTCAGCGGGCTCGGCGCGAGCCGGGTCCAGATCACGAAGCCGTCCGGCGCGGGTTCACCGGACGCGACGCCCAGCGTGAACGGGTAGGCGATGGCATTGGCCGTGGTGGGAGCGAGGACCGTGACGCCCGCACTGGCGATGCCGCCGGCGATCAGGGTCCGCCGTGTCAATGGGGACATGGGACGGTGTGCCTCCTTTTCAGAACAACGCGCGGCCGTTGTTCTTCGCGGTGACGTAGGCTTGCCAGTCGGTGGTGACCTGGTCGGCGTAGCTCGTGGCGAACGCACGGGTCTCCGCCTGGAGCCCGGAGACCGACGTGATGGCGGCGTCGATCGCGGCGTCGGCGGAGTAGGTGATGCCGGTGCCGGGGAGGTCTCGGTCGGCGCGGGCGTGCGCGGCGGCCAGCAGCCGGGCCACGTCGCGCACGGTGTCGTCCCAGACGGTCGACGACGACAGGTCGGCGATCGCCAGGTCCTCGGCGAACGGCGACTTCTCCTTGACCAGCACCGGAACCGTGCCGACCTGCGTCCACCCGGCGAGCGGGTCGGACTGGTTCACCAGCCACCGCAAGGCCAGCGCGGGGCGTTGCCCGCCGGTCAACGGGGTGGCGGTCGGCGCGAGCGGCTTCGGTGCGGGATCGACCTGCTGCTTGAGTTCGAGGATGCGGTCGTCGGAGGTGGCCGTCGTGTCGCCTTCCACCAGCACGTACCAGCGGAAGCGGCCGAGGCTGCCGGTGCCCGCGCCGGTCCTGCGCCGGACGTCCTTCACGGTCGCCTCGGCGGCGGTCAGCGGGTCGCCCGCGGTGGTTCGGTATGCCGCAACGGCGTCGACCAGTCGGTCACGGGTCGTGGCGGACACGGTCTGGAGTTCGGCGTGCGCCTTGAACCGGCCGCCGGACGTCCACTTGGCGAGCAGGTCGGCGCGGGTGTCGCCGTCCGACTTGTCGATCAGGTCTTCGCTGAGGTCGGACGTGTTGCCCTTGGTGAGGCGGTAGGTCAGCTCGTCGTCGGTGCCGTGGAACTTGTCGATCCACTGGGCGTACTCGGCGACGAACGTGTCCAGGTCGGCGGCGATCCTGGTGGCGCTGCGGCCGTTCGCCCGCCCGGCCAGCACGATGGAGACGGCCTCGCGGCGCAGCTCCCAGGTCCAGTCGCCGAGCCACGCGTCGTCGGTGTCGGTGAGCTGGTACTGCTCGGTGTTGTCCGCGCCCCGGTCGGCCCCGGTGTTCTCCAGGTGGGCGTCGCCGGTGAGCCACACCCGCGTGCCCCGGTAGGCAGACGGGGCGAGTTCGCCCAGGTCGCGGTAGTAGAGCGGGGACGTGCCGCGGAAGAAGCCCCAGGCGTTCGCGGCGAGTTTCGCGGTGCGGGCGGTCAGCTCGTCGTCGGTTGCGCCGTTGTTCAGCACGTGCAGGGCGTGGTCGCGGTTGTAGACGACGGTGACCGGGTCACGGGTGAGGCCGGCGGCGTGCGCGGGCGGCGCGAGGGCCGGCAGCAGGAGAACGGTGGCCGCGGTGACGGCTAATCGGCGCATTCCTAGATGCGTACACCGTGAAGGTGATCGTCCGCCGGCCGCCAGATGTACGTGTGGGTGTGAACCCGGAGCCGGCGGGTAATCCACGTCGGATGGCCGAACGCGACACCGGGGACCCGAGGCGGGCTCGGTGTGGCCGGGGTCGGGTGCCGGGCCGGCGGGCCTCGTCGGCCCGGTAGCCGTCAGGCGCGACGTGCGCCGGCCGATGCGGTGGCAGTCCAGCACTCCGGTTCGGCGAAGCCGTGCTGTGCGAACGCATTCCGGACCGCGTGCCGGCAGACTTCGGTGCGGGAGGCGTCGACCAGGGCGATCACGCAGCCGCCGAACCCGCCGCCGGTCATCCGTGCCCCGAGCGCGCCGGCATCGAGTGCCGCGTCCACCGCCACGTCCAGTTCCGGCACGGTCACCTCGTAGTCGTCGCGCAGCGAGACGTGCGACTCGGTCAGCACCGGGCCGATCTCGCGAATCCTGTTGTGCTGCAACAGGTCTGCCACTTCGAGCACTCGTCGGTTCTCGGTCACCACGTGCCGCACCCGGCGCGACAGCCCGTCCGGCAGGTCGTCCGGCACCACGGTGACATCGCGCAGCGCGGGCACACCCAGCACCTCGGCCGCCTGGTGGCAGGCGGCGCGCCGTGCCGCGTACTCGCCGTCCACCAGGCGATGCGGTGCTTTGGTGTCCACGACCAGCAGTTCCAGTCCGGCTGCGGCCAGGTCGAACGGGATGTGCGTGGTCTCCAGGCTTCGGGTGTCCAGCAGCAGCGCGTGGCCCGCGCGGGCGAGCAGTGACGCCGACTGGTCCATGATGCCGCACGGCATCCCGACGAAATCGTTCTCCGCGCGCTGTGCCAGCCGGGCCAGCGCGTACCGGTCGATGTCCACTTCGGACAGTTCGGCCACGGCCAGCGCGGTCGCGCTCTCCAACGCCGCCGAGGACGACAATCCCGCGCCCAGCGGCACGTTCCCGTCCACGTGCAGGTCGAACCCGCCGATCGGGTGGCCCGCCGCACGCAGCGACCACATCACGCCCACGACATACGCGGCCCACCCGGTCACCACACCCGGCGCGAGGTCGGCGACGGCCACCTCCACCACGCCCGGTGCCTGTCGGGACGTCACCCGCAGCACCCCGTCGTCCCGTTTCGCGGCGGTGATCCGCACGGCGTGCGGGAGTGCGATCGGCAGCACGAACCCGTCGTTGTAGTCGGTGTGCTCGCCGATGAGGTTGATCCGACCCGGTGCGATCCACACCTCAGCCATCGCGTGTCACCGTGCTTTCCCTGATCTCCAACGTGAACGGCGTCCGGACGTGCTCCGGCGGCTCCTCCGGCCGGTCGACCCGCCGCCGCAGCAGGTCCACGGCGGCGTCGGCGATCGCGGCCTTGTCCGGCGCGACGGTGGTCAGCGACGGGCTGCTGTACGAGCTCTCGTCGTTGTCGTCGAACCCGACCACGGCCACGTCCGCCGGCACCCGGACCCCGCGTTCGGCGGCGGCCCGCAACGCGCCGGCGGCCAGCAGGTCGTTGAAGCAGAACACCGCGTCCGGCGGGTCGGGCCGGGCCAGCAGGTCCGCCATCGCCGCCGCGCCGTCCCGGCGGTGGTAGTTCGCGACGGTCGCCACCAGGTCGGCGCGCAGGCCCGCTTCGGCCAGCGCCGTGCGGAATCCCCGGAGCCGCTGTTCGGCGGTGCCCCGGTGCGGGTGCGCCCCGATCGCGGCGATCCGCCGGCGGCCCAGGTCGACCAGGTGGCGCACGGCCGTGTGCGCGGCGGTCACGTTGTCGATGCCCACGTGGTCGACGGGCAGGTCCACCGGGTGTTCGCCGAGCAGCACGACGGGCAGGTCCAAGCCGGCGAAGTCCGGTTCCCGCAGCGATTCCGGGCTCACGATCGCGCCGTCCACCAGGTGCGGGCCGAGGGCGGCCAGCGTGTCCCGTTCGCCCTCGCGGGTGCCCAGGGTCTGCTCGATCAGCACGTTCCAGTCGTGCCGGCGGGCCGCGTGCAGCACCAGACCGGCCAGTTCGGCGAAGTAGGGGACGGTCAGTTCGGGCAGCACCAGCGCGAGGAACCCGGTGCGGCCACGGCGCAGGTTGCGCGCGCCCAGGTTCGGCCGGTAGCCGGTGGCGGCCAGCGCCTCCTCCACCCGTCGGCGGTTGTCCGGCTTGACGAACGCGTAGCCGTTGACCACGTTCGACACCGTCTTCACCGACACGCCCGCGCGCGCGGCGACGTCCCTCAGCGTGGCCATCCCACACCTCCCTGCCGGAAGGGTAGGTCGCTCGCGGTGGATTTACAACGTTGTACCAACGATGGAAGATACGTGATGCGCTTCACGCCCACTACTGCTGCCCCACGACCCGTGGTCTTTGCGAAACGCCACCGATCCACAGTGGACGGGTGTTAACGTCCGGACATGAAGGCCGCCGCCGTGATCGGCACGATCCTGCTGCTCGTCCTGACGCCGGTGGCGTTCATGTACGGGCTGTTCGCCTTCACCCCGACGATCGGGTGCAAGGACTCGAACACCGGGGTGTGCTCGTACGGCCAGCTGCCGATGCTGCTGAACCTGTGCGGCCTGCCGGTGGTGGTGTTGGTGGCGCTGATCGGCACGTGGATCCGCAAGACGGGCCGCCCGCCCAGGTTCGTCGTTCCGTACCTCGGCGTGGTTGCCGTGCTGGGGTTGGAATATACCGGTTACGTCATCGCCTCGACCTGACTAGCCTGCGGTCCATGGAGACCATCGAACCGTGACCATCGGCAATCTGCTCCGAGAGCTCAACCGCGATGTGTGGGAGCCGTTCCGGAGCGCGTACCGCAGTCTGGACGAAGCGGCCTTCCTGGCGGTGCACAGCCCGGACCTGATCCGCGCCGGCGGTGCGGCGAAACAGGTGCAGGACTACCTCGGGTACGCCGCGCAGATGCGCGACTGGTTCGCCCGGGTGGCGGAGAACGGCGACTCGCTCGACATCGAGTTCCGGTTCACCGAACGCCTCGCGAGCGGCGAGGCGGCCAGTGAACGCGGCGTGTTCCGGATCGCGGCCGTCCGCGCCGGCGCGCCGAAGGTGTTCTACGGCCGGTTCCACGTGTTCAGCCGGAAGTCGGGCGGGCGGTGGCGGATCGCCGTGGACTACGACGCGGACGACGGCGCGACCGAGGAGACCTTCACCGAGGCCGCGGCCCTGGACGACGTGGCGGCGTTCGACCAGAAGGACGCGTCCGGTCGCTGACCGCTTCGGTGGTGGCCGGGGTTTCGGCCACCGCCGAGGTGCGGCCGGCGCGGTGACCACTTGGTGTGGTGGCCGGGGTTCCGGCCACCACCGGGGTGCGGCCGGCGCGGTGACCACTTGGTGTGGGGGCGGGGGTCCCGCCCACCGCCGAGGTGCGGCTCGTGTGGTGACCACGTTCGCCGGGTCGGGAACGCGCAGCCTGACCACCCCGGCCGCGAGCGGTCGGCACGTCAGGCGTGCGCGGTCTTGATCGAGACAGCCAGCCAGATCAGGGAGCCGCCGACCAGCACGTGGACACCGCTGGTCAGCGGCGTGTCGGGCAGGCGGGCGGCGATCGCCAGGGCGGGCAGGGCGATGGCGTAGATCCACACCGCGACCGGTGGGTGGACCTTGGCGCGCAGCATGGCGATCGCGAACAGCACCGTGCCGACGGCGAACACCAGGGCGCTGGCCAGCAGCACGACGCGGGTCGGCGCGGCGGGCGCGACGTCCAGCGGGAACAGCACGATGTTGAGCGCGTAGGCCGCCGCGCCGAACAGGCCCAGGCCGATCACGTTGACCGCGTACGCGATCGAGGTGAACCGGTCGGCCCGGTGCAGTTGGGTCAGGTGGAGCGCGGTGATCAGCGGCAGCGCGAGGGCCGGTGACAGGCCGATCACCAGGCTCGTGGGCAGGGTTTCACCGAGGAAGCCCTCGGCGGCCCCGGTCACCACGATGAGCACGCCGGACAGGACGCCGAAGACGGCGCCGAAGCGCAACAGGAACGTCATGGCCGGAACGCTAGGAATCGGCACCGGCCAATCGGGAGTGCCGACCGGTCGGGTTCGGGGTGCCGGTCGGCACGTGACTTCCGGCATCTCGGCGCGGCGGTCGGTCGGCAGTAGCCTGCGCTGGTGCGTCCGGTTCCGTGGGTGTCCCCGTTGCTGTACGGGGTTGTGCTGGTGGCCGGCTGCTACGCGGGCGTGGCCGGGCTAGGTGTGGTGCGTCCGGAGTTCGTGGCCGGGCTGATCGCGTTGGGCCTGGTGGACGTGGTGGAGCGGCGGCGCTATCCGGAGCGGACGCCGTGCACGGCCGCGGTGGCGCTGCTGGTGGTGCGGGCGGCGTTGGTGGTCGTCGTGGCGGCGGCGGACGGGTCCGGGATGTCGCGGGTGCTGTTCCTGCTGCTGTCGTTCGGGGCGTACTTCGTGTTCGGGCGGGTGGTGGCGGTCGCGTTGGGGCTCGGGTGCGTGGCGCTGCTCGTGGTGGCGTTCCAGGTGACCGTGCCGGGGTGGACGCGCCAGGTGGAGCAGGTGTCGGACCTGTTGATGTTCGTGGTGGGCCTGGTGTTGACGGTGGCGATGGCGGCGGTTGCCGTGGAGGAGCAGCGGGGGCGGGCGCGGCTGGCCGAGCTGTCGGCGGCGGCCGAGCGGAACCGGGTGGCGCGGGACATCCACGACGGGCTCGGGCACCACCTGACGGCGGTGTCGGTGTTGCTGGAGAAGGCGTCCGCGTTCCGGGAGCGCGATCCGGCGGTGGCCGACCGGGCGTTGGCGGACGCACGCGAGTCGGCGCGGCGGGCGTTGGACGACGTGCGGCGGTCGGTGCGGACGTTGCGCGAGCCGTTCCGGTTGTCGTCCGCGTTGGCGGAGTTGACCCGTGGGCTCAAGGTGCGGCTGGACTGCGGCGGTGACGAGAGCGGCTACGACCCGGCTGTGTTGCTGGCGGGGTATCGGGCGGCACAAGAGGGGATCACCAACGCGCTGCGGCACGCCTCGGCGTCCGACGTGGCGGTCGACGTCCATTGTGGACAGTCTGGGCTGCGGTTGGTGGTGGCGGACGACGGACGCGGGTTAGCCGACGGGCGGGAGGGCTTCGGGTTGCTCGGGATGCGGGAACGGGTCGCGCAGGTCGGGGGAGCGGTGGAGGTCCACACCGCGCCCGGTGCCGGCACCCGGCTGGTGGTCACGATCCCGAGGTCGTCGTGAGCGTGCGGGTGCTGGTGGTGGACGACCAGCAGCTGATCCGGGAGAGCATCGCGTCGCTGCTGGACATCCAGCCCGGGATCGCCGTCGTCGGCACGGCCGGCGACGGTCGGGAGGCGGTGGACCGGGCGGTGGAACTGGCTCCGGACGTGGTGTTGCTGGACGTGCGGATGCCGGTCGTGAACGGGATCGACGCGCTGGCCGTGCTG
>CBHFOL010000121.1:0-20908 GCA_965995405.1 uncultured Saccharothrix sp.
GGATTGGAAGATGATCGCTCACCGTCTGATAAAAACACCGCCGGGCTCGTGGCGGCCACGGCTGCCGCCGGCGGTCGGTTCGGACTGCGGCGGGCACCGGTCGTGCCGCGCTGGGCCGTGCCCAAGAAGAAAGACGAGCGCACCGACGACAAGGAGTCAACTCCCCCGACCACCGCGCCTGTCGTGCCCGACGACGTCGACAAGCTTACCGCCGGCGGTTCACTCGGCGGAGGCGGCATCGGCGGCGGCGCGCTCGGCGGGCTCGGTGGTGGCTTCTCCGGTGCGCCGGCGCCCGTCGCCGCGCAAGGCATGTCCGGCGGGTTGGCCGCCGCCACGGGCATGGCAGGTCCACCGCCGGTCATGGGCGGCGCGGCGACGGGTTCGGCCATGGGCGGGATGATGCCCATGATGCCGATGATGCCGTTCGGCGGCATGAACGGCGACATGGCGGGCGGGCGGCGCATTCCGCCGTGGCTGGTGGAAACCGAGGACGTGTGGGGCGAGTCGTCCGCGATCACGCCGTCGGTCATCGGCGACGAGCCCGACGACGACGTCCGCTACTGACCTTCCTGGAGCAACCGATGACCGAGTTCCACGCCGACGTCTGGGCCCTGAGGTCGGCGACCGGCCAACTGCGCCCGGTGGTCGGGCGGCTGCCGCAGATCCGCACCGACCTCGGCGGGGCCGCACCGCCCGCCGAGGCGTTCGGCAGGCTGCCCGAGTCCCGCGCGGTCGCGAACAAGCACTACATGGAGACCATGACGATGATCCGGGACCTGCTCGGTTCCGCGGCGGGCAGCCTGACGAAGGTCTTCGACGTGCTCCAGACCGCGAGCTACGGCCCGACCGACGCCGAGATCGGCGACCGGATGCGCGCGCTCGGCAACCGGTTCAAGAACGAGAACGTCATCGAACGCGGGGTGGGCCCGGTGCATCCCGGCCCGCCGAATCTCCGCCCGTACTGAAACCCCTCGGGCCCGTGGCGATTCCCCGCCACGGGCCCTTCCACGTCACCGGCCCGGCATCCCGGAGCGCGGTTTGAGCCCGAGGATCTCGTTGCGCAGCAACACATCCCCGCCCTGGTAGCCGTTAGCCGCGTCCAGCACCGACTCCGCGATGTCGGCGACGCCCTTGGCGTCCAGGCGCAACTTCGACGCCACGGCCGCCGACGCCCGGTGGAACGCGTCCGACGCCTGCTCACTGGACTTGCGGCTGCCGAACGCCGCCACCGGAACACGGGTGTTGCGCAGCCAGGCCACCACCTCGGCCGCCTGATAGCTGTTGTCCAGCAGGTCTTTCCGCAGCCTGGACAGCACGTCGGGGTCGGCCGTGTACCCGGTGGTCTTCCCAGCTCGGGTGGCCGGCTCCGGCTGTGGTGCCGCCGCCGTGGGCTCGGTGCGGTCCAGCCCGTACAGCATCCGCCGGAACACCCGGGCCCGGCTGGTGGTGTCCAGGCCGTAGTTGGCGCCGCTGATCGGCGGCTCCTTCACCATGCCGCCGTTGTACAGGTTGAACGCCTTGTGGATGTCGCCGTTCGCGCGGCGGTCGTCGAGGTTCTGCCGGATGAGGCTGAAGGCGTACGGGACCGAGGTCTGCGGGTCGTAGCCGTACGCGTTGCCCTCCAGGAACGTGCTGTGGTAGCCGACGTCGATCTGCGGCACGCCGTGCCCGTGGCCGCCGCCGATCTCGCCCCGGTTGATCGCGCCCTGCCCGACCAGGCCGTCCGCCAGCGCCCGACCGCGTGGCGCGCCGGAGTGCTCCCGGTCGAACACCGCCATCAGGTACACCGGGTCGATCCGGTAGTCGCGGGCCGCCTGCTGCATCACCGGCCACAGCGCCTGGAACCTCGGCGGCAGCCGGGACGGGTCGGCCAGCGCCGCGTCGAACGGCGGGAGCTGTTGCCGGGTGAGGTAGCCGTCCACCGCGCGCTGGGTCTCGGCGTCCCAGACGCCGGACACGCCGCCGAGCAGCGGCTTGCCGTCCGCGCCGGTTTCGGCGGCCAGCATCGTCTGCAACTGGCGTACTTCGGGGCCCTGGTCCTCGAAACCGTTGCGGTAGATCAGGCGGGCCACCGGGTCGGTGCTGCCGGTCTGCGGGGTCCGGGGCGTGAGCGGGTTGTAGGTGTCGCCGCCGGCCTCGCCTTCGACCTTGCGCAGTTCGGTGCTCGCCTTGCCGATCTCGACGTCGACCTGTTTCGCGATGGCGTCCGCGTTCTTCACCGCGCCCAGGCCGAGCTTGTTGATCTCCTGGAACGCCTGCCACCGGATGACGTTGCCCGCGGCCGGGTTCGGTGCCTCGGCGGCACGGAGGTCGGCGGTCACCGCCATCCGCCACGCCGTGACGGCGAACTCCCGCCGGATCGTCTGCACCTTGGGCCGTCCGTCCAGCAGCGCCTGGCTCACCGTCTCCAGCGCGCCACCGGTCCGCTTCATCAGGTCGCCCGCCGCCGCGATGCCGTCGGCCCTGGTGGTGACCGAGGTCTTGAACGCGTTGTAGGCCGCGCCGTTCCACGCGTGCCCGACCAGTTCGGCGTCCTTGACGATCTCGCCACGCAACCGCTGCGGCGTCGCCGCCTGGGTGCCGATCATGTGGGACGTCCCGGTCAGCGTGCTCGGGTCGCCGGTCACGTCCTCCTCGTACCCGCCCAGGATCCGGTCGTAGTACTGGACCAGACCGCTGAGCTGCCCGTACCCCACCCCTTGGGGATCGGCCTCGAACCGCTGCCTCGACCGAACCGGATTCGCCCTCGCCACGTGCCACCTCGCGTTCGCCGGATGCCGTCCGTCGCCACGCTAGGCACCCCACTTCCGCGCCGCGACGGCACAACTGCCGTGCTCACGCCCGCCAGCCCCGCGCCCAACCACACCCGGTCACCACGACCCCGGCAGCCGGTCCGGCGGTCACGCCCGCCGGCGCCGGGCCCGGCCACGCCGGACCTCGGCCACCACGACGGCCACCAGACCGGCCACCAGGATCCCCACCACGGACAGGATCCCCGGCAGCCGGTCCGGCGACCGCGCCGACCCCGGTGCGACGACCGGAGCCGCATCCGGGCCGGGGCGGGGCGGTGCCGCCGCACGCGGCTGCGCGTCGGCTGCCAACTCGGCGGTCACCGCCGCGTACGCGTCCAGCACCCCCCAACCCCGACGCGGATCGTGTCCGCCGCCCGGCGGCCGGGCGGCGGTCACGGTCAACCGCGCGAGCACCTGTCGCGCGTCAAGCCCCGGCCGGTAGGACCGCAGCAACGCCACAGTGCCCGCGACGTACGCGGCGGCGTGCGCCGGATCGCCGACACCCCAACGGTGTCCGATCCCGGACGTGCCCGCCGACACGCTCACCAGGTCCGCACCCGGCGCGGCCAGCGACACGTGGTCTCCCGACTCCCCCTGCACCGCCGCACCCGCCCGGTCGACCGCGCCGACGGCCACCACGCCGGGCAGCGCCGCCGGATAGCTGCGCGCACCCGGCTCCTGCCCCACCGCCGACGACACGACAACCACGTTGCGCGCCAACGCATCCCGCACCGCCGCGTCGAGCGCTCCACTGGTGGTCGGCACCGGCACCGCCACCAGGATCACCGTCGCGCCCTCCGCGAGCGCCCGGGTGACGCCTTCCGCGAGCCGGTCCGGATCGGGGTCGGGCGGGCTCGTGTACCGCACCGAAAGGATCTTCGCACCCGGCGCGACACCGACGAACGTCGTGGTCGGATCGGGCCGGGCGGCGACGATGCCCGCCGCGAACGTGCTCCGGCCGTCGCAGTCGCCCAGATCCGCCACCACCTGACCGGCCCCGAACTGGCCGTTCGCCGCGTCCACCCCGGTGCCCACCACCGCGACGGTCTGCCCCGTCCCGTCGGCCAGCGGCCAGATCCGTTCCGGCGCGACGAGCCGCTGTGCCCACCCCACGGCGTCCCGGTGCACGCCGACCGGTGCCGCACACTGCTGCGCGACCGCGACCGGCGCGGTCACCGAACCCAGCACCACCACCACGACACCGACCCGCACCACCATCGACGCCCGGAACCTCGTCGCGGCACCCACCCACGTAGGGGCCGACGCCGGAACCCCTCTCCCGACGCCGGCGCGCGCGGCGGACTTCATCGCGACACTCACCACGGAACCCCGGAGCCCGCGCCCGGCACCGACCCGTCCAGCCGACTTCATCGCAATACCCACACCTCGGCAGCCGATCTCATCTCGGCACCCACAGCCGCACCCTGGTGCCCTCGCCCGGCACGGACACGACCGCCGACCGGCCGCCGACCTCGCGCAGCCGCGCCCCGATCGACTCGCTGATCCCGAACCCGGGCCGCCGCGCCGCCTGGTCGAACCCCGCGCCGTGATCGCACACCACCACCTCCACGCCGCCGTCCCGCTCACCGACCTCCACCACCGCGTCCCCGGTCGACGCGTGCTTCCTGGTGTTGCGCAACGCCTCCCGCGCCGCGTCCCCCACCGCACGGCACCGGAACCCGGGCAGCGCGTCGTCGGCACACGCCATCACCAGCCGCACCCGCAACCCCTCACCCGCCAGGTCCGCCACCACCGCCGCCAACTCCATCCCCAGCCCACCCAGGACGGTCGGCGCGATACCCCGGCGCAACCGGGCCGCCTGAACCCGCGCGATACCCCGGATCTCGTACAGCGCGTCGTCGCCCGTCCCCTCGGCGGCGAGCAGCGCGATACCCTCCAACGCCTGCAACGCGGTGTCGTGGATGAACCGGTCCGCCACCCGCCGCTCCCGGGACCGTCCGCGCCGCAGTCCCAGCCGGAACGCCACCGCACACCCGAGCACCACGCACCCCACCCCCAGCAACCAGGACCACATTCACGCCGTCCGGGCCTGGTAGGCGAGTCCCTCCTCGATGGCGAAGCGGGTGAGTTCCGGTCTGCGCCGCCAGCCCGTCTTGTCCCGGATCCGGTCCAGGTAGGACCGGACCGTGCGGATGGAGATCGACATGGCCTCGGCGATGTCCTGGTCCCGCGCGCCCGCCGCGAGCAGCGCCAGCACCTGGCGTTCCCGCGACGACAGGTCGAACACCGGCCCCGTGTTGCGCTCACGCGAAGTGAGCACGGCGGACGCCAGCGTGGGCGACACGTAGCTGTTGCCGACCGCGATCTCCCGCACCGCACGCAGGATCTCCGCGCCGTCGGACTCCTTGGACAGGTAGCCCCGCGCGCCCGCCGCCATCGCGCCCAGCACGTCCGCCTCGGCCGCGTGCGCGGACAGCACGAGCACCTTGTGCCCCAACGAGACGACTTCCATCACGGCCGCCGTGTCCCGCACACCCCGCAACCGCAGGTCGAGCACGACGACACCGCCGGGTCCGCTGCGCCGCGCCGCGAACTGGGCCACCGACTCCGCCACCGCGTCCAGCTCCAGGTCCGGCGCGTCGGCCAGCACCCTGGCCACCGCCGCCCGGTACAGCGGGTGGTCCTCGATCACCCCGACCCGGACCGAATCCTCCGTCACAGTCCCTCCCCGATCGCTCTCGGTGACCAAGCTAGTGACGTCCGTATCGATTGGATGAGGTCCGTTCGTACTTCAATCGTTCACAGTTCCGGGCTCACAGCTCGTCGACCCGGACCAGTCCGTCCTGGATGGCCCGCGCCACCAGCGCCGCCTTGGTCGGCGCGTCCCGCCCGACACCCGCGTACTTGACCCGCACCCGGGCCAGGTAGGAGTTGACCGTCCGGGCCGAGAGCCCCAGCTGCCGCGCCACCATGTCCTTCGACTCGCTGTGGAACCACTCCAACAGCACGTCGATTTCCCGCCGCGCCAGTTTGGGCCGGTTGGGACGGGTGTCGGTGCCGAACGCGCCGGACAGCGCGGGCGGCGTGTACGGCTCGTTGGCGGCGGCGGCCCGGATCGCCGACACCAGGTGCACCTCACCCTCCGCTTTGGTCAGGTAGGTGAACGCCCCGATGTCCAGGCAGTTCAACGCGGTCGACCGGTCGTCCCGCATGGTGTACACGACGACCTGGCGTCCCGCGTCGACCAGTCGCTTGAGGTCCCCGTACGCCGGACCGGTCCGGTCGAGCTGGAGGTCCAGCACCACGACGTCCGCGTGCGCGCCGGGCTCCAGCCACGCCACCGACGTGCCCGCGCCCGCGTCGACCACGTGGATCGGCGGCTTGGCCGCCGCGCACCACGCCCGCACACCCGCCACCACCACCGGGTGGTCGTCCACGACGACAGCCGTGATCACGCCCCACCTCGCCAGGTCGCCTTCACCCAGACCCGATCGCCGTCCACCAGCACCGACGTGGTGACGTCCCGCTCGGCCACGGCGGGCAGCTGCGGCAGTTCGGCGTCCGCGACCACGCTCACCGTCACCTCTCCCCCGCTGCCGACCACGGTCACCCGGGCACGGGCGGCGGCGGTCGCCAGCGCCGTGATCGCCGGTCCGGTCAACGCGCGCCGCACCGCCGTCGGCACGGCCGGCCGCTCGCCGCGTTCGGCGAACTGCACCTTCACCCCGTTGCGCTCCGCCGACTCGACCGCCGTCCGCAGTTCCTCCAGCAGCGGGTCCGCCGCCGTCGCGTCCTCGGCGAACAGCCTGCGCATCCGCGCCGCCTCCACCGCGCATCTCCGGCGCACCCCGCCGTCACCGGGATCCAGCTCACCGGAGGCCAGCCCGCTCAGCAGCAGCCTGGTCGACTCGCCCAGCGCCGCGTACCGGTCCTTGCGGTCCTGGTGCAGCTGCCGCGCCACCGCCTCGGCGGTGCGCAGGTCCTCCTCTTCCCGGGCGATCCGGGCGGCCGAGCGCGCGACGTGCCGCAGCACCGCCGCGATCATGCCGACGGCGATCTGGTAGCTCAGCACGAGCACGGTCGCGTTCACCGCGTCGGTGACCGTCAGCGCCGACTGGCCGGCCGCGATGACGTGGCCGAACGTCACCGCGTACTGGGCGACGACCACCGCCACGAACACCGCGATCCGGCTGTCCAGCACCAACAGCACCGCCGACCAAGCCGCGTCGCCTTCGGACCAATGCGCGATCCCTAGCCGCCGGTCCGGCGCGACGGACTCCGTGGCGAGCACCGACACCGCGAACACCAGCACCAGCAACGGCCACCGCCACCAGCCGAGCGGACGCCGCCGCCAGGTGGTCACGCCGTAGACCGCGGCGACCCCGGCGAACACCCCGAACGCGAGGAACTGCGCCCACAGCGGTTCGTACCCGTCGGTGTTGGCGATCAGCTTCGGCAGGTCCAGTCCGAAGAGCACGACCAGGCTCATCGCCAGCACGGCCCAGCGCAGGCCCTGGAGGTACTTCGCGGCGATGATCCGGTCGTCGGCCGAGGACGTTCCCGGTGCCACCACGGGGCATTCCAGCCGCACCGTGACACCCTGCCCCGGACGGCCCACCACCTCGGCCCGGCCGCCGGTCCGCGCCATCCGCTCCACCAGCGATCTCGTGACGCCGAAGTGGTCGCCGACCGGTTCGGCCGGGTCGAACCCACGACCCTCGTCGGCCACCTCGACCACCACCACGTCACCACCGCGCCGGACCGTGATCGTCGCCTCCTCCACCCCGGAGTGCCGCACCACGTTGGTCAGGGCTTCCCTGGTGCCGTGGCACAGCGCAACCGCTTCCACCGCTGGGACGCGCAGCGCGTCCGGCACGTTCCACCTGACCGTCAACGGGCGGTGCCGGGCCACGTCGCGCAGCATCGCCACCAGGTCCACGTCACCCGCGGCCACCCCGGACTCGCCTTGGATGACCTCCAGGTCGCGCGCCGCCTGGTCGGCGAACCACCGCTCGCTCCGGCCGACCACGCCCGCGCCCACCATGAACAAGGTCGCGGACGCGGTGTCGTGCAGCGAGGCGAGGTACTCGCGTTCGTCGGCCCGCCGGGCAGCCGCGACCGCCGCCTCCCGGCGCAGCCGCTCGCCCCGGGCCACCAAGTCGTCGGCGGCCCGCGCGCCCCGCCGCACCAGCACGTACAGCGCCCGTGACAGCGCCGCCTCCATCACCATCCACAGCTGGACAGGCGCGGCGGCCAGCCAGTTCACCGGATCGGCCAGCGCCGAGCCCGCCAGGTAGGCGGCCATCAGGACCAGCGTCGCCGACGCGTGCGCGGCCAGACCCAGCTGCCACGGGTAGGTGACGACGACGATCGCCGACGTCACGATCACCCAGTCCGTGCTGGAGGTGTTCGTCGAGGGTGCGACGGTCCACGCCTGGGTCAGGCAGATCGCGGCCACCACCAGCACGTCGGCGACCATCAGCAGCGGACCGGGGCGGCGGACGAACCGGTAGGCGTGCCACAGGTTCCACAGGTTGAGCCCCACCACCAGCGACGCGGTCAGCGCCGGCGAGGCCGTGGTGTCCAGCGCGAGGGACGCCAGACTGGCGACGGCGACCACGACGAACCGGAGGCCCAGCGCGTACCGGAGTCCGGTGCGCAGCAGTTCCCGTTCCGCCGAGCCCATCAGCCGCCGATCGTCTGCCTGGCCCGCGCGGGATCGAGCGGAACCCCGGTCGGGAACAGGGCGAGCACGGACGCGGGCACGCCGTGCCTGGTCGCCGGGCCGTAGCCGAGCGCGGTGACCGCCTCGTCGCCGGCCACCGGGTACTTCAGGCCGGTGTCCGTGATCAGGTACACGGTGCCGGATTTCGCGCCGGGCGCGGGTTCCTCCGCCACCAGCGCCCCGGTGCCGCCCGGCACCACGACGTCATCCGCCACCCGCCCGCTCGGATCGGCGGGCCGCACCACGGCCGCCGCGTCCACCGCCGGCACCGCGCCGCCGACCACGACCACCGCCCGGCCCGCCGCGAACTCCGTGGCGCACAAGGCGGTCCCGGGCTCGATCGGCACGAGCACCGGCCGTTTCGCCGGGTACTCGGCCGTCTCGGCGTCCGCCGGCCGGGCCAGCGCCGCCACGTCGGCCGCCGCCACCCGCACCGCGCGCGGCACCTGGCCGGGGTAGGCGCTGCCCACGTCCGGCGCGCCGAGCACCAGTCTCGCCTGCGTCTCGGTGACCGCGCGGATCCCGTTCGCCGTGACCACGAAGAACTCCTCCGGTCCCTCGGACACCAGGACCTGGCCGACGACCGTGGCGACCCGGCCGACCGCCGGTCCCGCCTGTCCGGTGCCCGGGACCGGGGTGACCGCCAGGTCGCGGCCGGCGGGCACGCTGCTCAGCCACGCCGCGGAAACCGGTGCCACGGCGGCCGAAGCGTGGCCCAGCGCGGCCACCACCCGGTCGTCCGCGAGCCGGTGCCGTCTGCCGTCGGTGACCAGGAACCGTTCACCGGTCCGCGACCCGACCAGCACGCCCTCACCGACCGCCAGCCGCCGCCCGTCGACCGCCCGGCCGAGCACGACGGTCGACTTCGGCTGGTCGGCGGCGGGCCGGTCGGCCGACGTGCGCGAACAGCCCGTCCACGGGCCCGACACCAGCTTCCCCTTGTCCGGCAACGAGTCCGGCGCGCCGGGAATGCCCACCGTCGAGCCGCGCGGTGCGGCGTCGAGCGACTTCGCCGGGATGGTCACGACCTTCGCGCCCTCACCGCCCACGAACAGCCGGGCGGACGCGAAGTTCAGCACCGGGTGCAGCACGCCGCCCTGCCCGAGCACGAACCGCGCCCCGGTCTCCTTCTCCACCACGACCTGGCCGGCCTGCTTCCAGTCCGTGCCGCTGCCCGGCCGCAACAGCCCGACCACGCCGACGACGGCCGCGACGAGCAGCAGCACGGCGACACCGATCAGCGTGCCCAGCACGGGCGGCTTCACCGGGGACACCGGGTTGTTGGCGTCCGCGGACACCAGGGCCGACACCAGCCTGCGCCGCAGGAACTGATAGGCCTGCACCTGATCCCGTTGTGTCCACACGAAAACTCCCGGAGCGCTTGGCGTCGCACCCGACCGTCGGGATACTACCGGCAGCGATGATCACGCATCCACCGATCGCGCACGGCGGCGAAGGATGGTCCGAGTCCATGAACGGCACAGCTGCTCTTCCGCGTACTCCCGACGTCCGTTCGGCTCAACGAAGCCGGATTCGGCGGATCGGCGTCGGCCGGGTGGCGGTATGGGAGATCGCCGCGCTGGCGGTGATCGCGACGCCGTTCCCGGTCGATCCGGCCGGCGCGGTGACCGTCGCACTGGCGGCGATCACGTTCGCCGTGACGGCCATCCGGTGGAACGGCCGCCTGCTGTGCCAATGGGCGGCGACCGCGTTCCACTACCTGGCACGGCAGGCGGGCACGCCGAAACCCGCGCCCACGCCGTTGGTCGCGCTGTTGCCGAACCTGCGCCTGCACACCCACGTGGACCGGGCGGGCAACCGGGTCGGCCTGGTCAGCACGGGTGACGACCTGGCGTACTCGGCCGTCATCCGGGTAGCGCCCGCCGCCCGGCCCGACCCGAGCCGACTGATCCCGTTGCTGCACAAGGCTTTCGACGCAACCGACATCCGACTGACCGGCGCGCAGCTGGCCGTGTGGACGGCACCGGGCACCCCGTCCGCGCCGGTCCGGGTGCACTGGCTGGCGATCCGCTACCGGGCCGCCGACGACCCGGCCGCCACGCTGGCCCGGGGCGGAGGTCACGAGGGCGCGCGCAAGGCGACGTCGGCGGCGGCCCTGCGCCTGGCCCGCAACCTGACCCGCGAGGGACAGCCCGGCATCGTGCTGGACACGCCGGAGCTCCACCAGGACCTGCTCATGGCGCTGGGCCTGGCCGACGGCGCACCGGGCCTGGTGGACGAGTCCTGGCACGCCTGGTCGGCCAACCGGATCCGCCAGGTGTGCTACTCGCCCAGCCGCCGGACGCAGGTCCCGCCGGGCTGGTTCGCGCCGGGCAGCCGGTTCACCTGCACGACCTACACCCTGAGCCGGACGGGATCCGGCGAGACCCGGACCACCACGGTGGCCCGGGTGGTCGAACCCGCGGCCAACGTCAAGGGCATGGCGGGAGCGCTGGGCTTGGTCCGGACTTCCGGCCGTGCCACGGCACACGTCCGCGCCACCCTGCCACTGGCCCTGTGACCATCCACAAAGGACTCAGCACGGCGCTTGAGCGGTCGGCCGAGCCACTAGTTGCCGCCACCGGAGCAGTCGACGGTGCCGCCCACCCAGCTCTTCAGGGCGGTGGGCGCGGGTTGTTCCAGCGCCTTGCCCCGCTGCCGGTCCAGGTCCTCGACGGCCAGTTGGGACAGTGTCCACGCCGTCGGCGCCTGGAGTCCCGGTGACACCACGGGGTGCAGTGTGAAGAACCGGTCCGCTGTCCCGCCGAGCGGGCATTTCTCCTCGACGCCGGGCAGCTTGCCGCTGAACGCCGCCCTCGCCCGTTGTTCGGCGATCACGTCGTCCAACTCGTCGGGCAGGTCCTTGGTGTTGGTGGGCACGAACAGTTCCTGTGTGCGCGAGGCCGGCTTGGCCTCGGCCTGCGTGCGGTAGTGGTTGTCGATCATCACGAACACGGGGACCACCTGTGTTTTGCCGCGCGCGTTGTGCTTCGCGACGTGCCCCTCCAGTTCGTGCCACAGCGACAGCACTCCGTCCACGCCGGTGTTGTCGGAGTAGCCGCCGTCCACGACGGCGATCCGGTCGCCGGTGTCGCACCGGTAGAGGTTTCCGGACGGGGACACATAGGGGAACCGTGCCGACAGCAGTGCGCCCGTGGATCGGTTCATGCTGCCCGCCGGCCCGCCATCGCGGGCACACAGGTAATCGAGCAGGTCACTGGTCGCGGGTGCGGTGCCGCCGTTGCCGAAGTCGTTGCAGGCGTGGGCACTGCCGGCCAGGCGGACGTCGGAGACGTTCAGCCGGCAGCCGGTCTCCACCTGAGTGCCGTTGAACACGAGGGACGGCCCCAGGCCGCCGCTGCCGCGTTGGTCGGCGAAGTAGTCCTCACCCAGTCCCGGTTGCCCGTTTTCAAAGCGCTTCTCCAGCCGTGACGCCCGGTCTTCGCCCTTGAACCCGGTATAGGCGCGGGCAAGGTCGGCGGTGAGCATCCAGGCGATCGGGTCGGTCAGGAAGTCCTGTTTCCCCAACGTCTCATACCACTTCTGGTCACTCTCACCCAGCGCCGTCAGCCACGCCGTGCTGCCGAAGCTGCCGCCCGAGGCCCCGCCGAGCGCGAACACCGCCGATGAGCGCTTGCACGGTCCGAGGTCGGTGCCGAACAGGTCGGTGAGCGCGGAGGCCGTCCAGTACGCCGCCCGTTGTCCGCCGCCGTGACTGGCGACCAGTACCAGCGGTACCTTCCCGGTCTGTTCATCCAGGCAGTTGTCGGCGCGCCATCGAGTCCACAGTGTCTCCACGTCCACGCCGGCGGGCACAGCGGTGTCGTTGTGCCGGACGTCGTGCGACGAGCCGTCGTTCAGCGGTCCGAAACTGCTCACCGCCAACGCGACCGTCAGCAGGACCACCACCGGGATGCGGGAGAACCCGAAGAACAGCAGTCCGGACGGCACGGGCGTGCGCTCGGCCCACCGTTGTGCCTCGCTGAGCAGGAACACCACCGACGCCAGGAACAACGCGACCACCACCAGCGCCGACACCACGGGCGCGCTGTCGCCGACGATCGCCGTCAGCTGGACGCCCACCACGAGCAGGGCCAACCCGGCCAGCAGCATCCGTGCCCACCATGTCAGCGGTGGGTCGTCCCTGTCCGGCACCGTCAGCGGTTGATCGATCCGTCTCAGCCAGGAGACCAGGACCCAGGCTGCCATCGGCGTGGCGACGGTCGTCGCGCAGGTCGCCAGGAACAGCACCAGCACGTCCTCACGGCCGCCGTACCGCATCACGAGCACCGCCGGCGTGAAGGCCGTGACGGCCGCCAATCCCAGCGCCACCACGGGGGTGACGGCCAATCCCCGGGCCAGTTCCGTGGTCCGGCCACGCAGGTCGTCGCCAGGTGCCCCGGCGTCAGCGGCTTGGCTCTGCCGCGCGATGACCTCCCACGTCGACAGGCCGGGCGACGCGAACGTGTCCCAGAGCAACCCCAGCACGCCGACCACACCGATGACGAGCCCCGGGCCGGCCAGTTGTGTCCAGCCCCAACAGAACGCCGCCGCACTCAGCGCGACGCCGGTGCCCACCAGCCACCACCAGCGCAGCTTCACCCCGTAGCGCGTCCAGGAGGCGAGTACCAGCCGGCGCGCCGCAAACCACGCCGCCAATCCCAGCAACGCCGCACCGCCCACGGCCGCCGCCGCTGCCTCCGCGCCTTGCCAACCCTGTGACCACGTGCGGACCAGGTCCAGTGCCTGCCCGGTCTGCTCCAACAGCATCAGTGCGGTGAACAGCACCACCCCGGCGACCCCGACCCGCAGCCGCCACAGTCCGCGGCCGATCCCGCGCCGCCACTGCGACCAGGGGACCTTCACCCGTGCCCCCTCCACGAGAGCGGCGACGACCAACAGCAGCAGGCCGAACTTCAGCACCGTGAAGATCCACGACAGCCACACCAACCAGCCCGGCGGCACTTTCTCCGGCACGTCGACAAGGGTGAACAGGCACCACCGGGCACTGTTCTCGAACAGGTCCGCCAAACCGATCGGCACCAGCAACCACCAGCGCACCGATTTGACCAACGCGAACAGCGGCGATGGCGACGTCTGCCCGCCCTCGACCGGCCGGACCTTCCGCCACACAGCCCACAGCAGCATCAGGTAGGCGACGCAGAACAGCAGATCCACCCAGAAGTACGCGCCCATCGCGCCGTTGAGCAGCGATCGGGTCTCGGTCGATGTGGCCGCCCATGCCTGGAGCAGGTCCGTCGTGCGCTCGACCAACCCGATCGGCAGGCCGGATGCGATGGCCTCGACCCCGCCTGAAGATTGACCGCTCTGCTGAACCATCGACATCAGGTTGTCCATGGCACGCAGAGCCGACCACAGCGCGGCGGACAAGACGACGAGGACGAAGACCGGCACCCGTTTGGCAGCTGTCGCTGTTCCGGACCACATCGCGACCTCCAGGGCTGATGGAGGTGATGTCGGCCGAACGTCGCAACCGGTTACGCCCTGTCACCCATACGTGTGACAGGGCAGGCAACTAGCCGTGGTCGAGCCCGAGGAGCCGGGTCAACAGCGCGACCTGCTCGGCGTAGTGCTCCACGAATTCGGCCGACCGGGGATCGACCCCGCAGAGCCCCTCGATGACGTGCGGCAGTGACGTGGTCGCCATCGCGGCGGCCAGCAGCATGATCGTCAGGCAGTTCGGGTCCAACTCCGACGGCAGCTTGCCCGCCTTCTGGAGCGCGCGGATCCCGTCCACGCTCTCCCGCATCCGTTCGGCCCGCGGCGCGTGGTCCGGATCGGTCTCCGGGCCGGCGTACTCCAGGCCGCCCCACGCCAGCAGCCGGACGCCGTCCGGGTTGGCCAACGCCTCCAGCGCGTACCGGCGCACCTGCTCGGACAACGGCGTGCCGGGCTCGACCAGCTCGCCCTGCCGCTGCCGCCAGCCGTCCGAAATGGCCCGGTAGAGCCCTTCCTTGCCGTCGAAGTAGTACGAGATCAGCTGCTGGTTGACCCCGGCCCGGGCCGCGATCGCGCCGATCCGGGCACCCGCGAAGCCGTGCGCGGCGAACTCGGCGACCGCCGCGTCCAGGATCAGCTTGCGCGTGCGCTCCGGGTCCCGCTGCCGCTCCTGCGGCTTGGGTGACCTGCGGGCCTTCGACGTGGACACGCCGCGACTATACATCCGCCTGGCAGTCCCAAACAGTCAAGTGACGTAATCAAACAAATGATTGACACAGTGATGTGGATGGTTGAACATACGTCCGGTCCACCCTGAAGACAGGAGTGTCCGAGCCATGACCCGACCACACGACCACCACACCGCCGTCCTCGTCGTGGGCGGCGGCACCACCGGCCTGTCCACGGCGCTTTTCCTCGCCCGACAAGGAATACGCCCGATCCTGGTGGAACGGCACCCGTCCACGGCACTGGTGCCGCAGGCGCGGGCGTTCAACCCGCGCTCCATCGAGATCTACCGCGCCCTCGGCCTGGAACAGGACATCCGCGACCGCACCTCGATGCTGGTCGACTTCCCCGAGATGCTCGGCGCGGAGACCCTGGCCGGCGAGGAGCGGTTCCGCGTCGACGTGCTCGCCCAGGTCCGGCCGCCGAAGACGGTCAGCCCCACCGACTGGGTGATGATCGACCAGGACGAACTGGAACGGGTCCTGCGCACCGCCGCCGAGGACAGCGGAGCCGACGTGCGGTTCGGCACCGAGCTGATCTCCCTGGACGCCGGGGCCGACGGCGTCACGGCCGTCGTCCGCGATCTCGAAAGCGGTGCCGCGCAAAGCATCCGTGCCGACTACGTGGTCGCCGCCGACGGCCATCGCGCGGGCGTGCGCAAGCGGTTCGGCATCGGCGCGGACGGGCCGGGCGTGCTGATCCACGCCGCGTACTTCATCTTCGAGGCCGACCTCACCACCGCGCTGCGCGACCGCCGGTTCCTGCTCGCCTACCTCGACCGGCCGACGACGGGCACGGCCCTGGTTCCGTTGCGGGAGTTCGGGCGGTGGTCACTGGGCGTTCCCTACGACCCGGCGAACGGCGAAAGCACCGACGACTTCACGGAGCAGCGCTGCGTCGAACTGGTCCGGATCGCGGTCGGCGACCCGGACCTGGAGCTCACGCTCACCGAGGCAGGCAAGCCGGTGACGCGGCGCGTGCCCCCGGTGCCCGGGTCGCCGCAGCTGGTCGCCGGCAGCACCGTCGGCGGGTGGGTCGCGCGGCGGTACCGGGCCGGGCGGGTGTTCATCGCCGGCGACGCGGCCCACGTCGTGCCGCCCGCCGGGTCGTACGGCGCCAACACCGGCATCGCCGACGCGCACAACCTGGCGTGGAAGCTCGCCGCCGTGCTCAAGGGCCAGGCCGGGGACGCGCTCCTGGACACCTACGAGGCCGAGCGCCGTCCGGTCGCGCAGGTGACGCTGGAAGCCGCGATGCAGCTTCTCCAGGCCCGCCACCGAGGTACTCACGAGGACGTCACCAGGGTCGACGACCTCTCGATGATCTTCGGGTACCGGTACGACTCCGCCGCGGTGCTCGCCGAGACACCCGTCGCGGACGGGCCGTTGGAGGACCCGCGCTCGCCCAGTGGCCGCCCGGGATTCCGCGCGCCCCACGTGTGGCTGGACCAGTGCCTGTCCACGATCGACCTGTACCACGACGCGTTCACGCTGGTAGCCGGCCCGGAGTGGGACGAGGCCGCGCGGACGGCCGGCGTCGCGCTGAACGTCCGGCACGCCGACGAACGGCTGCTCGACGCGTACGGCATCACCGGGACCGGCGCGTCCCTCGTCCGACCGGACGGCTTCGTCGCCTGGCGCACCGCCTCCCTGCCGCCGCGCCCCGCCCAGGAGCTTCGGCGGGTGCTCGCCCTCGTGCTCGGACGTGGTCACGGCTGGCAGTGCTGTGTGGAACGTGAGGTTGCGGGTCATGTACAAGGTGTCGAGGAAGGCGACGATCCGTTGCTTTCGGTCCTCCAGCCAGCGCGCGCATACTCGGCGGGGTTGAACCTTCGCGAGTGTCTATTTTGGACATATACATGTCCGCGCCCAGACTGAGGCTCACCAACCGGTGTCCGGCCATGTACTGGCGGTTCGGCTATCGTCAACGGCCCGCGAGTGCGCCGCAGAACTGCCGTTTCGAGCACTTATCACCGGTCCGATTGACAACTGGCGATTCCGGTTCTTTGCTACCGCCCAAAACGCACATGGAACCAACCGACGTGGCGTAACGTCACTGTGTAGTTGATTGAGGGGCGAGGAGGGGGACTCGTGCGCGAGGCGTGCTGGTACCGGGGGACGGCGCTGCGGTGGCGCACGGGTCGGCTCACCGTCGATGTCGAGGTCGGTGGCTGATGGCCGGGGAGAATCCGCTGGTCGCGGCTCCGCCCGCGGAGTCGAACTCGTTCTTCAACGCGGGCACGGGCGACAACGGCTGGGCGACGGGTATTTCCATTGCCGAGTCGGCGATGGACACGTTCAACGGCATCAAGGACGGCAACTGGGTCGAGGCCGGCCTGGGCATGGTCGGTCTGGCGGCCGACGCGGCGGCGATGGCCATCGACCCGTTCGGCACGTTGTTGTCGTCGGCCGCGTCGTTCCTGATGGAACACATGCAGCCGTTGAAGGACATGCTCGACTGGTTGGCCGGCAACCCGCCGGTGATCGAGTCCTACTCCACGACGTGGAAGAACGTCGGCACCGAACTCGGGAAGGTCGCCGAGGACTACAAGGCGGCGGTCGCCTCCGGCACCGCCGGCTGGGAGGGCGCAGCCGCCGCGCAGTACCTCACCAATTCCCAGGTCCACGGTGACGCGCTGACCGGTGCCGCGTCGGCCGCCTCCACCGTGGGCACGGTGGTGGGGCTCATGGGGATGGTGGTCGGCTTCGTCCGCGAGATGGTGCGCGACCTGATCGCCGACCTGGTGGGCAAGCTCATCGCCTGGGTGCTGGAGGCGGTGTTCTCGCTCGGGTTCGGCACTCCAGTGATCGTGGCGCAGGCGGTGACCGCGATCTCGAAGTGGGCCGCGAAGATCGCGAAGATCATCAAGGACCTGCTGAACACCATCAAGAAGGTCTCGCCGATGCTGAAGCGTCTGGTCGAGGTCTTCGAGAAGGTCATGAAGGTGGTCGGCAAGCTCGCCGGCAAGGCCACCGGCCTGGACGTCCTGGACCCGAAGAACATCAAGAAGGGCGGCTTCCTCCAGACCGGCAAGGCCGACGTGGACGCCCCCTCCGCCTCCACCCGCCCCGACGGCGACTCCTCGTCCGGCGACTCCCCTTCCGGCGACTCTTCGCCGGGCAACTCGTCACCGGGCGACTCCTCACCGGGCAGCAGCAACACCCCGTCGAGCCGCCCAGGCGACGGCACGACCTCCACCTCGTCCACCCCGACCGACACCACCACCCGCCCCGGCAGCGACCCCACAAGCACGGGCACCCCCGGCAGCCCCCGCCCCGGCCGCACCGACAGTTCGGGCTCCCCGGACAGCGACCAGCCCCGTGGCCTGGGCGAACAACGAGGCGGCCCCGGCGGCGCACCCCGCACCGACTCCCCGCCACGAGGCAACCCGTCGGCCTCCCCATACGGCGTAAGCGAGACTCGCGGCGGCCCCGGTGGAAACACCGCACCTGGCGGCCACACCCCGGTCGGCGAAACACGCGGCGGACCCGGCGGGAACCCCGCGCCCGGCGGCCACACGCCAGTCGGCGAGACTCGCGGTGGCCCCGGCGGCAACCCCGCTCCCGGTAACTCTGCTCCGGGCAACGCTGCTCCTGGCGGGCATGCTCCGGGCGGTCAGGGCGGCAGCCCGTCCTCCAGCGGCAACCCGTCTTCCGGTGGGTACAGCGGCAGCCCCGGCGGCCACAGCGGTGGTTCCGGCGGCAGTTCCGGCGCAGGCTCGGGCACGCCTGCCCCTGCGCCGGCCAGGTTCGACCACACCCAGACGTCCACCGCAGCCACGCCGGACGCCCCCGCCCGACCCGACCACGCCTCACCGTCGGGTCCGTCACGCGACGGTATCCCCGGCAACCACGGCACACCACCCAACCCGGGCCAGAACCCGGCAACCGGAGGCACTCCCGGCGGGGGTGCACCGGGAGGTGGCGCACCAGGCGGATCGCCCGGCGGCTCACGACCCGGCGGTGGCGCAGGCTGGACCGGAACGCCCGGCAGCCGTGGCGACACGGGCTCCGGCGTCCCGTCGGCCCGTACCCCGGAACCGTCGCGCCCATCCGGACCTTCGGGCACCAACCCCAGCCAGGCCGGACCAGGTCACGCCGGGCCGACCGGTGCCGCGCCCGGCCACACCGGTCCGTCTCACACCAGCCCGGGCCAAGCCGGTCCCGGCCACCCAGGTTCGCCCGGCGCGGGTCCGTCCCGCCCAGGCCCGCCTCACGCAGGCCCATCCCACACCGGATCACCACAAGCCGGTGCGCCGCACACGAGCCCGTCGCAGGCAGGCCCGCCCCACGCGGGCCCGTCGCACACCGGACCGTCCAGCGCAGGGCCTTCGCACAACCGACCGTCCGACGCCGGGCCGTCGCACACCGGACCGACCCACAACGGACCCTCCAACACAGGGCCGTCGCACACCGGACCGTCGAACGCGGGACCTTCCAGCTCAGGACCGCAGCACCGCGCGCCCGGCAACACCGGACCGGGGTTCTCCGGACCGGCCAACTCCGGGCCGCCACACGGACGTCCGCAGGGTGGACCGCCGCAACAGGGGCCGTTCTCGCCGCGCCCGGACGCCCCGCACAGCCGTCCCGACGGCCCCCGCCCGCGTGGCGGGGACGGTGTCGACGGGCGGCCGAATGGCACCACGCCGCCGCACCGCGACCCTTCCGGGCCGCCACCGCAGCGTGACCCGCACGCACCCCAACGCGACCCGAACGGGCCACCACAGCAGCGCACGCCGCACTCCGACCCGGATGGCGGCCCGCGCCACCGGAACGACCCCGACGGCGCACCCGCACCCCGCCGTGACTCCGACGACTGGAAGCCGCCGCACCGGGACCACGACGCGGATGCCTCGCCGCACAGCCCGCACAGCACCGACAGCCCGCACAGCCCCGACGGCCCGGACGGCTCGCACCACGCCGACCCGGACCGCCCGGACATCGACACCGCGCACGCACAGCACGGCGAGACCACACCGGCCGGTGTGTCGCACCACCGCGGTGACAGCGACATGGGCGACCTCCCGCACCGGGTGCCGCCCGACCCCCGCTACTTCACCGCCGACGTCCACATCACCCCCGACGGCCGGGCCCGCATCGGCAACCACACCTACAGCCCCGAGGAATACGGGGACCTGTTGCGCCGCAACGGCTGGGACGGCAAGACGCCCATCCGGCTGATCGGCTGCGACGCGGGCACGAACGACTTCGCCAACCGGCTCTCCCGGAGCACCGGGGCCGACGTCCTCGCACCCACCAAGCCCGCCTGGACCGACAGCAACGGCCGGGTCTACACCAGTGACGCGGAGATCGGGCCCGACGGCAACCGCCAGCCCAAGATCCCGCCGAACGGCGAGTGGGAGACCCACCGGCCCGACGGCACCCGCACCAAGGCGAGCGAGGACGGCTTCGTCCCGGGCACCCACGACGCCGACAAGCACGGCCTCGACCCGACCGACGCGCGGGACCGCGCGGCGCTGCCGGGCGAACGCGAAACGCCCACGCACCAGGACATCGACTGGCAGGAACCGCACTACCGGCACACCGAGACCCGCACGGTCAACCCGGGCGAGCCGTTCTACGACCCGCCGACGCACAACCCGGAGCTGAAGCCGGAGACCAGGTACGAGATCACCGACTCCGAGGGACGTCGGACGACGGTCTACACCGACAAGTCGGACCCGCCGCGCATCACGCACGTGGACGCGCACACGCCGAACACCCGCACCGGCACCCCGGCCGACCCGATGGCGAACCCGGACGCGAGCCGGACCCTGCCGGACGTGGACTACCGGGTGCACGCGGGCGGCGAGCCGTTCACGTTCCACACCGACCCCGACGGCCGGCCGCACTTCGACGTGGACGACTTCGGCATGCCCGACGAGCCGCGCTACCGGCCGCCGGACGGCGACAACTACCGCAGGGTCGAGGACTGGGACCCGGCGCAGACGCCGTTCAGCAACCGGACCGACCTGGAGCCGGACCGCCGCTACGACGTGTACCGGCGGGACGAGAACGGCACGCTGGTGTGGCACGGCTCGTTCCACACGTCGCCGGAGCTCACGCCGGACGGCAGGTCGCAGTTCACGCACATCGACACGTGGACCGACCGGAACCCGGAGCTGGGCGACCGGCACACGATGCGCCTGCACGAACCGCCCTACAACCGACCCGACGGGCTGCCGCTCGCCGAGACCCGCATCCAGGTCGGCGACCGGGTGTTCCACACCGACAGCCACGGCAAC
>CBHFOL010000122.1:0-20854 GCA_965995405.1 uncultured Saccharothrix sp.
CCGTTGGTACTCCTCGATGTGATCCGAGCTGCGTTCCGGATCATCGAGCACGTCGTGGAGCTGGTCGACGATCGCTGCGAGCACGCTGACACGATCCTCGAGAAGCCGACGTCCCTCCTCGGTCAGGTACGCCTGGGCGGTCTCCTGCGGGTCCAACGTAGGATCGTTCAACAATCCATCGGCGAGTGGTTCGAGCCCCTGTTCCCGGGCGATCTGCGCCTTGGTCCGCCGCTTGGGCTTGTAGGGCAGGTAGAGGTCTTCGAGGCGGGCCTTGGAGTCGGCGGCCAGGATCTGGGCTTCCAGGGCGTCGTCCAGCTTGCCCTGCGACCGGATGGAGTCGAGCACGGCGGCCCGCCGCTCCTCCAGTTCCCTCAGGTAGCCCAGCCGCTCTTCCAGCGTGCGCAACTGGGCGTCGTCCAGCGCGCCGGTCGCCTCCTTGCGGTAGCGGGCGATGAAGGGCACGGTCGAGCCCCCGTCGAGCAGGTCGACGGCGGCACTGACCTGTCCGTCCCGCACGCCCAGCTCGTCGGCGATCCTCTGGTGGATGGCTGTGGTCACAGCAGGCCATTGTGCCCGCACGCGCCCCGTGCGCGGGTGCAGGGGCGGTGCCGGGCGGGTCGGGCGTGTCCCCGACCGATCGGGTGAACCGAGCGTGCCTCCCGTAACGCCGGGTTGTGCCGGACGACCTAGTCCACACCCCTGTTTGGCGGGAGGTGGGGTGCGATGGCAACTCGGCAGAGCGCGATCGAACGGGCTCTGTCGGCGTCGGCGAACAGTTTCGGCGTCGTGGAGTACTCGGAGGGCGGGGGAGACGTCCCTGCGGCGGTCCTGCGGGATTGCCTGCTCCGGATCCGGCCGCGGCGACTGTGGCTCAAGAAGATGCGGGTGGTGGGCGCGCTCGACCTCGAAGCGGCACAGATCGGCTACCCGGTGAAGTTCGAGGACTGCGATTTCGAGCAGACGCCGAACCTGGAGCAGGCCACCGTCGCGGGACTCCACCTGGTCGACTGCCGGCTGCCCGGCCTGCACTGCGACCAGATCACCGTGGCCACCAACGTGGTGCTGCGGGATTGCACCAGCACCGGGCAGGTGCGGTTCTCCGGGGCGCGGATCAAGGGCCAGTGGCGGCTGTTGGGAACCAGGCTCGACACGCCCGGCGCGATCGCGCTGCGGGCGGACGGCGCGCAGGTGGCCCAGGACATGCAGTGCACCAACGGGTTCGAAGTCGAAGGCACGGTGTCGATGATCGGCGCGCGGATCGGCGGCCAGTTCGAGTGCGACGACGCCACGTTCCGCAACCCCGGCGGCCGGGCGCTGGTGCTGAGCGGTCTGAACGTCGACGAGCACATGTTCTGGCGCAGGGGCTTCTCGGTCGACGGCGAGGTGATCCTGCGCGGCGCGAAGGTGAACGGCAAGTTCGACTGCTCCGGCGGCGCGTTCCGCAACCCCAGCGGGCTCGCGCTGAGCGGGGAAGGGCTCGACGTGGCGACCGACCTGTCGTTCGCCGACGGCTGCACGGTGGACGGCGAGGTGAACCTGACCGGGTGCGTCGTGCGCGGCCAGCTCATCCTCAGCGGCGGCCGGTTCACCAACCCCGGCCGCAAGGTGCTCGACCTGGCCCGGGCCAGGGTCTCCCAGAACGTGATCTGCCGCAGCGGCTTCGTGGCCGAGGGCAAGGTCCTGCTCGCGGGCGCGACGATCGAGGGCAACCTCTGGTGCGAGGGCGGCCGGTTCGCCAACGGCACCGACACGGCGTTGGACGCGGTCGGCCTGACCGTGCAGCGGGACCTGCTGCTGTCCCAGACTTCCGCGGAGTTCGGCACCGGCCACGAGGGTTGCTACGCCGAAGGACGGGTCGTGCTCAGCGATTCCACCGTGGGCGGCAACTTCGACTGCACCGGCGGCCAGTTCCGCAACCCGGGGCGGGAATCGCTCGTGGCGACCGGCATCTCGGTGACCCGGGACGCCGTGTTCCGGACCGGGTTCGTGGCCGACGGCCTGGTGGACCTGGTGGGCGCGAAGGTCGGCGGCCGGCTGGACTGCGTCGGCGGGCACTTCGCCAACAGTTCCGACGCGCTGCGCGGCGACCGGATCGAGGTGAAGCAGTCCGCGCAGTTCGACGACGCGCACGTGCGGGGCCGGATCACGTTGTGCAGCGCCAAGATCGCCGGCGAACTGTCGTTCACCAGGGCGGAACTGGCGGGCAACGGGTGGGCGCTGGTGCTCAAGGGCGCGTGCGTCGGCGGGCCGCTGCGGTTGAAGTTCGCCACCAAGCCGGTGGGCGGGATCGACCTGTACCAGGTGAAGGCCGCGCACCTGGACGACCGGGAGTCGGAGTGGCCGGACCGGGTGCGGCTCAACGAGTTCGTGTACGAGGCGCTGCCCGAGGACGGCGCGGACGTGGCGACCCGCATCGACTGGCTGCGCCGCAACCACCGGTACACGCCACAGGTGTACTTGCGGCTGGCCAAGGTGTACGAGACTGCGGGCCGGCACGACTACGCGAAACGGGTGCTGATCGCCGGTGAGGACGCGCGACGCAAGGCGCGGACCGGCGTGAACGGGCGGCTGGTGCGGGTGTTCGACTGGCTGCTGAAGTTCACCGTGGGCTACGGGTACCGGCCGCTGTGGGTGCTGTACTGGCTGGCCGGGCTGCTGCTGGTGGGGTGGCGGGTGTTCTCCGCGATCGGCACGGCGGGATTCCTGGAGCCGAAGGCGTCCGGCGCGCAGTTCGCGCCGTTCCTGTACACGTTGGACCTGCTGCTGCCGGTGGCGAGCTTGCGGCAGCGGGAGGTGTGGGTGCCGGACGGTGCGGCGCTGTGGTGGTCGTCGGCGTTCACGGTGCTGGGCTGGGTGTTGGCGATCTGCCTGGTGACGGGGCTCGGGAAGGCGTTCAAGCGGGAGCTGTGACTCCGTCTCCGGTCGCTGTTCCGGGGCTGATGTGTCCACAGTGGACTAGGTGGGTGGTCGTGGCGCACGGGCCATGGGATGTGGGAAGGTCGTTTGGTGCATTGCGGAATCGTGTTGCCGTTCTTCGACGCGCCCGACGTGGCTTCGTGCGCCGAACTCGCGGAGTCCGCCGGGTGGGACGGTGTGTTCCTGGCGGAGTCGGTGTGGGGAGTGGACGCGTGGATCGCGCTGACCGCCGCGGCGATGCGCACGTCGTCGCTGGTGGTCGGGACGATGCTGACGCCGCTGCCGCGGGTCCGGCCGTGGGACCTGGCGTCCAGGGTGGGCACGCTGGACCGGCTGTCCGGTGGACGGGTGCGGCTCGCGGTGGGGCTGGGTGCGATCCACCCGGGGTGGACCGCGTTCGAGGCCGATCCGGGGCGGGCGGAACGGGCGCTGCTGCTGGACGAGGGGCTCGCGGTGTACGACGGGCTGATGCGCGGGCAGCCGTTCACGTTCCACGGCGAGCGCTACCGGGTCGAGCCGACCGACTTCTTCCCGCCGCCGCCCACGGTGCAGCAGCCGCGCGTGCCGGTGTGGGTGGTCGGCGGGTATCCGCGCCGGGTGTCGCTGCGGCGGGCGGCGCGGTGGGACGGGCTGCTGACGAACATCGTCGGTGACGGGGAGGCGCGCGGGGCGTCGAGTCCGGAGGAGCTGGCGCGGGTGGTGGCCGAGGTGCGGGCGTTGCGGGAGGCCGAGGGGCTGCCGTGGGAGGGCTACGACGTGATCGCCGAGGGGGTGGGGGTCGCCGATGTGTCGGAGTGGGCGGACGCCGGTGCCACGTGGTGGATCGAGTCGGACTGGGAGACTACGCCGGAGAAGGTGCGGGAGCGGGTCGCCGCCGGGCCGCCGGTTCACCCGGCGTAGGTCGTCGGGGTGATGCCGGTGAGGGCGCGGAAGTCGCGGTTGAGGTGCGGCTGGTCGGCGTAGCCGCAGTCGGCCGCGACGGTGGCCGGTGGTGTGGTGGGCAGGAGGGTCGCCGCCCGGTGCAGGCGCAGGACCCGGGCGGCGGACTTGGGGTTGAGGCCGAGGTGGTCGCGGAAGCGGGTGGTCAGGTTTTGCCTGGTCCAGCCGATCTCGTCGGCCAGGTCGGCGATGCGGAGTCGGCCGCCGGTGTGGTGGAGGCGTTGCCAGGCGTGCCGGATGCGGGGTTCGGGGTGCCGGCCCCGGGTGATCCGGGCGGTGAGGAGGCGGTCGAGCAACTGGAAGCGGGCCGGCCAGGTGGGGGATTCGGCCAGTTGCTCGGCTATGCGGTGTGCGTCTTGGCCCAGGAGGTCGGCCAGGCCGACGGTGGTGTTGGCGAGTTCGCGGAGTGGGCCGAACAGGGCGTGTGCGGCGTGTGGGGCGAGGCCGATGCTGACGCCTACCGCGTGGCCGGCCTGTTCGGCGGTCATGGGGCGGTCGTGGAGGCCGTTGACCGGTGACCGGGGGAGTCCGAAGCGGTCCGGGGTGGTCAGGTCGACGGTGACGGTCACCGCGCCGAGCGGGGTGACCGTCCAGCGCTGGTGGGTTGTGGTGTCGTGGGCGCTGTAGCTGAGGACACCGGGTGCGCCCGGGGTGCCGAAGATCAGGGGATCGGCGCGTTCGACTTGGCTTCGGGGCACGATGATCGACCAGCCGGCCATGGGGTCGAGCTTACTTTCGTCCAATACGTCGGGGCCGGCCGTTCGTAGGTTTCGCCGCATGGGGAGGGGGAGTTTTGTCAGCCCGGAAGCCCGGGACCGGTACGTCGCCGCCTATCGGGAGGCGAAGGCGCTGTGTCCGGAGCCGGCGGAGGAGCTGGACGTGCCGACGTCGTTCGGCGTGACGCGGGTCTACCGGTTCGGGGCGGGGCCGCCGCTGGTGCTGCTGCCCGGGTTGTCCGCGACGGCTGTTTCGTGGGGTGCGGAGTTGGCGGCGTATGCCGATGGTCACACGGTGTATGCGGTCGACACGCTGGGGGAGCCGGGGATGAGCACGCAGACCGCGCCGATCCGGGACACCGTCGACCGGGGGCGGTGGCTGGACGAGGTGCTGGCCGGGTTGGAGTTGGCGCGGGCGCACCTGGTCGGTGCGTCGACCGGTGGGTGGCACGTGTGTGCGGCGGCGATCCATGCGCCGGGGCGGGTGGCTTCGGTGAGCCTGCTGGATCCGACGGCGGTGTCGGTGGGGTTCGGGTTCGGGGTGGTGTGGCGGGGTGCGTTGGCCATGCTGATCAGGCGTGATTGGGTGTGGCGGTGGTTCCTGCGGTGGGCCGGGGCACCGGACGGGCCCGCGGTGCGGCTGGTGTTGGCCGGGATTCGGGGGTATCGGGCGCACCTCCCGCCGCAGGTGTTGTTGGGGGAGGCGTTGAGCGCGATCCGGGTGCCGGTGCTGGCCGTGTTCGGGGCGCGGAGCGTGGTGCACGACGGGGTGAAGGCGGCGGAGCGGATGCGTCGGCACGTGCCGCACGCGGAGGTCGAGGTGTGGGATGTCGGGCACCGGGTGGAGGCCGCCGAGCGGGTTCGGGAATTCGTGCGACGATGCGGAGCGTGATCGAACTTCCTGGGCCGGTCGGGTTCGTGCTGGGTGGCGGAGGCAGCCTGGGCGCGGGGCAGGTCGGCATGTTGCGGGCGTTGGCGGAGCACTCGGTGACGCCGGATCTGGTGGTCGGGACGTCGGTGGGGTCGGTGAACGGTGCTCTGCTGGCGCTGGACCCGGAGCAGGCGTTCCGGCGGCTGGCGGTGATCTGGGAGCACATGAAGCGGGTGCGGGTGTTCCCCGGCGGGTTGCTGGCGCAGGCTCGGACGTTGCGGCAGCACAAGACGCACCTGTTTCCGAACACCGGGCTGGCCGAGGTGTTGGCGTTCGGGCTTGAGGGGGTGACGGATTTCGCGGATCTGACGTTGCCGTTCGGGGCGGTGGCGGTGGATTCGGTGACCGGGACGGCGGTGACGTTGACGTCGGGGGACCTGGTGTCGGCGGTGCTGGCGAGTGCGGCGATCCCGGGGATCTATCCGGCGGTGCACCGGGAGGGGCGGGTGCTGTACGACGGCGGGGTGCTGGCGAACGTGCCGATCCGGCAGGCGCTGGCGATGGGGGCTCGGTCGTTGGTGGTGCTGGATTGCGCGTTTCCGGGGCATCTGCCGGCGGTGCCGGGCAACTTGGCGGAGACGTTGCTGTTCTGGGTGACGTTGAGTACGCGCAACCAGGCGGTGCTGGAGGCGGAGCTGGCTGCGGTCGACGTGCCGGTGCTGTATTTGCCGGGGCCGCCTGTGCAGCCGGTGACGCCGTTGGACTTCGGGCATACGGCTGAGTTGATCGAGGCTTCGTATGAGGCTTCGGTGCGGTTCCTGGCGGGGGTGGCGGTGGCCGGGCCCGGGTTGTACGGGCACCCGTCGCGGTCAGGTGGTGCGGGTGAGGAACTTCGCCCAGGCGTTGCGGGGGAAGGAAAGAAGCGGGCCGGTGGGGTGCTTCGAGTCGCGGACCTGGATGGTGTCGGCGGTGAACCGGGCTTCGACGCACTGCGCGTTGTTCGCGCTGTGGCTGGACTTGAACCAGCCGGTCAACCGGACTTCGACGCACTGGGCGTTGTCGGCGCTGTAGCTCGACTTGAACCAGTCGGAGCGCTTCACTCGAACTCCTTCGTGATCTGCTCGATCAAGCCGAGCGAGCCTGCCCGGTCGAGCGCGATGACCGTTGCCTGTTCGTAGGCGAGACTGTACTCGCGGATCCGGAGCAGCTGGTCGATGAGACCGGAGGCGGAAATGCTCTCCTGCCAGACGGAATCGGGGCGGCCTGCCGGCGGTGAAGTTGATCGATCCAGGAGGCAGGCCGTGAGCCTGGCGCGAGTCCACTACCGAGGTGCAGGTTCGGCTGGCTCATCCGATCGGGTAGCGCGGGGGAGCCCTGGGCGGTGTGGCGCGGCCGGGATGTATCTGGGACTGGTGTAACTGTTTCTTGAGAAACATCATGGTTGTGCGGGGACGCTCAAGGACGAGCCGGGGGGAGGGGTCATGTCGGCACTACCGGACATGCCATCGCCGGACATGCCACAGTCGGACGCTCCCGGGTTGCACGTCGTCCAGGGCTCGGCACCCGGCCTGCTCTGGTACCTGACCGAGCCGACCCGTGCCGTCGTGGACATCGGGCAGTTCGCGGCCACCCGGTCACTGCTCCGCGCCGCGCCCAGCGGGGACGGGCACACCGTGCTGGTGCTGCCCGGACTCGGCGGCAGCGACGGGTCCACCGGGAGGCTCCGCAAGTTCCTGGCCGGCCTCGGGTACGACGTCCACGGGTGGGGCCTCGGGCTCAACATCGGGCCGTCGGTCGAGGTCGTGCACGGGATGCGGGCACTGCTGGCCGAACTCGGCGCGGAACGGCCGGTCAGCCTCGTGGGGTGGAGCCTGGGTGGCATCTTCGCCCGGGAACTGGCCCGGGAGCACCCCGAACTCGTCCGCCAGGTCATCACGATGGGCAGCCCGTACGCGATGACCGACCTGCGGCAGACCCGGGTCAACCCGGTGTACCGGCTGCTGTCCCGGTTCTACGTCGCCGGCGCGGGGATGCCGCCGCCCGAGCACACCCGGCCGCCGATCCCGGTGCCGGCGACGTCGGTCTACTCGAAGTCCGACGGCATCGTGGCGTGGCAGACGTGCATCGAGGAACCCGGACCGCGCCGCGAGAACGTCGCCGTCGCGTCCAGCCACCTCGGCTACGGCTACAACTCGACCGTCTGGTGGGTCGTCGCCGACCGGCTGGCCCAACCGGACGGCGATTGGCGTCCGTTCACCCCGCCGCCCGGGATGGCACGGATGTTCCCCGCCTGACACGATTCCCCTTTCCTGGCACCATCACCGGTGATCGACGCGGCGACAGCGCCCGTCGGGGTCCCGGGGGAGGGCCATGAGCACGTCTGGCAGACCGGCGCGCCCGTTGCGCGCCGTAGTGATCGTTTCCGCTCTGGTCGGTGGGCTCGTCGCAGTGCCCGCCGGACAGGCATCGGCGGAGCAGCAACCGAACCGCGCCACCGTCCACCGGTCGCAGTGGCTGACCACCGATTCCCGTTCGCCGCACCACAACACCACCACCGGGAACGCCCGGGTCGGCGCGTGGCGGGACGAGCAGGGCAAGCGGCACACCGGCAAGTCCTACTTCACGTTCGACCTGACCCGGTTCACCGGCATGACCCTGTTCACGGCCGTGTTGCGGCTGCCCGAGGTCGCGGCCAACGACTGCACGAAGCCGCGTGCCACCGAGTTGTGGCTCGTCAAGCCGAACGGCCCGATCACGTGGGCGCATCAGCCCGGGGAACTGGTCAAGATCACCGGCCGGCCGACCAACGGTGACTGCGTGTACCCGTGGTTCGGTTGGGACGTCGCCGAGGTGGCGCGCCAGGCATTGGCCGAGGGGCGCACGTCGCTGACGTTCGTCGCCCGGATTTCCGCCGAGTACCAAGGCGATGTGGCCTACGGGCGCACGCACGACAACAACCCGCGGATCGAGGTGGAGTTCAACACGCCGCCGACCACGCCGACCGAGCTGAAGGTCGAGTTCCGGGACTGCACGACCCAGCCCGTCTACCTGCCGACCGACCGTCCGGTGGTGTCGGCGATGGTGCTCGATCCGGACACCTTGCCGGGACTGGCGGCGAGGTTCGCGTTCTGGCCGGTCGACGCGCCCGATCAGCGGCAGGAGGTCAAGGCGACCGTGACCGTGACGCCGACCTCGGACGGTCCGGTGTCCATCGAGGTCGCGGGCCTGGACCGGGCGGGCAACAGGTCTCCCGCCCGCAGCTACCGGTACTGGGTGCGCACGACCGCGCCGTGGGTGACGTTCCCGTTGGCGGAACTGGGTGTGCCCGCGGAGTTCGTGTTCAACGTGACCCAGGATGGTGCGACGACCCTGCACTACCGGATCAACGACGAACCCGGGCAGACGCTCCCGATCGGCCCGGACGGCAAGGCTCGGACCACCCTCACGTTCACCGAGCCGCGCGACTTCGGCTACGACATCACGGCGTGGACGGAGAACGCGTCCGGCGGGAAGTCCGGTGTGCGCAACGATTCCTTCCACGTCAACCAGGTGCGACCGCGGGTCAAGGCCGATCCGTGGTCCGGGCCCGTCGGGCAGACCAGGGTCATCACCGCGACGCCGACCCAGCGGGACGTGGTGTCCTACGTCTACCGCGTGAACTACGGCGACCTGGTGTCCGTACCCGCGCAGCCGGACGGCACGCTGCGGTTCGAGTTCACGCCGACGGAGGCCGGTGGCTACGACTTCGAGGTGGCCGGCGTGAACTCCGTCGGTGTGCGTTCCGGATGGGGGGAGACCAGTGTCGTCGCTGACGGGGCCGCGTAGACCGTGACGTTCACATCGGACCACGGCGGTTACACGCTGCGGCTCCGGGTGTCGAGTCGGACTCCCGAAGGTCTCGTGTCCGGTGAGGTCGAGCGGACGTACTACGTGCTGCCGTAACGCTCACCGGACGAACGCCTTGTGTTCGTCTTCGCTTCACCGCAGGGTTCCGTGTGGCCCGTTGGGTTTCCCGACGGGCCACATCCCCGACGGAAGGTGGAGCATGGTGTTCTCCGCACGTCGAATCACCGCGTCGCTGTGCACGGTGGTCGCGTTATCGGTTCTCGTCACACCGCCGGCCTCGGCCGCCACGGACGCCGAACTGGCGTTCCACTGGGCCCCGATCCACTACCAGGACACGGATTCCTCCGACTACGACGCCGACTACCTGTCCACTGTGGACTTCGACGGCGAGTGGAACACGCTGAACAACTGGGAAAGCCAGGACGACTCGCTTTCCCGGCTGACCGGTGCGGCCTACTACTCGGTGGTGGAGACGTCCACCCACTGGTTCATCACCTACAGCTTCTACCACCCGCGCGACTGGGAGGACTTCCCCGACCCGTTCGAGCTGTTCACCCACGAGAACGACATGGAAGGGCTGCTCGCGACCGTGCGCCGGGACGGTTCGGCGTTCGGGAAGCTGGAGGCCGTGGTCACCGTGGCGCACAGCGACTTCTACTCCTACCTGCCGGCCGGGTCGACGTTCACCGGCGGTCGGGAGAACGTGGACGGCACGCTGCTGTTGCAGAACCAGCGGCCCACCACGAGGCAGGAAGCCAAGGGGCACGGGCTCTACGCGTGGAACGGCGCGGAGTTCCCCGGTGGCGACGGCATGGTCTACCTGCCGAGCGCGGCCGGTGAGGTGCCGTCCGGTGGGAACGATCGATCCGTGGGCTATCGACTGGTCGACGCGTTCGCCGCCGGCGGGCTCTGGGCTCGGCGGTCGGACTCCGTGACGTTCGCCGGCTGGGGCACTTTCCGCGGTGACAACGGCAAGGACAACGCCGCCAACACCGCCTGGGGCTGGGACGACGGCAACGACGGCAGCGACCTGCCGCGCGGGCTGCTCGCCACCGATCCGGCGTACCTGGTGTCGGTGTACTTCGCGAACCGGGGCGACTTCAGCCTCACCTACACCCGCAACTCGTACCGCTGACCGTCCCTGATCGCTCCGGCACGGGAGGGTCGACCGGTGTCGAACTCCCGTGCCGGAGCGTTTCCGGGATGTTGATCTCATCACACCAATCGGTGAATGGTGGCGGACTGCGGTTCGGTAGTGGCCGGATTTGCCTACCCTCCGTACATGGTTACGCCTACGCCTCCCTTGCTGGCCCGGGTTGTGACGGAAGTACTCGCACCCTGGGTGTTGGTGCTGAGCCTGCCGCTGCTGGTCGCCTGGCACGCCACCGGTCGCCTGGTGCCGACCGTGGTGTGGGGGCTGGTGGTCGGGGTGACCGGCTCGGTGATCCCGATGGTCGTGGTGGTGCGGGGTGCCCGGCGCGGGCTGTGGGACGGGCACCACGTGACCAACCGCGAGGGGCGGCTGGTGCCGCTGTTCACCTGCGCGGCGTCGTTGGGGATCGGGATCGCGGCCCTGGTGCTGGGGGACGCACCGCACCGGATGCTGGCGCTGGCGTTGTCGATGTTCCTGAGCCTGGTGGTGAGCATCGCGATCACGTTCGCCGCGCCGATGCCCGGCGGTGGGCGGGGGTGGAAGGTCTCCGTGCACACCGCCGTCGCCGCCGGGGCGTTGGCGGTCATGGTGGTGACGTTCGGGTTGTGGACGTTGGTGTTCGCGCCGGCCGTGGCGTTGGTCGCGTGGTCCCGGGTCGCGGTGGGGGACCACACGGTCGCCCAGGTCATCGGCGGTGTGGTGCTGGGGGTCGTGGTCGGCGGGATCACGTTCTGGTGGTTGGCGTGAGGGTGCTCACGGGGCCGTGATCGGCGGTTGCGCCTTACGCTCCGGTGATGACGCTGAGACTGGACACGGCCGGGCCGGTGGCGACGTTGACCATCGACCGGCCCGCCAAGCGCAACGCCATGAGCTACGACATGTGGTCGGCGCTGCCCGGTTTGTTGGCGCGGGTCCAGGACGCGCCGGCGGTGCGGGTGCTGGTGATCCGGGGCGGCGAGCACTTCTCGGCGGGTGCGGACATCAGCGAGTTCTCCACGTTGCGGAAAGGCGCGGACGGTGCCGCCCGGTACGGCGAGGCCGTGCACAACGGCGAACGGGCCATCGTGGGCCTGGGGAAGCCGACGATCGCGGCGGTGGACGGGTTCTGCGTCGGTGGCGGGTGTGAGATCGCGCTGGCGTGCGACATCCGGATCGCGTCCGAGGGGGCCCGGTTCGGCATCACGCCGGCGAAGCTGGGGATCGTGTACAACATGACGTCCACCAAGCAGTTGGTGGACGTGGTGGGGCCGGCCTGGGCGAAGCAGATCCTGTTCAGCGGCGAGCTCATCGACGCGGCGACGGCGTTGCGGATCGGGCTGGTGAACGAGGTGTGCGCCGATCTTGAGGCGCGGGTCAAGGAGCTGTCCGAGGTGATCGCGTCACGGGCGCAGGTGAGCGTGCGCGGGGCGAAGGCGATCGTCGAGCGGATCACCGACGGGCACCACGAGGAGGACGACGTCGTGCGGGTCTTGTACGACGAGGCCGTGCACAGCGCCGAGTACGCGGAGGGCGTGGCGGCGTTCCTGGAAAAGCGGTCGCCGAGGTTCTAGGGCGCGGCTAGCGTTCCCGGCCGTGATCACCATGACGCCGGTGGTGGAACGGCTGCCTTCCGTGCTCGCCGAGTTCCACCTGTGGCCGGTCGTGGACGGGCCGTACTGGCTGCCGCTGGGCCCGGCGACGACGTCCGACGAGGTCGGGACGCTGCTGTGCACCGTGCTGAACTCCAGCCTGGGCGACGTCCGGCCGGAGAGCGTGGCCCACGCCGTCCAGTTGCTGCTCGACCTGGAGCCGATGAACGCGCTCGGCGGGCTGCTGTTGCGCGCACCGGAGACGACCGTGGTCCCGGGCTGCTGCTTCGAGCTGCGCGAATGGCGGGACTGGACGGACGTCCTGGCCGGGACGAACGTCTACCTGGGGCACGATCCCGCTCCGTGGGTGGAGTTCCGGGGCGACGAGCTGCGGATGTGGGCGGACGGCGGGCTCTTCCCGGGCAACCGCCGGGAGGGCGTCCCGTACGTGGACGTCGACCGGGCGGCGCTGTCCGGACTGTTGCTCGCCGCACAGCGTGACCTGATCGGGTTCCTCGGGCAGCTGCGGGTCTGGGCCGGCCGCCACGCACCCGACCGGGCCGACGAACTGGTGTCCACTGTGGACGAAAGGCTCGGGATCAGCGCGCCGTTGCGCTAGGCCGGGGTGCCGGGGCGGGCCCGGCACCCCGTCGGCTCAGCCGTTCAGGACGGTCCGCAGCCGGGAGGCGAACGCGGCGGGGTCTTCCGCGAACCCGATGTGGCCGCCGGGGAACATGGTCGGCTCGGTGCCGAGTTCCTTCGCCAGCGCCCGGGACGTCCGGTCGCACAGCTGCCCGCCGGACTCCTCGCCCAGGCCGACCAGGACCCGGCTCGCGGTGTCGCGCAGGTTGTCCAGGTCGGGCACCCAGAAGGCGGTCGGGCGCAGCATCCGGCGGTACTGGTAGTCGTCGTCCGCGATGTCCTGGGCGTCCCGCTCGCCGCCGACCATCTGCTGGACGACCTCGTCGGGCAGGAAGATGTTCGCGACCTCCAGGAACCTCCGGAACGCGCCGACCGGGTCGCCCGCCTGGTGGATGGCGACGATCTCCTCGGTCTGCGCCCGCAGCTCGGCGCGGTCGTCCAGCAGCTCGTCCAACGGCGGCTCGTGGGCGATCGCGGTGTGCACGACCTCCGGGTGCGCCTGCACCAGGGCCAGCACGCTCACCGCGCCGCCGCTGGAGCCGAGCACCGTCGCCGGGCCCGCGTCCACGTGCCCGATCAGCCGGAACAGGTCGTCGGCGCGCTGCTCCGGGGTCGAGTCGCGGTCGCGGTCGTCCACCGGGCTGCGGTTGATGCCGCGCGGGTCGGTGGTGAGGACGGTGTGGTCGGTCGCCATCAGGTCCGCCAGCGGCTCGAACGACCGGGCGTCCATCGGCGCGCCGACCAGCACCAGCAGCGGGCCGTGGCCGCGCACCTCGTAGTGCAGCAGCGCGTCGTCGACCCTGAGGGTGTCGGTGATGGACGTGCTCATGGTGTGCCTCCAGGTGTGTTTGACGCCGTTCGGAGGTAGGTGACTCCCGCCAGGAGGCACAATCGTCGGTTGTGAGCGAAGTTTCTTCCACGCGGGACGAGCTCGACCGCGCACGGGCCGGTGACGACGACGCGTTCACCCGGCTGGTGGAGCCGTTGCGCGGGGAGCTGCACGCCCACTGCTACCGGATGCTGGGCTCGGCGCACGACGCCGACGACGCCCTCCAGGACGCCCTGCTGCGGGCGTGGCGTGGGCTGGCCCGGTTCGAGGGACGCAGCTCGCTGCGCTCCTGGCTGTACACCGTGGCCACCCGGACCTGCCTGGACGTGGTCGAGCACCGGGGACGGCGGGCGCTGCCGGTGGATCTCGGGCCGGCCAGCGAACGGGCCGTGATCGGCGATCCGGCGTGGGCCGACGTGGCGTGGCTCGGGCCGTACCCGGACGCCGGGCTGAGCGGACCGGGCGCGCGGTACGAGCAGCGGGAGGCGGTGGAGCTGGCGTTCGTGGCGGCGTTGCAGCACCTGCCGGGCAACCAGCGGGCGGCGCTGGTGCTGTTCGAGGTGCTGGGGTTCAGCGCCGCGGAGATCGCCGGGATGATGAACACGTCGACGACGTCGGTGAACTCGGCGTTGTCGCGGGCGCGGCGGATCGTCGCGGAGAAGGTGCCGGCGGTGACGCAGCAGCAGACGTTGCGCAAGGTCGGCGACGCGCGGGTGCGGGAGGTCGTGGCGGGGTTCGCCACCGCGTTGGAGCAGGGCGACGCGGACGCCCTGGTCGCGCTGCTCACCGAGGACGTGACCTGGTCGATGCCGCCGATGCGGTCCTGGTACGCGGGGCGGGAGGCCGCAATGGACTTCGCGGTGACCGTGCCGATGACCTCGTGCGGGGCGTGGCGGCACGTGCCTACCAGCGCCAACGCCCAGCCGGCCGTCGGCTGCTACCTACAGCGGGACGGGGTGTTCTCGGCGTGGTCGGTGAACGTCCTGACGTTGCGTGACGGGCTGATCCGCGGGATCACGTCGTTCGTCGGGGCGGAGCACTTCCCGTTGTTCGGGCTGCCACCGTCGGTGCCGTAGAGGGGCCATCATGACCGCCATGAACGGTGTCGCCCGTCCCACCACGACCGTCGAGCTGGACAACGGAGTGGTCGAGTACCGGCACGACCAGCGCGGAGACGACACGGTCGTGGTGTTCTACGGCGGGCACATGAACGCGGGACTCGCGCTCGGTGAAGACGTGTTCATCGACGCCGGGTACTCGGTACTCGTGCCGTCTCGACCCGGCTACGGGCGCACCCCGCTGTCGACCGGCACGACGATCACCGGATTCGCGGACGTCGTCCGCACGCTGTGTGAACGGCTCGGCATCACCCGGGTCGCCGCGGTCGTGGGCGTTTCGGCCGGCGGGCCGACCGCGACGGCGACCGCCGCCCGCCACCCGGACCTGGTCGAGCGGGTCATCCTGCAAAGCGCGCTGGGCCCGCTGCCGTGGCCGGACCGCCGGACCCGCTTGGGCGCTCAGCTCGCCTTCGCCGCCGCCACCGAGGGAATCACCTGGTCGGTGGTGCACGCGATCATGCGCACCGCTCCGGACCTCGGCCTGCGGATGCTGCTGGGCGCGCTGTCCGTTCTCCCGGTACGGCAGGTCGTGACCGCCCTGTCCGCCGAGGACCGCACGACCTTGATCGACCTGTTCTCGCGAATGCGGTCCGGTCGTGGCTTCCGCAACGACCTCGCTGCCACGCCCGACAGTGCCGGCACGGTCACCCAGCCCACTCTCGTCGTCGCCAGTCGCAAGGACGGTGCCGTGCCCTTCGCCCACGCCGAGGCACTCGTGTCCACGATCGAGCACAGCAGCCTCATCGAGAGCGACGCCGACACCCACTTCATCTGGTTCAGCCCCGACTGGCCGGTGATCAGCCGGCAGATCCGCGACTTCCTCGCCACCTGAGTCCCACTCGCGGAGAGTGAGGGGGGCGGTCGCCCGCCCCCTCGGCTCAGGCTTCCTGTTCCGCGGCGACCTGCTTGCGGACGTCTTCCATGTCGACCTTGCGCGCCTGGTCGATCAGGTCCTCCAGCGCCGACTCGGGCAGCGCGCCCGGCTGGGAGTAGAGCACGACGCCGTCGCGCACGATCATCAGCGTCGGGATCGACCGGATCTGGAAAGCGGCTGCGAGCTGCTGCTGCGCCTCCGTGTCGACCTTGCCGAAGACGATGTCGTCGTGCTTCTCGGCGGACTTCTCGTACACGGGGGCGAACATGCGGCACGGGCCGCACCAGGCCGCCCAGAAGTCGACCAGGACCATGTCGGAGCCGCCGACCACCTCGTCGAAGTTCTCCGCGGTCAGCTCCACCGTGGCCATAGGTTCTCCTCGCTCTGCTGTGGGGTGTGCGCCCCTGGTTACCCGCTCCAACGAACGGCACACCTCCGGAATTCCCCGTTGGGAGGTGGTGCCGGGCGCGCCCGGGACGGGTCCGATCATGCCTGCCGGAGAATGTTCCCGGACAGGTCGGTTGCCGGTGGAGGGTGGTCATGGGCGTACCCGCGTCGTATCTCGGCCAGTTCACGGAGCCGGTGGGTTACCTGGATTTCGCCCGGTACGGGCCGCCGTCGCGGGCGGTCGTGGCGGAGTCGGACCGGTTGCTGCGGGAGTCGTCGGTCGCCGGGCCGGACACGGTGGATGCGCTCATGTCGTACGAGGGGCGGGCGAAGGCCGCGGTGGCGCGGCTGTGCGGGACGGATGTGGGGCACGTCGCGTTGGCGCCCAACACGAGCACCGGGTTGTTCCAGGTCGCGTTGGGGTTGGTCGGGCGGGTGCTGGTGTCGGCGGGGGAGTTCCCGGCGAACACCTACCCGTGGGTGCGGGCCGGGCGGGCGGAGGTGTCGTGGCTGCCGGCCGGGCCGGTGACGCCGGCGGTGGTGCGGGCGGCGTTGACGTCCGAGGTGACGGCGGTGTCGGTGAGCGCGGTGGACTTCCGGACCGGGTACCGGGCCGATCTGGCGGCGTTGCGCGAGGTGGTCGGGGACCGGTTGCTGGTGGTCGACGGCATCCAGGGGTTCGGGGTGGTGGACGAGCCCTGGTCGGTGGCGGACGTGCTGGTGGTCGGCGGCCAGAAGTGGCTGCGCGCCGGGTGGACGACGGGCTTCCTGGTGGTGTCGGACCGGGCGCTGGAACGGCTGGAGCCGGTGCTGTCGGGCTGGACGGGCGTGGCAGACGTAGGATTGTTCAACAATTCTCTGCACCCGGTGGCGGCGGGTGCGGCGCGCTGGTCGATCACCAACCTGAGTCCGGTCGCGGCGGGGGCGTTGGCCGCGGCGCTGGAGTTGGTCGAGTTGGTTGGTGTTCCCGTGTTGAATAAGAGGATTGTTGAACAATCTGACGATCTGACTGAGGTGGTGCGGTCGGTGGGCGGGACGGTGGTGTCCGAGCGGGTCCGGCGGGCCGGGATCGTCGCGTTCACCGTGCCGGACGTGCCCGCGCCGGTCGTCGGGGCGGCGCTGACGGAGGCGGGTGTGACGGCGACCGTCCGGCCGGAACACGTCCGCCTGTCGCCCCACGTCTCGACGTGTGCCGACACGTTCGGCCTTGTCTCCGACGTCCTGGCCGAGGCGGTCAGGTGTTGAGGTGGTCGCTGCCGTGGTCGATGGGATCGTCCACCCGCACCGGCCACGCCTCGATGTGCTGATCGGCGAGCAACGCCTCGGCCAGGGCGGTACTGCCCCCGACGTAGGTCGAGTCGAGGTCCACCTCGGTGGCCACGCACCACGCCCGGTCGTCCGGCCAGGCCAGGTTCGGGGACTGGTGGCCGAAGTGCCCCTGCGCGAGCGGCCGGTGGAAGAGGCGGTAGTCGCGTGCCGGGCGGCGGACCCGGGGTGCGTCGCCCGCGACCATTCCCGCATAGCCTTCCCACAGGCAGAACCAGCAGTCGCCGGCGGTGCCGGTGTGGGCGGCGAGTACCGCGAACAACCTGTTCCTCAGGGGCGGCGTCAACGTTCCCGTGTCCGGCGGTGCCTGCCAGGGCGGAGGCTCCGCACCGTGGCCGGGCGTCGGGACGGCTATGGCGTGGAACTGGGCGAGGGCGTGCGGGACGCGCCCGGCCCACGCCGCGACCCGGTCCCAACGCACCGGGGTGCCGTCCGCCGCCGTGGCCGGGTGCAGGATCCGGACGTAGGACTCGAACCTCGTCGGCAGCAGGCCGCCGACGTCGAACCGGATGTCACCGGGTCCGATGTCCACCCAGTCCGCCGCACCCGCGTGACCGCTCATCCCGCGCCCAGCCGGAACAGCCAGGCGGCCGACATCTCGGACGGCCACGACGGATGGGCGGCCCGCAGGTCCGCCGGAAGGTGCCAGCCCGCATTGACCACGAGGACCGCGCTCCCGCCGTCGACGCGGGCGCGCAGGACGATCCGGTCGCCGATGTCGTAGGTGCACGGCCCGGCACCCGGATCGGGTGCGCAGGTGGCATCGGTGAGCTTCCCGTCCGGAATGCCGTCGACCCCGGTCCCGCGGTAGGTGACCAGGTCGATTCGGGTCGGTTCGATCCCGGTGTCCATGGTGATGGCGATGCCCTGGCCGGGCCCGACCTGCGGAGGGGTGTCGCCACGGGACAGTCGGTCCGGCGGGATCTCTTCCTCTTGGAGCACACCGTCCACCACCCAGGATCGGTACACCACGGAGCCGACCTCCTCCCCGCCATCGTCCGGTTCGTTGCGTGCCGACACCAGGGGAACCGTCGCGGGCGGCGCGACGGCGGGCACCTTGCGTGCCGAGAGGACGTTCTCCGTGCCAAGAGTGCTTGGCACGGAGACGTCACGGGCTGCGCACCCCGCCGTTGTGGCTGTGGTCAGCAACAACGTCCCGAGTACACAGATCCGGGTGGGAATCAACACGTGATGTTGTTCTGCCGGTTGGCGGTGGTGGAGGTGTACTTCCGGCCGCCCTCGGTGCTCTCGTGGTAGGAAGCGCCGAGCCAGTCATGGGTTTCCCCGACACAACGGGGCGAGCCTGCGTTGGCGTTGACGAACGACGTGCCGGCGCGGCTGGTGAAACCGCTGTCGCCGCGCTTTTCCCAGCCCCACCAACGTGAGCGGTAGAGCTTCACGTGGACGCCGACACGTGGGACGGCAACCCGGCACCCGGTCTCGGCGACCACGTTGATCGTGCCCCGCACGTGGCCGGAGCGATGCGGGTTGTGCGTCTTCCCCACGCAGCCGGCCGGACTCGGGTCGGCCAGAGCGTCGCGGTTGCCCTCGACGACGAGCTGTGCGGTCGTCGGTGCGGTGGCATCCGGGTTCTCCGGCGCGTCGTCCGCGGCTTCGGCCTGCCCGGCGAGCGCGACCAGCGACACCGTGCAGGCGGCTGCGGCCACCCACGTCCGGAATGCTGTTCTCATCGAATCCCCCTCGATTGGATGATCTATTCCCTGTCGCGGGGTGTATTCGCGGCTACTGGTCGATCTGGTCGTGGAATCTTCTCCAGAAGCCCGGAATCCGCCCCTGTGGGGAAGTGTTGGGCATCCGGTGAAGATCCTACAAGGGGGTGTTCCGGAGATTCACTCATTCGAGTGGGGTGACGACTGTTTCGGAGGTGTACCCCAAGGAATGTTTGCCGGTTTCCGCTGGTCAACGCTTTGTGTCGAGCGTCGGTCGGGTTGTGCGAGTTCCATTCGGGATTGTTCGTGCGAATTCTGCGGAGACGGCACGTCGAACGGTGACCGGCAAGGAATAGCCGAGTCCGCCACGGCGTTGACAACTGTCGATCACCCGATGACTGGAGATGGACATGACATTCGCCCTGCCGGACCCGGCCACGGAGTTCGGGGCCCGGGTCGCCCGCAAGCTGCGTGAGGACATGATCGGCTGGGTGACGTCGGTCGACCGGACCGGCACGCCGCAGCCCGCCCCGGTGTGGTTCCTGTGGGACGCCGACGACACCGTGCTGCTCTACAGCCGTCCCACGGCCAAGCGCCTGGAACGGCTCCGGGACAACCCCCGCACCTCCTTCAACCTCAACGACGAGGGCTACGGCAAGGAAGTCCTCGTGCTCACCGGCACGCTGGCCGAGGACCCGTCCGTCCCGTCGGCGGTGGAGCACGAGGCGTTCATCGCCAAGTACGGCGAGTTGGCGGCCAAGACGTTCGGCACCGCCGAGCAGTTCTCCGAGCTGTACTCGGTGGCGCTGCGGTTCCGTCCCGAGCGCCTGCGCGGGCACTGAGCACCGGCCGACCGCGTCGGGGCGAGCGTCTCGTCCGTCGCCCCGACGCGGTCCGGTCAGGCCGCGCCTTCGTGGACCGCGGCGTACACCGCGTCGCGGGCCGCGTTGGCGTCCTCGTCGGTCAACGTCCGGGTCGCGTGCCGCAACACCAGGCGCAGCAACACGTTCTTCTGCCCGGCCACCGCACCGAGCCGGGCGACGGCGGCCGGCGGCAGGGCGGACACCGGGGTCTCGTCCAGCACCACGATCTCCTCCACCAGATCGCCCACGACCGAACGCACCGTGTCGCCGATGGTCTCCGCGTCCTGCTCCGGCCGCACCGCCACCGAGATGTCCCGCGCGATCGGCGGGTGCTTCGACACCGCCCGGTACGGCGACAGGTCCCGCAGCTGCGCCACCACCCGGGGATCGTCGGACGACAGCAGCCGGATGTCCGGGATCGCCTTGCGCAGCATCAGCAACCGGTCCAGGCCGAGGCCCATCGCGAGACCGTGCACGTCGTCGGGCAGCCACGCCCGCCGCAGCACGTGCCGCGCCGCCAGGCCGCATTCGGCGACCTCCAGCCACTCCCCGTCGACCAGCACGTCCACCTGCCGCCCCTGCTCGGTGTACGGGTGCACGGCGGGCGTCGTCCGGTAGCGCGCGCCGGGCACGGCAGCCGTGATCACGGTGTCGATCAGCTCGTCCAGATCGAGGCTGTGGTGGGAGATCCGCCACAGGTCGAGCTGGTGCGGCGTCCCGGAGTGCACCCGGTCCACGGCGTCCCGCCGGTACACCATCCCGACGCACGCCAGCAGCACGTCGTCCCACTCCTGCGTGCCCAGCAGCCGCAGCGCGGGCGGCACCATGGCCGTCGTGTGGCTGCGCAGCATCCGGCCCTCGGTGGTGTAGCGGGTGTAACGGGCGTCACGGGTGATGGCGTCCGGCGGGTAGCCGAGGTTCGTGTAGTTGTCGTCGATGTCGACGTCCGGGTGGTCGCGCAGCACCCGGACGTCCAGCGATTCCGGTGCGGTGGCGAGGATTTCGTCCAGCACGAGCTGCATGGCGTGCGGCCCCTGCGCGGGGTCGCTGAGATCGCGAGGCATGACGGGATGTCCCTTCGGGAGGCGGGTCGGCTGCGGGATGCAAAGAAACACGCGCCTTTATTTGGACCACAA
>CBHFOL010000123.1:0-20743 GCA_965995405.1 uncultured Saccharothrix sp.
GGGTGCTGCCCGGTGCCGAGTTCCCGGAACTCGGCACCGGGTCGCGCGACCCGGTCGGCCACGGCACCGACGTGGCCCCGCTGATCGCGGGACGCGGCGGTGTCGCACCGGAGGCGAAGGTGCTGCCGGTCCGCCTGGCGGGCGGCAGCACGGACGCGGTCACGGCGATCAGGTGGGCGACCGACCACGGGGCACGGGTGGTGAACCTGTCGCTCGGCGGGTCGACCGGCCGGTTCGACGAGGGCCTGCGGTACGCGGCGGAGCACGACGTGCTGGTGGTCGCGGCGGCGGGCAACACCGGCACCGATCCGGGTGTCACGGCACTGGCCCGCAGCGCGGGCGTACTGGCGGTGTCGGCGGTGGACCGGGACGGCCGGTTCAGTCCCGACGTCAGCGTGTCCGGCCCGGAGGTCGCGTTGGCCGCGCCGGGCGTCGACATCCCGACGACGCGGGGCGAGCGCAGCGGCACCAGCTACGCCGCCGCGCTCGTCTCCGGTACGGCCGCGCTGGTGCGGGCGAAGTACCCGGACCTGTCCGCGCCCGAAGTGGCCCGGCTGCTGACCGACACGGCGAAGGACGCCGGGCCGCCGGGGCGCGATCCGGAGTACGGCTTCGGCGTGGTCGATCCGGCACGGGCGCTGGCATCCGGCCCGGTGCCGGGCGTGCCGGGGTGGGTGTGGGCGGCCGGAGCCGCGGCGGCGGCCTTCGGCACCTTCTACACATGGCGGAAGAAACGGAAAGGAACTCGGAAGTGATTCTGCGCAGAGCAACCCGGGCTTTGGCGGCGGCGGCGCTCGCACTGACCTCGCTGACGGTCGGTGCGGGAACGGCGAGCGCGTCGGTCTGGCAATGCGGCGGGCCCCACGACTGGTGCACCACGGCCGCCTACGACGTCGGCGTCTACACCGCGCCGGACGGCGCGTACATGTACACCCTCTACGCCGGTGAGACCTTCCTCCTCAATTGCTACGGGTACGGCGGGGACAACTCCATCTGGTACACCGGCCTGCGCGCGGGGTGGGCGAACGGCTGGGTTCCGGGTGACGGCCTGACCACCGGGCACGACCCGAATCCCAACATCGGCTACTGCTGGTAGCGCCGCCCGCGACGGGACGTCCGCCCCGCGTTCACAGGGTGGACCGCTCTCCCGCACAGACGGCCGACTGGCAACCGGTAAGCAGCGACCTGTCCGGTTTTCCGGCCGGACAGGCCCTTCTTCACCGCGATTGTCGACCTCTGCCCGTAGCATCCGGCACGTGGCCAGCCCTTCTCAGCACTCGCCGGTGAACGCCGACGACACCGATTCGCTCAGCCCGGAAGAGCGGGTGTACCCCACCTGGACCGAACCGTTGGCCCGAGCGGCGTCCAAGCCGTTCGGCGGACCGATGGGTCGGCACGCCTCTGTGGGGCGGCAGTGGTTCTGGACGCCGCTGCGGGTGGTGTTGCTGCTGGCCGTGGTGACGTTGGCGTTCGCCTACCTCCAGAAGTCGCCGTGCGTGCAGCAGTACACCGACGGCAACGGGGTCGTGCAGCTGGACTGGCGCAACGGCAAGCAGTTCGCCGCCATGTGCTACTCGGACACCGTGCCGCTGTACACGGCGGAACGGCTCGACAAGCCGGACACGTTCCCCTACAAGACCTCCTGGATCGACGACCAGGGCAAGCCCTCCGAACACATCCGGTACATGGAGTACCCGGTGCTCACCGGCGTGTTCCAGTGGTTCAACGCCCGGATGGCGCAGGGCTGGACGAGGATCGCGGAGAGCGGCTGGCTGCCCAACCCGATGACGGTCATCGTCTACTTCGACATCACCGCGCTGTGGCTGGCCCTGGCCTGGCTGGTCACCACGTACGCGGTCGCCCGGCTGGCGCGGCGGCGGGTGTGGGACGCGGCGATCGTCGCGGTGTCGCCGCTGGTCATCGTGCACGCGTTCACCAACTTCGACACGCTGGCCACGGCGTTCGCCACGGCGGGCATGCTGGCGTGGGCGCGGAAGAAACCCGTGCTGGCGGGTGTGCTGCTCGGGCTGGGCGGCGCGGCGAAGCTGTACCCGCTGTTCATCCTCGGGCCGTTGCTGCTGCTGTGTTGGCGTTCGGACCGGATGCGGGCCGGGTTGACCACGCTCGGCACGACGCTCGCGACCTGGGCGGCGGTGAACGCGCCGATCGCCCTGATGTACCCGGCCGGGTGGCGGGAGTTCTTCCGGCTCAACACCGAACGCGGCGTGGACCCGGACTCGCTGTACAACGTCCTCCAGCAGTGGACGGACTGGCGCGGCTTCGACCCGGGACTCCTGCAAGGCCAGGCGCCCGAGGTGCTGAACACGGTGAGCGCGGTGCTGTTCCTGCTGTGCTGCGCGGCGATCGGGTACGTGGCGCTGTCCGCGCCGACCCGGCCCCGACTCGCCCAGCTGACGTTCCTGGTGGTGGCGGCGTTCCTGCTGACCAACAAGGTGTGGAGCCCGCAGTACTCGCTGTGGCTGGTGCCGCTCGCGGTGCTCGCGATACCGCGCTGGAAGCTGCTGCTGGCGTGGATGGCGGTCGACGCGTTCGTGTGGGTGCCCCGGATGTTCTTCTACCTGGGCACGGACAACAAGGGCCTGCCGATCGACTGGTTCCTGGGCGCGGTCCTGGTGCGTGACGCGGCCGTGGTCGTGCTGTGCGTGCTGATCGTGCGGGAGATCTACCGGCCGGCGCTGGACCTCGTACGACGGGCCGGCGACGACGACCCGTGCGGCGGCTTCCTGGACGGCGCGCCGGACCGGCGCGTGCTGCGCCTGGGCCGACGCCGGGAGCCCGTGGTCAGCGGTCTCTGACCCGGCGGACCAGCTTCAACCCCGACCACACCTCGTCCACGGCGCAGACCTTCACGTCGACCAGGCCGTGGGCGAGGGCGTGGTCGCGGACGCCGTTCTCGTCCAGGTCGGTGGCCACGCCGGACGCCTTCTTCGGCCACGCGACCCACAGCGCGCCGGCCGGCGTCATCCGCCCGACCGCCGGCTCCCACTGCCGGGCCAGCGCGGCGAGGTCCGCGCAGAACACCAGCTGCACGTCGTACGGCTCGCGCCCGGCCCGTCGGTGGAACTCGCAGTCCAGCGCGAACCCGGCCGGCGCGGACGTCAGCAGCACCCGGAACCCGGTCTTCACGCCGAGCTTCACGTGCAGCGGCTTGCCCGAGTACCCGGCCGTCATCGCTACTCGGGCTTCCGCACGACCAGGTAGCCCTGCGGCGTCTTCTCGTTCGGCGGCTCCGGCTCGCGCACCAGCCGGAACCGTGCCTCGAAACCGGCCTTGACCAGCAGTTCCGCGATCCGTTCCAGCGGCAGCCGGTAGGCGGCGAGGGTGATCTGATGACCGTAGCCCTCGGTGAGGTCACGGCGCTCGTCGCCGACCTGGAACGCCAGCACCAGGTGACCGCCCGGCCGCAGGACCCGGTGGAACCCGACCAGCACGTCGTAGTGGTGCTCCGGCGGCACGTGGATCAGCGAATACCAGGCGACGACCCCGCCCAGCGACCCGTCCGGCAGTCCCAGTTCGGTCATCGAGCCGACCTCGAACCGCAGGTCGGGGTGCCGTTCCCGGGCCACCGCGACCATCCCCGGCGACAGGTCCACGCCGTAGACGTCCACGCCCAGCGACGCCAGGTACGCGGTGATCCGACCCGGCCCACAGCCGATGTCGGCGACCGGCCCGTCCACCAGTTCGGCGAACGCGCCCAGCACCGCCCGGTCCAGGACGCTGCCGGCCAGGTGGTCCCGAAGGAGCGCCTCGTAGTCGACCGCGACCTTGTCGTACGCGGTGCGCGTGGTCGCGAGGAACTCCGCTTCGGTCACTTGCCCGCCTTCTTCACCCCGGCATCGGCCAGAAAGCGCTCCAACGGCCGGTCCCGGAAGGTCACCTGGGATTTGAGGAACACGAAGAACAGCGCCACCAGCAGCCCGGCCCGTCCCCAGACGCCGATCACCACGGCCTGCGCGGCGAACCCGTCGTAGATGCCCGAAGCCTGGCCGAACTCGATGGCGTAGTACCAGCGGAAGATGCCGATGCCCATCGCGATGTCCGCTGCGAAGTAGGCGAACGCCCAGCCCAGCGGGATGCGCAGCAGCACGAACATCGGCACCAGCCACAGCGTGTACTGCGGCGAGTGCACCTTGTGCAGCAGCAGGAACCCGCACAGCATGGCCGCCGACACCGGCACCCACGGGTAGACGCCCTCGCGCTGGAACCGCCGCCAGCCGATCCAGCAGGCCAGCGCGAACGACGCCAGGATCCCCAGCGGCGACAGCACGCCGACGATCGCCTGCATCGTGTCGTCCGCCATGAACGGCCGCATCGACCAGAACCAGATCGAGTTCGTGGTGATGTCCACCCGGCGCAGCTGCTGGAACGTGAAGGACGCCTGCCAGCCCTCGAACCCGAGCACCGCGAACGGCAGGTTGACCAGCACCACCGTGATGATCGAGGCGAGCGCCACCCGCACCGCGCCCGCCCAGTCGTACCGACGCCCCTCGGCCAAGCCCTCCCGGCCGCCGGTCAGCACGTACAGGCACAGCGGCAGCACGAACGCCGCCGGGTAGATCTTGAACGCGAACCCGAGCCCGAGCAGCACCGACGCGACCATCGCCCGGTCGATCAACGGCCGGGGTGTCCGTCCCCACCCCCGGTGCACCACGTACACCGCCGCGACCGCGCAGAACACGACCGGCAGGTCCCAGTTGTGGAACGCGTACAGCACCATCGGCGGGCCGACCGCCCACAGCAGCGCGCGGCGGCGGCTCAGCTTGCCCAGCAGCCACGCCGTGGCCAGCCCGAACGGGGCCATCAGCAGGGCGGAGAACAGCAGGAACGTGGCGTCGTTGTGCGCGAAGATCGCGCCCGCCCAGATCAGCAGGCCGGTGAGCACCGGGTACTCGACCACGCCGCCGGCCAGCACGCCCTTGCTGTTGATGCTGCCGTTGATGTACGGGAAGACGTGCCGGTCGACGTCCCGGCCGATCCACAGGTGCTGGATGTCGGAGTAGCAGACGTCGGCCTTGTTGCGCTCCTCGTAGTGCGGCTGGCTGCGGCCCCACTGGTCGAAGTCCGGACCGGAGCACCGGTCCTTGTTGGCGAAGCCGAGGAGCAGCGTCACCCCGCACAGGAAGACCAGCAGCGCGAGCGCGGACCGGCCGAACCGGTGCGACCGCCGCTCCGACCCCCGTTCGGGCACGGCAGCCACCTCCCGCGTCACGCTCATCGGCCCAGGTGCTCGCGGAGGTAGGCGATGTCCGCCGCCTGGCCCTCGTCCGGTGTCTCGACCAGGGTCGGCGCGTCGGCGGCGGCGACCACCGCGACCAGCTGCTCCGGGTCGATGGTGCCCGACGCGATGTTGGCGTGCCGGTCGCGGGCCGAGCCGAACTCGTCCCGCGAGCTGTTCAGGTGGACCAGGTCGATGCGGCCGGTGATGGCCTTGACCCGGTCGACGATGCCGACGAGGTCCTCACCGGAGGCGAACGCGTGGCAGGTGTCCAGGCAGAACCCCGCGCCGAACTCGCCCACCGCGTCCCACAGGCGGGCGAGCATGTCGAAGGTGCGCGCCATGGCGTTGTCGCCGCCGGCGGTGTTCTCGATCAGGATCGGAACCGCGAAGCCGCCGTCCTTGGCCTGGCGCTCGAACATCTTGCGCCAGTTCGCGATGCCCTCGGCCGGGTCCTCGCCCTTGGTGACGTGGCCGCCGTGCACGATCAGGCCTTTCGCGCCGACCTTGGCGGCGGCCTCGGAGTGCTGGAGGACGATCTTCCGGGACGGGATGCGGATCCGGTTGTTCAGCGACGCCACGTTCGCGAGGTACGGGGCGTGGATGAAAACGTCCAGGTCGGAGGCCAGCAGCTGCTCAGTCTGGGGGTGCGGCTGCGGAGCCTTCCACCCCTGGGGATCGGCGAGGAAGAACTGGACGACTTCGGCACTGCGGGCGACCGCGGCGCCCAGCGGGTCGTCGTCGCGGACGTGGGCCCCGATGCGCATGACTGTGCAGAGTAGTCGGGTCCTGCAACGAGGCGGGCAGCGCCGCCGATACGGGTGCCGCGGGGGATTTGCGAGATTGGGACATGACTCGCGTCACCACTAGGACCTACGCTCGTTACTTGTAAGTAGGAAACGGCGCGGAGACAGGCCAGGGAGGCTGGACATGCGGACCCGACTCACCCGGCTGTTGGGCGCGGTGGCCGTGGTGTTCGCGGTCGCCGCAGCCGGCGCCGGCACTGCTCAGGCGGCCGAGCCGGTGGTCGTCGGCAGCTGCGCCACCACCGTCCAGGGCGCTCCCGGCACGTCGGTGGCCCTGAGTCCGAGCGCGGTCGTGCAGCCGATCGTGGACATCGTCCGCGCCGTCCCGCTGCTGGGGCCGGGTATCGCGAACCAGCTCAAGCCGGTGTTCACCGCGCTGCCACCCATCCCGATCGGCGCGATCCCGACCGGGACCGGCGTCATCACGGGTGGGGAGATCGCCAACCGGGTCGTCGCCGAGCTGAACAGGATCCCGCTGCTGGGGCCGGTGCTGTCGCTGGTGGTCGGCACGGTGCAGAGCACGTTGACCCAGCTCTGCGGCGTGACCGTGACCGGTGTGAACGCGGTCGTCGCCCCCGTGCAGGACGGCGCGGAGGTCGTCGGCGACGTGGGCGAGCAGCTCGGCGCGCAGCTGCCGGGCCTGCCGGAGACCAAGCCGACGCCGGACCCGGGGACCCCGCCGACCACCGGACAGCCCGGGACGGGTCAGCCGGGCGGCACGCCGGGCACCGGCACGGGCCAACCGGGCAACGGCCAGGCGGGCGGCTTCACGCCGGTCGGCGGCGTGGGCGGGCTGGACCTGCCGCTGTACGGGTCGAACCCGTTCGGCGGGAACTTCGGCCGAGTGCCCCTGTTCAGCTACGGCTCGCTCCCGTTCGCCATGCCGGGCCAGTTCTCCCCTTCGCCGGGCGTCCGGTACGGCGGCAACATCCCGGGCTACCGACCGGGCTACGGCCTGCCCGGCGCGGACACCGACGGCGTGCAGACCGCCGGCCGCGCCCAGGCGCTGCCGGGCACGGGCCGGATGGGCGGCGGCGTGGCGGCACCCGTGCTGCTGGCCGTGCTGGCGCTGTCCTGCGTGACCGGGGCCCTGGTCCGGACCTGGGTGCTGCGCCGAGCAGTCGCCTGACCGCCGCGCCCCCCGGGCAGGCTCACGCACATGTCCCCGCCAGGGGGTCCCCCTGTTTTCATTCCACCACAGGGGTACGACAAAACCGGCCGGACCACGCGCCCACCTGCGGAAACACCCCCCACCGACCACCCACCCCCACCCACCCTGCTAACCTTCCCGGGTTGCTGACGCGACGACCCTCCTGCCACGGAAAGTCCGTGGCCGCCGAGTCCACAGGAGGTGAGTGGTCTTCATGCGTCATTACGAAGTGATGGTCATCCTCGACCCCAGTCTCGACGAGCGCACCATTGCGCCCTCGCTCGACACGTTCCTCAACGTCATCCGCACCACGGGTGGCAACGTGGAGAAGGTCGAAGTCTGGGGCAAGCGCCGGCTGAGCTTCGAGATCAACAAGAACACCGAGGGTATCTACGCGGTGCTCGACCTGACCTCGACCCCGGACGCGGTGAAGGAGCTGGACCGCCAGCTCGGGTTGCAGGAGACGGTGCTCCGGACCAAGGTCCTGCGCCGCGAGCCCGCCAAGGCCGCGACCGCCAAGGCTTAGGAGCCCTCCCGACATGGCTGGCGAGACGACGATCACGGTGGTCGGAAACCTGACCGCCGATCCCGAACTGCGCTTCACCCAGTCCGGTGCCGCGGTGGCGAGCTTCACGGTCGCCTCCACGCCCCGGACCTTCGACCGCCAGAGCGGCGAGTGGAAGGACGGCGAGGCGCTGTTCCTGCGGTGCAACGTGTGGCGGCAGGTCGCGGAGAACGTGGCCGAGTCGCTGACGCGCGGTTCGCGCGTGCTCGTGACCGGGCGCCTGCGCCAGCGTTCCTTCGAGACGAAGGAAGGCGAGAAGCGCACCGTCATCGAGCTTGAGGTCGACGAGATCGGCCCCTCGCTGCGGTACGCGACCGCGAAGGTCAACAAGGTGAGCCGTGGGGACGGCGGTGGCGGCGGCTTCGGCGGCGGCGGCGGTCAGTCCCGTGGCGGTGGCGCAGCCCCGGCCGACGACCCGTGGGGCTCCGCGCCCCCGGCCGGCTCCGGCGGCGGCTTCTCCGACGAGCCCCCTTTCTAAGACCGCACCCCGTAACTTCACCGCGTTATCCCAGGAGTCACCCACATGGCCAAGCCGCCTGTGCGCAAGCCCAAGAAGAAGGTCTGCGCGTTCTGCAAGGACCGCAACGCCAACCTGATCGACTACAAGGACACCACCCTGCTCCGGAAGTACATTTCGGACCGGGGCAAGATCCGCGCCCGCCGGGTGACCGGCAACTGCTCGCAGCACCAGCGCGACGTCGCCGTCGCGGTCAAGAACGCCCGCGAGATGGCGCTGCTGCCCTACACCTCGACCGCCCGCTGAGAAAGGGGAGACACCGTGAAGCTCATCCTCACCGCTGACGTCAGCGGCCTCGGTGGCCCCGGCGACATCGTCGAGGTCAAGGACGGCTACGGCCGCAACTACCTGCTGCCCCGCGGCCTGGCGATCCTCGCCACCAAGGGCGCGGCCAAGCAGGTCGAGGTCATCCGCCGTGCGCAGGAGACCCGCCGGATCCGGGACCTGGACCACGCCCGCGAGGTCAAGACCTCGCTGGAGGGCCTGGGCTCCGTGACGCTCAAGGCGAAGGCCGCCGTCGGCTCGAAGAAGCTGTTCGGCTCGGTCACGTCGTCCGACGTCGTGTCGGCGGTCCGCAGCGCGGGCGGCCCCACGCTGGACAAGCGGACGATCGACATCGCCGGCCACATCAAGACCCTGGGGAAGCACACCGTGTCGGTGCGCCTGCACCCGGAGGTCACGGTGACGCTGGCCGTCGAGGTCGCCTCCGCGAACTGACGTCCGCCGGCGTTCACCGCCGCGAACCGACGTTCGCACCCTGGTTTCACCACTGAAAGCGCCGTTCGGCCGGATACTCCGGTCGGGCGGCGCTTTCGCACGTCCGGCTGTGGACAACTCGATGTGACACATCGACCGCGACACGCCGTGCAGCCGGTCACACGCGACACGCCGAGGGTGTGACCAAGGACTTTTCCACATGGTTATCCACAGGCCCTCACCTGCGCAAACTTCTGTCACGGCCGGAGTTGTACCCAGGTTGTCCACAGCTTTCCGGCGTGCTGTGACCAACCGGCGCAGACCATCCCCAGGCTGTCCACGGGCCTGTCCACAGGCTCGTTTGCCTGCGCCATCCGGGGGCCTTTAGCGTCCGCGAGGTCGCTGAGCGTGGCTCGCGGAAATTGTCGTACCCGCGAGGTAGAAACATGGGCACGAGCGGAGTGGGGTGGGTGCACGGTGGCGCTGGTGGACGACCGGGGCATGACGGAGCCCGGGTTCGAACGGCAGCCGCCGCAGGACTTGGCCGCCGAGCAGTCCGTGCTGGGCGGGATGCTGCTCAGCAAGGACGCGATCGCCGACGTCGTGGAGGTGCTCGCCCCGAACGACTTCTACCGCCCCGCGCACCAGGCCGTGTACGACTGCGTACTGGACCTCTACGGGCGGGGTGAGCCCGCCGACCCGATCACGGTCTCCGCCGAACTGGAACGCCGGGGCGAACTGCTGCGGGTGGGCGGCGCACCGTACCTGCACACCCTGATCGCCACCGTGCCGACCGCCGCGAACGCCTCGTACTACGCCGAGATCGTCGCCGAGAAGTAGGTCCTGCGCCGGCTGGTCGAGGCGGGCACCAGGATCGTGCAGCTCGGCTACAACGGTGCCGAGGGCGCCGACGTGGACGAGGTGGTGGACCGCGCGCAGGCCGCGATCTACGAGGTGACCGAACGCCGCACCACCGAGGACTACGTGGTGCTGGAGGAACTGCTCCAGCCGACCATGGACGAGATCGACGCCATCGCGTCCCGAGGCGGCTCGTCCCTGGGCATCCCGACCGGCTTCGCGGACCTGGACGAACTGACCAACGGCCTGCACCCCGGCCAGATGATCATCGTCGCCGCCCGCCCCGGCGTGGGCAAGTCGACGCTGGGACTGGATTTCGCCCGCTCCTGCTCGGTGAAACACGGCCTGACCAGCGCGATCTTCTCGCTGGAAATGAGCCGCACCGAAATCGTCATGCGCATGCTCTCCGCCGAGGCCAAGATCCGCCTGGGCGACATGCGCGGCGGCCGGATGAGCGACGACGACTGGACCAGGCTGGCCCGCCGGATGAGCGAGATCAGCGAGGCCCCGCTGTTCGTGGACGACTCGCCGAACCTGACCATGATGGAGATCCGGGCGAAGGCGAGGCGCCTCAAGCAGCGCCACGACCTGCGCCTGGTCGTGGTCGACTACCTCCAGCTGATGTCGTCGGGCAAGCGCAGCGAGTCCCGCCAGCAGGAAGTGTCGGAGTTCTCCCGAAACCTGAAGCTGATCGCGAAGGAACTGGAAGTCCCGGTGATCGCGATCAGTCAGCTGAACCGTGGTCCGGAACAGCGCACCGACAAGCGCCCCCAGCTCTCCGACCTGCGTGAATCAGGCTCCCTGGAACAGGACGCCGACATGGTGATCCTGATCAACCGCCCGGACGCCTGGGAACGCGACGACCCGCGGGCCGGCGAGGCGGACCTGATCATCGCCAAACACCGAGCCGGCCCCACCGCCACCATCACCGTGGCCCACCAACTCCACTACAGCCGCTTCGCCGACCTCGCCCAGTCCTGACCACACGCCGCTGTAGGGTCTCAAACCTGACTTCATTTTCTCGCCGGCGCCTTCATCTCCGCTTCATTTGTGAAGCGTGGTTGAGACTAGGCCGTCCAGTGGAAGCTGGAGCAGGGAGCGCCGATCGATACCCTGGGCGCGTACCTGGTCTTGTCCAGCCGCTCAGCCTCCGGCCGGAGCGGACACGGGTCGGTACGAGCCGACTGACGCAGGGGGTCGGATGGGCGAGCATGATCCTCACATCCATGTCGACGTCAGCGTGATTCACGCTGACGCGGCCACGCGGAACATGCTCGCGTCCGCATTCGGCCTGGTAGGCAATCTACCGAGCGCCATCACGACGGGATGCGGGCTGAAGGTGCCGTATGCGATGACATCCCCGCGCCCAGACCGCGTCACCTGTCTGGCCTGCCGCGAACACGCCCACCGACAACACCTGCACTACGCCGAACTGGTCGAACGCCACAGCCACATGCCTGGAGCGATCATCGGCAGTGACCAAGCGCGTCTGGCTGCGGAACGACATCGCGACCTGGCCAAAAGGTTCTCCGACATGGATCCGTGAGCTCGTTCCTCCAGACAGTCGAAGCCGAGGAATGCCACGAGGTTGAGACTGATCTTGGTGACATCCCCTGAGGCAAGAACCAAACCCACAGGTCACAGAAGATCGACATGTTGCGCGCGGTGAGACCCTACAGCCGCCGGACAGCGGCGCGCCCGCACCGCCGAACGGCCGAAGCGCCGACCGGGATGTGGTGCCGCGGAGGGAAGACTTGCAGCCGGCCATCCGAATGGCTTGGTACGAGAGATGTGAACGGCCGCAAGAGCGCGCATACGATCAAGGGATGCCACCCGACGCGGCGCGGCGCAGCGAGCGTTCGAGGCAGGCCATCCTCACGGCCGCGCTGGAGTTGGTCGAGGCGGTCGGCTACGCGAAGTTCACCATCGAGGCCGTTGCCGCTCGGGCCGGAGTGGGGAAGCAGACCATCTACCGGTGGTGGGAGTCCAAGGGGCCGTTGCTGTTCGACGCGTTCGTCGAACTCGGCGCGGTGGGGCGGGTGGTTCGGCCCTGGGGTGAGCTGGACGCCGACCTCAAGGCCGAGTTGCGCGCGGCGATCGACGAGGTCGTGGAGCGGCGGTTCGACCAGGTGTGCCGGGTGCTGGTGCACGAGGCCCGGACCGACCTGGTCACGTTGCTGCTCACGCCCCGGCGGGTGGTGCTGGAGCAGCGGTTGGCGGCGGCGCAGCGGAGCGGGGAGATCCGGGGCGACGTGGACGTGCCGGCGGCGGCCGAGCTGCTGCTCGGACCCGTGTACCAGCGGTGGTTGTTGCGGACCGGGCCGTTGACCGGGGTGTTCTCCGACTCCGTTGTCGATCTCACGCTCCGGGCGCTGCGCGGGTGAGCTTGATCGGTAAGGTCTGCCGATCATGGGGTATGCCGTGGTCGACGTGGAGACGACCGGGTTCGCGGCGGGGCGGTCGGACCGGGTGGTCGAGGTCGCCGTGGTGCAGTTGGACTCCGCCGGCCGACAGACCGGTGAGTGGTGCACGCTGCTGAATCCCGGCCGGGATCTCGGCCCGCAGCACGTGCACCGGATCAGCGCCGCCGACGTGTGGGACGCGCCGACGTTCGCGCGGGCCGCCGGCGCCCTCGCGGCACGGCTCGCCGGGCGGGTGCTGGTGGCGCACAACCTGTCCTTCGACGCACGGTTCCTCGCCGCCGAGTTCTCGCGGCTGGGGATCGACCTCGCCCTGGACGGGCTGTGCACGATGCGGCTCGCCGCCCGGTTCCTGCCGGGCTCGGGTCGTTCGCTGCGGGCCTGTTGCGACGCGGCGGGTGTCGTGTTGGAGGACGCGCACTCCGCGTTGCACGATGCGCGCGCCACCGGGCGGCTGTTCGCGCACTACCTGCGCCACGGGGCGCTGGACGGGCCGACCGTCCCGTGGCCCCGGCTGCCCGGCGACGACGTCGGCGAGGTCCGGCGCGGCCACGCGGTGGTGCCCGCGCGGTCCGGGGTGGTGCCGCTGCGGCGCGGTGACCTGGTGGTGTTCACCGGGCAGATGACCGAGTCGCGCGACGTGTGGATCTCCCGCGCGCACGCGGCCGGTCTGGTCAGCCAGGGCTACGTCACCCGGTCGACCCGGGTACTCGTCGCAGCCGATCCGTTCACCCTCTCGGGGAAGGCGAGGCGAGCTCGGGTGTACCGGGTGCCGATTGTGTCGGAGGGTGACTTCGAGGCGATGGTGGGAACGTTACATAGGTGATCAAAGATTACCGGACCGGGTGGTATCGGGCCTATTGAAAAGCCCGCGACCTGCGGGGAGGCTCTTCACGGACAGGCTGCATCCGGCGGAGGGCACGAGTCCTATGAGTACCGTGCAGACAACGACTTCCCGTGCGGTGTGGGACGAACTCGTCTCCGACCTCCCCTTCGGGATGCTGCTGCTCGACGATACCGGCGCGGTGCTCGCGGGCAACCGCGTCGCCGCCGCCATGATGGGCCTCCCGTCCGCCACGCCGGCCGGTTTCCACAGGTCACAGGCGTGGGACGCGTCCGGCGCGCCGCTGCCGTCGCACGCCGAACTGGGCGCGCAGGTGCTGCGCACCGGGTCCACGCTGATGATCCCGATGGTCCTGCCGCACGCCCGGGTGTGGGCCGAGTACCAGCCGCTGGAGCTGCGCGGGCAGGTGCTCGTCGTGCTGCGGCCGGTGCAGGCGGACGTGCCGCACTCGGCCCGGCTGCTGGACGCGCTGACCGGGCTGCCCGGCCGGGCACTGCTGCTCGACCGGCTCGACCAGGCGCTGACCAGGGCACGCACCCACGGGACGCTCGCCTCGCTGGTGCTGGTGGACGTGCACCGGCTGGCGGAGGTGAACCGGGAGCACGGGTTCCAGCGCGGCGACGAGTTGCTGACCGTGCTCGCCGGGCGGCTGCGGGAGGGCCTGCGGGACGACTACACCGTGGCCCGGTACGGCGGGGACGAGTTCGCCGTGGTCGCCGAGCACCCGAACGGCAGTGGCGAGGCGGTCGCGGCCAAGGTGCGGGAGCTGGCGGGACGGGCGGTGCGGATCGCCGGCCGCCGGGTCCGGCCGGGGGTGCGCGTGTGCTGGGTGACCAGCGACGGGGAAGCGCCGGCGCACGCGGTCATCGGGTACGTGGAGGAACGCCTCCGGCACACGACCCCGAGCCCTGGACAGGGCTGAGCCCCCGGCACTGGATGTGCCGGGGGCTCAGCGGTGGTGCTTGATCAGATGCGCGGCAGGACGGTGGTGTCGTCCAGCGCGCCGAACACGGTCCGGGCGTCCAGACCGGCCAGGGCCGGGGCGTAGGTCCGCTCCGGCTGCGGCAGCAGGGCCGTCGGGGCACCCGCACCGTTGACCGGGTTGATGTTCAGGCCGCTCAGCGACGCGTCCGGCACGGCCGGCGCGATGTTGCGCGGCTGGGCGACACCCGGCAGCGGCAGCACGACGGGCAGCGCCACGGGGGCGGCGACCGGCGTGGGCAGGTTGCGCTGGGTGCCGGGCAGCGGCAGGACACCCTGGATCACCGGGGTGAAGCCGACGTTCCCGCCGAGCAGCGGCAGGGTGCCGCCGAAGGTGCGCTCCTCCTCCAGGGTGGGCAGCTCGGCACCGGCCGACAGGTCGGACAGCTCCGACAGGACGTCCAGCTCGGGCAGCTCCGGCAGCTCGGTGGGCAGCGTGCCCACCTGGGGCGCGTCCACGCCCTGCGGCAGCTCGGTCGGCACGGCCACGTCGGTGCCGGGCAGGCCACCGAACTTGGCCGGGTCGGGCAGCTGGTTGACGGGCAGCTTGCTCGGGTCGGCCAAGCCGTCCAGCTGGGGCAGCTGCGCGGTGTCACCCACGGCCGGCAGCTTCGCCGCGTCCAGGAGCTTGGCGGCGTCCAGCAGCTTGGTCGGGTCGGTCAGCGCGCCCAGGTCGGACATCCGGTCCAGGCTGCCGAACGAACGCAGGCGGTCCAGGCTGGTCAGGGCGGGCAGCTCGGTCGGCCCCATCAGGCTGTCCACACCGGTCGGCAGGTTGATGCCCTTCGGCGCCTGCACCTTGGCCGGGTCGACGCCGCCGGCCTCTTCGCCGGTCAGCTGCACCGAGTCGTCCAGCACGAGCGTCCGCGCGGTGCCGAGCACCTCGATCGGCACGTCGAAGATCGCCGGCCGGGCCTCGACCGGGATCTCCAGGTCGTGCGCGGTGAGCGCGCCGCGGCCGACGGTCTCGGTCGCGCCGCCCGCCACGGACAGCGTGGACGTGTCGGCGAACGAGTCGGCCAGGCCGCCCACGGTCGCCGCGTTGCCGAACAGACCCGGCTTGAGGTTGGCGGGCACCGTGATCAGGTTGCCCGACAGCGACGAGTCCCACGCCTCGGTCTGGTGGTCGCCGCCGGCGGACACCGTCGAGTCGTCCAGCGCGGCCGACTTGCCGTTGGCCACCGCCGTGATGGTGTTCGCGAACGTCTGGAGCGCCACGATCGGCTGCGCCGCGACGCCGTTGCCGGCCAGCGAACCCCGGTTGCCCGAGGTCAGGACGTCACCACCGGCGATCGAGGAGTACTCGTTCTCCGCCGCGCTCTCCACGTTGCTGCCCGCGCCGATCGCGAACGTCCACACCGCCGGGGACGTGGCCTCGGGCACCGAGACGACGTTGCCCGCGATCGAGCCGTCGTCACCGGTCGAGGTGGCCGAGCCGCCCGCCCGCGAGTCGAGCTTGTTCTGCACGTCGGACGCGCCGTTGCCGACCGCCACGATGGTGTCGGCGAAGACCTGCACCGGGTTCGACGTCGGGACCTGGACGATGTTGCCGGCCACCGAGCCGTGCTTGCCGGTCGCCTCGGCCGGGCCGCCCGCCACCAGCTTGGTGTCACTGGCGGTCTTCGAGACCGGGTTCGCGACCAGGCCGACCGCGTTGCCGAACACCTGCGCGCCGAGCGCGGTGGGCGCGGCGACCACGTTGCTGGAGACGGTGCCGTTGTCGTCGCGGGTGTTGATCGGTCCGCCGGAGCGGATGACCTTGTCCTCGTCGGTGGTGCCGACCGCGCTGCCCGCGGCGGCCACGCCGCTGCCGAAGACCTCGACGGGCAGCGCCGCCGGGACGGTGGCGACGTTGCCGGCGCCGACGCTGTCGTTGCCGCTGGTGCCGAGGTAGCCGCCGGCGTCGGAGTCGACGTCGTTCTCGCAGTCGCCGCCCGCGATGCCGCCGGCCGCGACACCGTTGCCGCACAGGTCGACCGCGCCGGCCGGGGGAACGTCGGCCACGTTGCCGGACAGCACCGAGTGGTCGCCGTTGGTCAGGGCCATGTCGCCGGCCCTGGACTCGACGTCGTTGTCGTGGGTCGCCGAGGCGTTGCCGATGCCGGCCACGCCGTTGCCGCCACCGGACACCGGCAGGCTCACCGGGACGTTGGCCAGGTTGCCGGACACCGTCGAGTCGCTGCCGCGGGTGTCGGTGATGCCACCGGCCTTCGCGTCGCTCTCGGTCGAGCTGATCGCGTCCGCGTTGCCGATCGCGCCGACGCCGTTGTCGTCGATCGAGATCGGGCCGGCGACCTGGGGCTGTGCGACGTTGCCCGAGCCGGTGGCGTTCTCGCCGCTGGTCTCGATCCACCGGCGCACGTCGGTGCGGGCCACCCGCTCGTCGCCCGCCGTGGACGAGGAGCTGTTCTCCGCCAGGGTGTCGGCGTTGCCGGCGCCGCCGACGGCGTTGCCGTTCACGGCGGCGGACGGGGCCAGCGGGACGCCGGCCACGTTGCCGGAGAGCGCGCCCCGGTCGCCGTTGGTGAGCAGCGAGCCGCCCGAGGTGGCGGTGCTGTCGGCGGTCGACGTGCTGTTGGCGATGCCGCCGGCCGCGACGCCGTTGTTGGTGATCTGGACGGGCAGGGATTCCTGCACCGCCGCGATGTTGCCCGACAGCGCGCTGTCGGAGCCGGAGGTCTCGATGTCGCCGCCGGCGGCGGCCTGCTGCCGGGCGGTGGTCTCCGCGTAGGCGTTGCCGAGGACGGCGATGGCGTTGCCGCTGATCAGGATCGGGTCCGCGCCGTGGACCGCGACGACGTTGCCCGCGAGCGCGCCGTTCGAGCCGTCGGTCCGGATGTCACCGGTGCTCGACGTGGACTGGGTGCACGGGCCGCCCGCAGCCGCGTTGCCGCCGGCGGCGATGGCGTTGCCGCAGATCTTGATCGGGACGACGAGGTCGACGTCGATCGTGTTGCCCCGGGTCAGGCCCGAGGTGTCGGCCGCGCTCACGCGGTCCTGAGTGCTGCGCACCAGCGGGTTGGCCGGGGAGGCCGCACGCACGCCCCCGGTGCCGATCTCCCGCTTGATCTCCGGCACGGCGATCGGGCCGACCGGGGTGCCCAGGACGTTGTTGTCGACCTCGATCGGCACCCGCACCTTCGCGTCCAACGGCGAAGGGGGAGCGTCGGGACTGACGTTCTCCTGGGCTGAAGCGATGCCCGTACCGAGCATCAGCAAACCACCCGTGACAAGTGCGGACTGGATACCGCGCTTGGCCCAGGTTTGCATGGTTTCTCCTTCTTCCAATGTCCCTTGCGGGAGGTGAAGGGTGGTCGGACGCGTTGCACCGCGTCAGGCAGGCGACCACCCGGATCGGGGGGTGGTGGCGCGGCTTCTCGACCGGATCAAGGATGCGCGAAATAGCGCGTCGGTCGATTACCGGACGGCCGGAGGGGCCGTCGCGGACCGCGCGCTGGGATCAGTCAGGGGTGATGCCGGGCTGCTTGCCCGGCATCACGGTGTTGCGCTCGGTGGCGGGCAGCAGCGCCCGGGCCACGGCAGTGTCGACGCCGTCGGCGGACACGCCCGTGAACGGGCCGCCGTTGCCGCCGGTGGAACCGGAACCGTCGCCGCCACACGTGCAGTGCGCCGGCACCCCAAGTGGCGGCGCGAACGGGACGAACGGCAGTCCGGCCGGGTCTCCCGGCTGGGAGTCGAGCGCGTCGTCGGACGCCGCGTCGAACAGCAGCGCCGACGGGGAGGACGACCAGGTCTCGCTGAGCTGGCCGAACGGGCTCCGCACCACCGGGGTGCCGGTGTGGACCGGCACGGCGGCGGCGATCGGAGCGGGCTCGGTGGGCTGGGGCGCGCCGACCGCGGGCCCGAGGGGGGCGGCGGCGCGGACCAGCTCGGGCAGCTTCGGCTCGAACCAGGTTTCCATCTGGCCGAACGTGTCGCGGATGCCCTCCGCGACCTGGCCGAGGTCGGGCGGCGTCGCGTCGGGTGCCCGCTGGGCACGCAACGCGGCGTCGAGGCCGTGCACGGTCTCGCCGACCGGTGCGACGGCCTCGCGGACCGGTCGCTCCGCCACGGCTTGCGTGACGGCGGTGACCGCGTCCTCGTGGTCGGCCGCCTGAGCGGAGGCCGAGGCGGTGGACAGCGCCCATGCGGCGGCAGTGCCAGCCAGCGTGCCGCCGGCGACCAGCAGGGCACGGGTGAGCAGCCGCTTGACGCGGCTCACCCCCGAACCCGCTCGCCGACCGGCCGACGACAACACTGGTACCTCCACCTGAACGCCATGGGTTTGTCGGCACGGAAGATCACACAGCTCGATAGGTGATCAAGCCGACGGGGTCGAGCCTGCCGGCGGGGTGGCGGGGGCGCACGCTTTCTCCGGCGGGTTCCCCGGATCGTGTGATCAACACAGCGTGTTGTCGGGTTTAACGCTGGGTAGCCGTGGCTGGTCAGATGTGGTTCAGACCCGCTTCAGGACGCGGGCCGCACCCGCCGCCGCTGTGGACGCCAGGATCCAGCCGACCGCGATCAGCGAGCTGGAGAGCCACTGCGAGCCGCCGCTGAACTTCCACTTGCCGTCCTGCCCCAGGTCCACGATCGGGATCAGCAGGTCCATCGACAGCAGCCACGGGTTCCAGGTGGGCGACTCGTCGTCGTTCAGCTTCGGCATCTCGTGGCCGACGAACCACAGCGCCCCGACCAGCCAGAACGCGGTGAGCCAGGCGATCGCCAGCCACGGCCGGTAGCCGTAGCCGACCGTCCAGCGCTGGAGGAAGCCCCACACCCGACCGGCGCGGCCCAGCTCGGAGTACCGGCGGTGCTGCTTCTCCAGCTGCACGTGCTGCGCGAGCTCTTCCTCGCCGCCGTCGCGGTAGGTGTTCGCCAGCTGCTCGTAAGGACCGGGTGCGAAGTCCGGTTGCACCTCACGCAGCCAACGGAGCCGGGTGTGCACGTCCACGGCCGGTGTGGACGAGATCGAGCCGAACGTGAAGTCCTCCACGTCCACGCCGCCGGTCGCCGCCCACAGCCCCGGACCGTCCTGCACGGCCGTCGCGCTCACCCGGCGCAGGACCACCCGGCCGACCGGCGCGGGATCCGCCGCCAAACGCAACACGAGTTGACTCACCGACAGCCCGTAGGCGTTGAGCGCGATCTCGCTGCCCGCGCCGCCCAGCTTGGCCTTGGAGAACGTGGCCATCTTGCCGACCTCGGCCGACCTGATCCGGACACCGCCCGCGGCGGTGAAGCCGTGGCTGCACAGGAGGTCCTTGCCGACCGTGACGACCCGTGCGTCCAGGGAGGGCTTGACCGAGCCGTCCGGGCGGCGGCGCGGTGCCAGCAGGATCGCGCCGGAGCAGTCCAGCGTGGAGCCGATCGCCGCGTTCTGGAGCCGCAGCGAACCCTTCGCCCGCAGGTCGCGGAGGAACAGCGTGCCGCCCACGCGCAGCCTGTCGGCGAACAAGACGTCTATACCGGGACCGTGCAGCTGCACGCCCGACAGGCTCGCGCTGCCGCGCACATACGCGTCCACCAACCGCACCTGCCCGAACGCGCGCAACGCCGACTCACGCGCGCCGTCGCCCAGGAATCCGCCGTTGACCGCGCCACGGGCTTCGAGGTCGCCGCGCACCTGGATGCCGTCCGCGTGCAGCGCGACGGGAATGCGGTCCACGACCTCGCGGGCCTCCAGTTCGTCCACGACGTCCTGCTGGCCGATGGTCGCGCCGGACAGCCGCAGGTAGCCGCCGATCTCCGCGTTGGGCAGGCGGACCGTGCCGCCGGCCGTGAAGCCGTCGTCCAGTTCGACGTTGCCCTCGACCCGGATGCGGTCGGCGACCAGCGCGGCCGACTCGTCCGCCGTGCCGCGCGGGATCACCAGCACCGGCCGGTCGACCACGTTCGCGCGCAGCCGTGCGCCGGAGAACACGACGTTGCCGCCGACCCGTGCGCCGTCCAGCAGGATCCGGCCCTCGGCGGTGAACCGGCCGCCCTCGGCGTCGCAGAAGACGTTGCCCGCGATCTCCGCGCCCGAGGCGTCCAGGGCGTTCTGGCCGGGGTTGAGCAGGCGCGCGCCGCCCAGGTGCACCGAGCCGCCGACGTTCGCGCCGCGCAGCCGCACCTCGCCGCCCGCGCGCAGGGCGATGGCCTGGAGCGAGCCGGCCAGCCGGATGCGGGCGGCGAGCAGCGCGTGGTCGCCCTTGGCCCGCAGCACCGCGCCGGCCAGCCGGAACGTGCCGTCGACGGTGGCGTCGGTCAGGTCCACCACGCCGTCGCTGGTGAAGCCGGCCTCCAGGACGAGGTCGCTGCCGACGCGGAGGTTGCGGCCCCACAGGCCGGGCACCTTGCAGCCGCGCATCCGCAGGCCCACCAGGCGGGCCATCCGCAGGTCCGGTGGCTGTTCGAAGGTGCAGTCCAGGAAGTCCACGACCTGCTCGACCCGCACGCCCTCCAGTGCGAACAGGCCCACCACGTGCGCGCCGACCAGGCGCAGGGCGGAGCCGGGCGCCGGTTCGGCGAGCAGCGCCGAGAGCACCTCGCCGCGAACCGAGCGGTCCCGCCGGGGCGTCCGGGTGTCGAACCGGACCCGGCGGCCCTCGGCGAACGCGGCGCGGATCGTCTCCTCGGCATCGGTCACAGGCCCGATCCGATCATTCCGGGGACGGCGGTGACCAGC
>CBHFOL010000124.1:0-20478 GCA_965995405.1 uncultured Saccharothrix sp.
GCCGCCGCGCCGCTCATGTCGGAGGTCATCTCGTCCATGCCGTTCGCGGGCTTGATCGAGATGCCGCCGGTGTCGAACGTGATGCCCTTGCCGATCAGGGCGATCTTCTTGGCCGCCTTCGGACCCTTGTAGGTGACGCGCACCAGGCGCGGCGGGCGGGACGAGCCGCCGCCGACACCGAGGATGCCGCCGAAGCCCTGCTTGCGCAGCGCCTTCTCGTCCAGCACCTCGACCTCGACGCCGTCCAGGCCCTTCGCCAGGGCCTGCACCCGGTCCGCGAAGGAACCCGGGAACAGGTCGTTCGGCGGGGTGTTGATCAGGTCGCGGGTGGTGGCCACGGCCTCCGCGATCGCGGTCGACGCCTTGATCGTGGCGCGGTGCGCCTTGGCCGTGCCCTCGGCGGGCGCGACCAGGTCGAGTCGGGCCACCGGGCCCTCGCCGTTCGCGGACTTGTAGGCGGTGAACTGGTACGCGCCGAGCAGCGTGCCCTCGACGGCCGCGCCCAGGTGCAGCGCGGACAGCGTGGTCACGGCGCGCTTCTTGCCGGTCAGGGCACGGGCGGCGGAGCCGGCGGCGCGCCGGACCTGCTCCTCGGTGACCTGGCCGTCGGTCGGGGCGCCGAGGCCGACGGCGAGCAGGACGGGCGCGGCGATTTTCCCGAACGTGGGCACCGTCACGACCTCGTCGGCCTTGCCGGTGGCGCCGAGGGTGCCGAGCACGTCCAACAGGCTGCCGTCGAACGCGGCCTCGACCGCGTCGGCCGAACCCGCGAGGGCGAGTCCGTCCGGGCCCTGGATGGTGCCCACCACCACGGCGTCGGCGACTGTGGTCGACAGGTCACTGTCAGTGATGGCCAGCTTGGGCGCGGTCACGGCGGCTCCTTGACGGGTCCTCCCGGCACTTCCTGGTCGTGCGGCGGGAACGGGGGTGGATCGTGACGAATGCTAAAGGTCCCGTTAACCGAGGTGGCCGCCGCACCTTCGATAGCGGGGAGTAACAATTAACACGATCGTGGGTCAACCGAGCGGGCGTTCGCGGTCACCCGGTCCGTCTGCGACTGTGTACCCGTGACTGTCACGCCCCGTGCCGGGGCCGTGGTGCTCGCGCTCGGCGCGACGCTGGGAGCCGGAATCCTCGTCGGATTCGCCCCAGCCGCCGCCGTCGCGGGCCCCTGGTTCCTACCCGCCGTAGCCCTGGCCGCGCTCACCGCGCTGTGCTGCGCGTACTCCACCGCCGACCAGCACCGGGCCTACCCGGACGCGCCCGGCGGCCACGCCTACATCCGGCACCAGCTGGGTGCGTGGCCGGCCCGGATCGGCGCGAGCGCGCACCTGATCGGCAGAGCCGGGCTGGCCGCCGCGATCGCCGGGGCGTTCGGCGCGTACGCGTTCCCCGGTGAACGGGTGGCGGCCGGGCTCGGGCTGCTGGTGGTGACGGCGGTCGTCGGCCGGTACCTGGCCCGGCGGATCGGCTGGGCCGTGGTGCTGGTCGTGCTCGGGGTGCTGGTCGTGGTCGTGGCGGTGGCGTTCTCCGTGCCGTCGCAGGCGTTCCCGGCCGGGAACGCCGTGCCGGGGTTCGACGGGGTCATGGGCGCGGCCGGGGTGCTGTTCGCCCTGTTCACCGGGTTCGAACGGATCACCGCGCCGCATCCGGGGGACCCGGTGTTCTCCGCGCGGACGCTGAAGGTCGCGATCCCGGTGCTGGTCGGGATCGTCTTCGTGGTGGCACTGGCGGTGGGCGGTGCCGTGCTGCACCAGCTCGGGTCGGCACGGCTCGCGCTGTCGCCCGCTCCGCTGCGGGACGCGCTGGTCGCCGCAGACGGGCGTGCGCTGCTGCCGGTGCTGGCGGTCGGGGCGGCGGTGGCGGCCGTGTGCTCGCTGGTGTTCGTGCTGGCCGGCGCGCGGCGGACGTTGGCGGGGCTGGTCGAGTACGGCGACCTGCCGGCGGTGCGTGCGCAGTGGCCGTTGGACGTGGTGGGCGGTGCGTTGGCGGTGCTGGTGTTCCTGACCGTGCCGACCGGGACGGCGCTGGCGGTCGGGGCGTGCGGGACGGCGTTCTACTACGGGTTCACCAACGCCTCGGCCCGGGTGCTGCTCCAGGACGACCGGACCTGGCCGATGCGCACCGCGTGCCTCGGGCTGGGCCTGTCGGTGCTGCTGGCGATGAGCGCGCCGGCCGACGCGCTGCTGATCACCGGGATCGGGATCGCGGTGGGCACCGGGCTGCTCGGGTTGGGGCGGATTCGTCAGCCGGTCGGGTGACTTGTGGCCATGGATGTGCGGGGCCACCGGGGCGTGTCCCGAAAGTAGGTAGTCCGAGCATCGGGACAGCGATTTTCTGATGTCCGAGCTGGAGCTACTGTGCTGTCATGACGACCGCGTTGCCTTTCACCCGGACCCCCAACACCCAGCCGGCGACCCCGGAACGGGTCGCGGAGGTACTTGCCAAGCCGGGCTTCGGGCAGCACTTCACCGACCACATGGTGACGATCCGCTGGAACCGCGAACAGGGCTGGCACGACGCCGCAGTCGAGCCCTACCACTCGCTGGAACTGGACCCGGCGGCAATGGTGCTGCACTACGGCCAGGCGATCTTCGAAGGGCTCAAGGCGTACCGCCGGCCCGACGGCTCGATCGCGTCCTTCCGCCCCGAGGCGAACGCCGCACGTTTCCGCGCGTCGGCCCGCCGCCTCGCCATGCCCGAACTGCCCGACGAGGTGTTCCTGGACACCGTCCGGGAGCTGATCGCCGTCGACAGCCGGTGGGTGCCCACGGCAGCCGAGGAGTCCCTCTACCTGCGTCCGTTCATGTACTCGTCGGAGAAGGGCCTTGGTGTGCGGCCCTCCAGCGAGTACGTGTACGTGCTGATCGCGTCGCCCGCCGGCTCGTACTTCTCCGGCGGCCTCAAGCCGGTGACGGTGTGGCTGTCCACCGAGTACGTGCGCGCCGCGCCCGGCGGCACCGGCGCGGCCAAGTTCGCCGGCAACTACGCCGCGTCCCTGGTGGCGCAGGCGCAGGCCGCCGAGCAGGGCTGTGACCAGGTGGTGTGGCTGGACGCCGTGGAGCGCCGCTGGGTCGAGGAGATGGGCGGGATGAACCTGTTCTTCGTCCTCGGCTCGGGCGGGAATGCGCGGGTGGTGACGCCGGAGCTGTCCGGTGCGCTGCTGCCCGGCATCACCCGTGACTCGCTGCTGCGGCTCGCCGCCGACTTCGGGTACGGGGTCGAGGAGCGCCGGATCTCCACCGAGGAGTGGGAGAAGAAGGCCGAGTCCGGTGAGCTGACCGAGGTGTTCGCGTGCGGCACGGCGGCCGTGATCACGCCCGTCGGGCACGTGAAGCACGGCGACGGCGAGTTCAGCGTGTCGGGCGGTGCGACCGGCGAGGTGACGATGCGGCTGCGGGAGCGGCTGACCGGCATCCAGCAGGGCCTGGTCGCGGACCCGCACGGGTGGATGACCAGGCTCGGGTAGTTCGCTCAGGCCATTGCGCAGACGGCGAGCACCGTGAGGCTCGCCGTCTCGCAGGCCGCACCCAGGACGTCGCCGGGGGCTCGGTCCGCATCGACGTCAACAACATGCCGCCGAAGCGCTTGCGGGTGTGCCGGATCAGGAGCAGGACCAGCGCGCCCGCCAGGACCACGGCGATCGGGCCGTGCCACGGGGCGACGAAGTAGGCCGCCGCGGCGAGGGCCAGCCACCACGTGCCGGCGATGGCGACCGGTTGGGTGCCCGCCACCAGCGCGCCCAGGCCCTCGGGGCGGGCCGGCGGGATCCCGCGCAGGCAGCACAGGACGAACGCGGCCCGGCCCGTCGTGAGGGCCAGCACCACCGCGCCCCAGGGGACCGCCGGGAGCGTGGCGGCCTCCGCGCCCAGGACGACGATCAGCGCGACGACCGCGAACGGGCCCGCGCCGCCGTCCTTCATGACTTCCAGCGCCCGTTCGGGCGGTCCGTAGCAGCCCAGGCCGTCGGCGGTGTCGGCCAGGCCGTCCAGGTGCATCCCCCTGGTGGCCAGGGCCAGGCCGCCGACCACCAGGAAACCGGCGAGCAGGGCGGGCGCGCCCAGTCGGTCGAGTCCGACGAGTGCGCCCGCTGCCGCGAGTCCGAGCAGGAGGCCGACCAGCGGCGCTGATGTGATGGCACGCCTGGCCGTCGCGGTGTCCACGTGGTCCACCCGGACGGGGAGGACCGTCAGCCAGGAGAGCGCCAGCCGCATCAGGCCGGTCCGGAGATGCCCGCGCCGTCGAACGTCGCCATCTCCGCGAGGATCTTCGCGGCCATCGCGACCAGGGGCAGCGCGGCCACCGCGCCGGAACCCTCGCCCAGCCGCAGGTCGAAGTCGATCAGCGGGTCCAGGCCGAGGTGGTTGAGCGCCAGCGCGTGCGCGGGCTCGACGGACTTGTGGCCCGCCACCCACCAGTCGCGGGCACCCGGCGCGAGTTCCTCCGCGACGATCGCCGCCGCGCCGACCACGACGCCGTCCAGGATCACCGGGGTGCGGCGGACCGCCGCCTGCGCCAGGAACCCGGCCATGGCGGCGATGTCCGCGCCGGAGGACGTGGCCAGCAGCTGTACCGGGTCGCTGATCACCGGGCGGGCGCGGCGCAGGGCGTCGCGGATCGCGGCGGTCTTGCGCATCCAGCCGCGGTCGTCGATGCCGGTGCCCCGGCCGACCACGGCGACCGGCTCGGAACCGGTGAGCGCGGCGATCAGTACGGCCGCCGGGGTGGTGTTGCCGATGCCCATGTCGCCCGCGATGAGGATGTCCGCGCCGCCGTCGACCTCGTCGTCCACCAGCTTGCGGCCGACCGAGATCGCCAGCTCGGCCTCGTCCCGGGTCAGCGCGTCCTCGCGGTCGATGGAACCCGAGCCGCGCCGGACCTTGAGGTCGCCGACGGCGGTGTCCGAGTCGACCGAGAGGTCCACCACGCGCACGGTCGCGCCGGCGACGGTGGCCAGCACGTTCACCGCCGCGCCGCCGGCCAGGAAGTTCGCCACCATCTGGCCGGTGACCTCGCTCGGGTACGCCGACACGCCGTGCTTGGCGACGCCGTGGTCGCCCGCGAACACGACCACGCGGGGGCGGGTGAAGGGCTTGGGCGGGCACTGGCCCTGGCACGCGGCCACCCAGACACCCAGCTCCTCCAGCTTGCCCAGCGAACCCGCGGGCTTCGTCAGCACCCCGTGCCGGGTGACCGCCTCGCGGCGGGCGTCCTCGTTCGGCGGGTCGACGGGCGGGAACTCGATGGTCACCGACTACCTCCGGCTTCGCGCAGTCGCAGTGGGATTCCGGCGACGACCAGCAGCACCTCGTCGCAGACCTCGGCCAGCCGCGCGTTGAGCGAACCGAGGTGATCGCGGAAGAGCCTGCCAGAGTGGGTGCTGGGCACCACGCCCAGTCCGACCTCCGCCGAGACGAGGACCAGTCTGGCGCGGGTCCGGGCGACGGCGTCGACCAGCTTGGCGTACTGGTGCTCCAGCTCCTCGATGCCGTGGCCGTCCCACGCGCCGGCGTCGTCCAGCGCGCCCGCCAGCCAGGTGGCGAGGTCGTCCACCAGGATCGGCGGATCGGTCTCGGCGGTGGCCGTGAGCAGGGCGGGGAGGTCGTTCGGGGCGGGTGCCTCGACGGTGTGCCAGCTCGGCGGGCGGCGGGCCACGTGGCGGGCGATCCGCAGCTCCCAGTCGGCGTCGTCGGGGTAGCGGCGGGCGGTGGCCACGTAGGTGACGACGTCGTCCGTGAGGAGCCCCTCGGCGTGCGCCGACTTGCCCGATCGCGCGCCGCCGAGGACCAGTGTCCGACGCGTCACACCGCACTCCATCCGGTCTGGGAGGACATAGCCTGACCGGGAACGTTACCTGGAGAGAACACAGGGAGGCCGTCGTGGAGTACCGGTGGCGGTACCAGGACGAGGCCGGCCGCGAGGTCGACGGGCCGGGGGTCCGGTTCGCGGACCAGACCGAGGCGGAGGACTGGCTCAGCGCCTCGTGGTCCGAGCTGCCCGAGGCCGGGGTGGCGCAGGTGACGCTGTTGCGCAGCGAGTCCGAGGTGTACGGGCCGATGTCGCTCTCGCCCGCCGAGTAGGCCACAGCACGCAGCGTTTGTCGCACCTGGCAGCGACAAACGCTGAGGAGATCCGGAAATGAGAAGGCCCCCGCTTCGTGGGCGGGGGCCGGTGACACTGTCGGAAGTCAGGGCGTCACGGTGAGGCGGGGGTCCGTCACCACGGAGTCGCCCAGGATCTCGTCGATCTGCTTGAGCAGGTCCGCGTCGAGCTTCACGCCGGCGGCCTTCACGTTCTCGGTCACCTGCTCGGGGCGGGACGCGCCGATGATCGCGGAGGCCACGTTCGGGTTCTGGAGCACCCAGGCGACGGCCAGCTGCGCCAGCGTCAGGTCCGCCTCGGCCGCGAGCGGCTTGAGCTGCTGGACCTTGGTCAGCACGTCATCGTCGAGGAAGCGCGCGATGAACTTCTTGCCGTTCTCGTCGGTGGCGCGCGAGCCGTCCGGCACCGGCTGACCCGGCAGGTACTTGCCGGTCAGCACGCCCTGCGCGATCGGCGACCAGACGATCTGGCTCACGCCCTCGCGCTCCGAGGCCGGCACCACCTGCGGCTCGATGACCCGCCACAGCATGGAGTACTGGGGCTGGTTCGAGATGAACGGGACGTTCAGCTCACGGGCCAGCGCCGCGCCGCGCGTGATCTGCTCGGCGGTCCACTCGGAGACGCCGATGTAGAGCGCCTTGCCCTGGCGGACGACGTCCGCGAACGCCTGCATGGTCTCTTCGAGCGGCACGGTCCGGTCGAAGCGGTGCGCCTGGTACAGGTCGACGTAGTCGGTCTGGAGGCGCTTGAGCGAGCCGTTGATCGACTCGGCGATGTGCTTGCGGCCCAGGCCCTGGTCGTTGGGGCCGCCGGGGCCGGTCGGCCAGAACACCTTGGTGAAGACTTCCAGCGACTCGCGGCGCTGCCCCTGCAACGCGCGGCCGAGGACCGCTTCGGCCTTGGTGTTGGCGTACACGTCGGCCGTGTCGAAGGTGGTGATCCCGGCGTCCAGTGCGGCGCGGACACAGGCGGTGGCCTGCTCTTCCTCGACCTGCGAACCGTGGGTCAGCCAGTTGCCGTACGAGATCTCGCTGATGTTCAGGCCACTGCGGCCCAGGCGTCGGAACTCCATAGGTCGGGAGTCTAATGACGGGTCGTTCGGTTTGCTAATGATAACGGGTCGGGTGTGAGATTTCGGATCGTCGGCGAGCCGAATCGGTCCGACTCAGACCTTCGCGCCGTAGGTGACCCGGGGCTTGGGGACGCGCAGGCGGCGGAGCTGGCTGGCCCGGATGAACGAGTACCAGCCGATGGAGAGCCCCCGCGAGGTGTCGTCCGGGAACTTCGCCCGCACCCGCTTGGTCACCAGCCGGCCCAGCACGAAGCCCTCCACGACCATCGCCAGCAGCATGAACGTCGTCAACAGCGTCGCGTACTGCTGCACGGCGGGCTGCGGGACCAGCAGCGCCACGAAGACCAGGATCGCCAAGGGCATGAACAGGCCCATGAGGTTGCGCCGGGAGTCGACCAGGTCCCGGATGTACGCCTTCACCGGACCGCGGTCGCGCGGGAGCAGGTACTTGTCGTCGCCCGCCATCATCCGCCGGCGGCGCTCGACGGAGGCCGCGCGGCGCTCTTCCTTGCTCTGCTTGTTGCCGCGCATGCGCTTGATCGCCTCGCGCTGGTTCTTCGGCGGCGGCGGCACCGGGCCCCGCCGCCTGCTCTCCGCTTCGCGGCGCTTGGGGGTGGGCTTGCCCTTGCCCGGGGTGCGCGCGGGATCGACGGGCGTCACCTCCGCCGGGGTTTCTTCGGCGGGAGCGGCTTCGTCGGTGTTGCGGCGCAGGAACCTCACACCGCCAAGAGTAGGAGATGGACCGTCCCGGGGTGTTACGTACCCTTCGCGAGGTGCGAGTTGTGATTGCGCCGGACTGCTTCGGTGGAACGTTGACCGCCCGCGAGGCGGCCGAGGCGATCGCCTCCGGGTGGCGTGCCGTCGCCCCGGGGGACGAGTTGCTGCTGCGGCCGTTGGCAGACGGCGGGCCCGGGTTCGTGGACGTGTTGCACGGTGCGTTGGGCGGGGTGCTGCACTCCGCGGACGTCACCGGGCCGCGCGGTGAGCCGGTGGTCGCCCGGTGGCTGGAGCACGAGGGGACCGCCTACATCGAGTCCGCCCAGGCCTGCGGGTTGCACCTGATCCCCAAGGACGAGCGTCCCCTGTCCGTGGAGAGCGCGACCACCCGAGGCGTGGGGGAGTTGATCGCCGCCGCGGCGGGGGCTCACACGATCGTGGTCGGGTTGGGTGGTTCGGCCACCACCGACGGCGGCGCGGGGCTGCGGGAGGTCGTGACCTCGGTCGACGCCCGGCTGGTGGCGGCTTCGGACGTGGAGAACCCGCTGTTGGGTCCGCACGGGGCGGCTGCCACGTTCGGGCCGCAGAAGGGCGCGTCGCCCGAGGTCGTGGCCCGGTTGGAGGCCCGGCTGGCAGGCATGGCCGAGCTGGCCGCGGTGCGGGACGTGCCTGGTGCCGGGGCCGCGGGCGGGCTCGGGGCGGCGCTGCTGGCGTTGGGTGCCTCGGTGACGTCGGGGGCCGGGCTGGTGCGGTCGTTGACGCGGCTCGACCTGGCGTTGGACGTCGCCGACCTCGCCGTGAGCGGTGAGGGGAGTTTCGACTGGCAGTCGTTGCGCGGGAAGCTGGTGACGGCGGTCGCCGGCGGGGCCGCCGAGCGCGGGCTGCCGTGTGTCGTACTGGCCGGGCAGGTGAGCGTGGGGCGGCGGGAGGCCGGGGCCGTCGGGGTGCGTGAGTCCTACTCCGTCGCCGAGCACGCCGGGTCGGTGGCGAAGTCGATGGGTGATCCGGCCGGGACGCTGGCCGCGCTGGCTTCCGACGTGGCGAGGCGGTGGTCACACCTCCGGGTCTGACGGCTGTGCGACCATGGGGGTAGGAACAAAGCGGGTACCGCCCGTGTTTGCAGGGAACAGATGCCCGCAAAGGACCTCTGAGGAGAGCCATGACGACCGCTCAGGATGCAGTCTCGACTCCTGACGCACCGCCCACCCACGGCGTGAAGCTGACCGACGCGGCAGCCGTGAAGGCCAAGGCGCTGCTCGACCAGGAGGGCCGCGACGACATGCACCTGCGCATCGCCGTCCAGCCCGGTGGCTGCGCCGGCCTGCGCTACCAGCTGTTCTTCGACGAGCGGACGCTGGACGGCGACGCCCTGCGGGACTTCAACGGCCTCAAGGTCGCCGTCGACCGGATGAGCGCGCCGTACGTCGAGGGCGCGGTGATCGACTTCGTGGACACGATCGAGAAGCAGGGCTTCACGATCGACAACCCGAACGCGGGCGGCTCCTGCGCCTGCGGCGACTCCTTCCACTGAGTCGTCTCCGCTGACACACTGCGAACGGCCCCTGCCTTTTCGGTGGGGGCCGTTGGCGTTGTCGGGCTGTGTTGGGGGATGGCTGTGGAGCACGTCGATGTGCCGCGATTAGTCGGGCTCACCGTGGAAGAGGCGCTGTTGCTGGGGCACCGGGCCGGGGTGGTGGTGACGTCCCGGGACGTCGACGGGCCGCCGTTGGCCGCGCTGACCTTGCCCGGGGTGTGGGTGGTCGTCGGGCAGGAGCCGTTGCCGGGGGCACGGGTGCCGCGGGCCGCGGCGGTCGTCGTCGACTTCGAGGAACAGGACGGCGAAGGCGGGGTGCGGGAGCCGTTGCGGCCGGCACCGCTGCCGCTGGAGGGGCGCAAGTACGCCGAAGACCCCCGACCCGAGGTGTTCGACCAGCCGGCGTCGGAGCCGTTTCAGACGTAGGCGTCCAGGCCGTCGACCTGGGCCACGCAGGCATCGGTGACCTGCCAGGGGGACGCCGCCCGGGGCTCCGGCAGTGCCTTGGCCGTCGGCCGCAGGACCGCGGGCATCGCGGTGCAGTCGTCGATCAACTCGTCCAGCGTGTCCGCCTCTGGGTTGCTCACGTTCGGACCGTAGGCGGACCCGCTTTGTGCGACAACCCCTACCGGACGGTAGTCGCCCGGCAGGGGTTGTCCCAGGTCACACGTGTGCCAGGGGTGTGCCGGCCGGTGCGGCCGGCGTGTCCTGGCGGCGCACCAGGCGGCCGATGACCAGCGCCACCACGACACCGAGGATCGTCGGCGCGGCACCCACGGCGGCGATCCACTGGAGGCCGAAGCCGTTCGCGATGACCGCGCCGCCGATCATCGGGCCGAGCGCGGCGGCCACGTTGAACGCCGAGATGTTCACCGACGCGACCAGACCGGCGGCCTCGCCCGCCTGGCCCATCAGGAACGTGTGCAGCAGCGGCCCGGAGGCGAACGCGCTGGCACCCAGCACGAACACCGCCACCACGGCCGTCACCTTGGTCTCCAGCAGGAAGCCCTGGGCGATCAGCAGCACGGTCAGCGAGGCCAGCGGGATGGGCAGCACCCGCGCGATCGCGTTCGGCGGGACGCGGCCCGCGATCGTGCTGCCGACCATCGTGCCCAGGCCGTACACCAGCAGGACGCCGGTCACCCACGCCGGGCTGAACCCGGTCACGTCCCGCAGCGCCGGCGCCACGTAGGTGAACGCGGTGATCATGCCGGTGAACGACAGGACCGTGGTGAGCAGGCCGAGCAGGACGGTCCGCCGCCCGAACGCGAACAGGCTGGCCCGCACGCCCGGGTCCGGCTCGTGCTCGACCTTCGGCGCGCCCAGCACGACGCCGACCAGGCCGACCAGGGTGAGCGCCGCGACCAGCGCGAACGATGCCCGCCAGCCGAAGTTCTGGCCGACCAGCGTGCCGATCGGGATGCCGAGGATGGTCGACAGCGCCACGCCGTTGACCACCTTGGCGATGGCGGCGGTCTGCTTCTCCGGCGGCACGGCGGCCACCGCGACCTGCGAGGCGACCGCGAAGAACAGGCCCTGGGACAGCGCCGCGACCATGCGGGCGGCCATCAGGGTGGGGTAGTCGCCGGCCAGCGCGCACGCGGAGGCCGCGAGCAGCGCGAGGACCATGACGGCGATCAGCAGGGACCGGCGCGGCAGGCGGCCGGTGAGGACGGTCAGGACGGGTCCGCCGAGCGCGACGGACACGGCGTAGGCGGTGACCAGCAGACCTGCGGTCGGCAGCGCGACCTCCAGATCCGCGGCGACCTCGGGCAGCACGCCGACGACGATGAACTCGGAGGTTCCGACGGCGAACGCGCACAGCATCAGGACGAAGGCGATCACGGGGACGAAGGTAAAGTGTGACACTGACGTCAGGGTCAAGCTTGGGTGATCGACGGCTCTTTTGCCCGGAGGTGGGAATACGTGCTGATCGGCGAGTTGAGTGAGCGGACCGGTGCCACCGTGCGCATGTTGCGCTACTACGACCAGCAGGGGCTGTTGCGCCCGCAGCGCACCGAGTCCCGCTATCGGGTGTACGACGAGGCGGACGTGGACCGGGTGCGCACCGTCCGGTGCCTGATCTCGTCGGGGCTGAACGTGCGGCTGGTGCGGCTGGTGTTGGCGCACGCGTTCGGCGAGGAGATCGACCTGCCGGACGACGAGGCCGGGTGCGTGCCGTTGCTGGAGTTGCTCCAGGAGGAGTTGGACAGCGTGGATCAGCGGATCGAGGCGTTGGAGCGGAGCAAGACCCACCTCTCGCGGCTGGTCGTGGACGTCGGGGTGATTCTGGAGGGCAAGCGGGAGCGCACCTGCGTGTGAGGGCGTGGGTGTGTCACAAGCGGAACGCCCCCGATTGGTGACCGGGGGCGTTCCGAAACGCTTGATGTGTGACTGGGCGAAGATCAGAGCTTGACGGGGTAGTGCGGCTCCGGGACGACCGGGCGGATGCGGCCCTCGATGAAGATGCCGTGCCAGATCATGAACACCAGCAGCGCCCAGATCCGCCGGCTGTGGTCGGCGACCCCGGAGCGGTGCTCCTCGATCACCCGGAGCACGGCGTTCTTGTCCAGGTACTGGTCGGTCTGCGACTGGCGGACGATGTCGATCGCCCACTCGTGCATCTCGTCCTTCAGCCAGTGCCGGATCGGCACCGGGAAGCCCAGCTTGCGCCGGTTCAGCACGTGCGGGGGCACGATGTCGCGGATCGCGCGGCGCAGCGCGTGCTTGGTGGTCTCCTTGGTGAGCTTCAGCTCGGACGGCACCTGGGACGCGATCCGGAACACCTCGGGGTCCAGGAACGGCACCCGGAGCTCCAGCGAGTTCGCCATGGTCATCTTGTCGGCCTTGACCAGGATGTCGCCGCGCAGCCAGGTGAACAGGTCGACGTGCTGCATCCGGGTCACCGGGTCCCAGCCCTGCGACTCGCGGTACGGCTTGGCCGTGACGTCCTGGTGTGACACGTTCGGGTCGTAGGTGCGCAGCACCTGGCGCAGTTGGTCGTCCAGGAAGATCCGGGCGTTGCCGTAGTAGCGCTCCTCCAGGGTGAGCGCGCCCCGGCGCAGCAGGTCCTTGCCGCGCACGCCCTGCGGGATCTTGGTGGACACCTTGCCCATCGCCTTGCGCAGCGCGCCCGGCACCTTCTCGAACGGGGCGAGGGACAGCGGCTCGCGGTAGATCGTGTACCCGCCGAACAGCTCGTCCGCGCCCTCACCGGACAGGACGACCTTGACGTGCTCGCGCGCCTCGCGGGCGATGAACCACAGCGGGACCAGCGCGGGGTCGGCCACCGGGTCGTCCAGATACCAGGTGATCAGCGGCAGGGCGTCCATCATCTCCTGCGCGGTCACCGCCCGGACCACGTGCTTCACCCCGATCGCGGCGGCGGACTCGGCCGCCACGTCGATCTCGGAGTACCCGGCCCGCTCGAACCCCGTGGTGAACGTGATCAGGTCCGGGTTGTGCTCCTTGGCCAGCGCCGCGACCACGGTCGAGTCGATGCCGCCGGACAGGAACGAGCCGACCGTCACGTCCGCCCGCATGTGCTTGGCGACGGAGTCGCGCAGCGCCTCGGTGATCTCGTCGTACAGCCGGTTCTCGTCCGCCGCGCCGTGCACCGCGCGCGGCCGGAACGTGGCCGGGAAGTACCGCTCGGCCACCACCGTGCCGCCCGGCTGCACGGTGAACGACGTGCCGGACTCGACCCGGTGGATCTGGCCGTGCAGCGACTCCGGCTCCGGCACGTACTGGAGGATCAGGTAGTGCTGGAGCGCCTTGCGGTCCAGCTCGGGCCGGATGCCCAGGGTCGGCGCGAGTTCGAGGACCGACTTCTTCTCGCTGGAGAACGCCACCCCGCCGGGCCCGGCCGCGTAGTACAGCGGCTTGATGCCGAACGGGTCGCGCGCGCCGAACACGACCTTGCGCTCGGAGTCCCAGATGAGGAACGCGAACATCCCGCGCAGCTTGCCGACGGCGGCCGGACCCCAGTAGTGGTAGGCGGCCACGATCGTCTCGGTGTCGCCGTCCGTGGCGAACACCGCGCCGAACTGCTTGGTCAGCTCCGCCCGCAGTTCGAGGTAGTTGTAGATCTCCCCGTTGAAGTTGATGGTGTACCGGCCGGGCAGTTCCGGCGGGCCCCAGTGCAGCGGCTGGTGCGAGTGCTCGATGTCGATGATGGCCAGCCGGTTGAAGCCGAACACCACCTCGCCACCCTGCCAGGTGCCGGTTTCGTCAGGGCCGCGGTGTCGCTGGCAGCGCATGGCAGCCGCCACCGCCGAGCGCGCGTGCTCGGCTTCGTTCTCGCCAGGGCAAACCAGTCCAAGCAGGCCGCACACGCCGTCGCACCTTTCGTGGGGTGTGGAGAAGATCCCAGTATGCCGGGCCGTGGTCACGGCCCTCGGGTTGCCCTTTGTGTGACCGAATCCGCACCCGGTAGGAGCCGCCCCCGAGGGGTGGGTACCCACCGGCTGGGCTACGCTCCCGCATGATCCGGCAGGGGCCTGAGGTTCGCCCTTGCCTGCGAGCTTTCAACGAGGAGGCGGCGAGCAGTGGGCCTGAAGGAGGGCACCAGGGCAGCGCGGCTGGCGAAGGTCGCCGGGCTGGTCGGCCTGGTCGGCGTCGGGGCCACCGGTTGCTCCACGGATGAGGTGCTGCGCTTCGGTTGGCCGGAGGGCGTCACTGCCCAGGCCGACCGGATGCGCGAGCTGTGGACCTGGTCGGTCGTCGCCGCGCTCGTGGTCGGTGTGATCGTCTGGGGGCTGATCCTCTGGTCGGTCGCGTTCCACCGCAAGAAGAGCGAGGAACTGCCCCGTCAGGTGGCCTACAACCTGCCGCTGGAGCTCGTCCTCATCGTCGTGCCGACGGTGATCGTCGCGGTGTTGTTCTACTTCACCGCCGTCACCCAGAACTTCGTCACGAAGAAGACCGGCAACACCGACATCACGGTCGACGTCGTCGCGTTCCAGTGGAACTGGGAGTTCAAGTACCCCCAGTTCAAGAAGCAGCGCGACAACCAGCCGGTGAGCACGGTCGGCACGTCCGGCGAGGTACCGCTGATGGTGCTGCCGCAGGGCAAGTCGGTCCGGTTCAACCTGGAGTCGACCGACGTCATCCACTCGTTCTACGTCCCGGAGTTCCACTTCAAGCGGGACGTGTTCCCCAAGCCGAACAAGAACAACCAGGACAGCTCGTTCGAGATCACCGGGATCGACCGGACCGGATCGCTCGTCGGCCGCTGCGCCGAGCTGTGCGGCGTGTACCACGCGGTGATGAACTTCGAGATCCGCGTGCTGGAGCCGGCCGTGTTCGACCGGTACATGGCGCTGCGCCAGAAGGACAACCCCAAGACCGGGCAGCCGTACACCGCAGCCGAGGCACTGACCGAGCTGGACTGCGGCGAGCTGTGCACGCCGTACTCGGTCACGACCAAGCCCTTCGACACCGACCGGACCGTCCGCGAGGCGTCCGGCGGCGGCAAGTAGGAGGAGGCTGCGATGAAGGTCGAAGCCCGTATTTTCGACTTGGTGATGGGGTTCTCGTTCCTGATGGCCGTGGTCTACGGCTACTGGACGTGGGCCGACACCGGGCACGTCGAGCCGACCGGGACGGTGGCGCTCGCCCTGTCCGGTGGGCTGGCGCTCATCGTGGGCACGTACTTCCGGTTCGTGGCCCGGCGGATCGAGGTGCGGCCCGAGGACAACTCCGAGGCCGAGGTGGCCGACGGTGCCGGTGAGCTGGGGTTCTTCAGCCCGGGGTCGTACTGGCCGATCGCGTTGGCGGCTGCGGCGGCGTTGTCCGGGGTGGCGTTGGCGTTCTGGCACGTGTGGCTGCTGGTGATCGCGATCGTGGCGTTGCTGATCGCGGTGGGTGGGCTGGTGTTCGAGTACCACACCGGGCCCAATCACGAGTGAGTCTTTTGGTGTGAGCAGACGGGGCCGTCTCCTGGTGGAGGCGGCCCCGTTGCTTGGTTACGCGGCTTGTTCCCCGCCGGCCTGGTAGTGGTCCACGTAGTCCTGGCCGGACAGGTCGAGGATCCGGTAGACGATCTCGTCGGTCACGGAGCGCAGGACCGGCAGGGACTCGTGCATCCCGGCGTAGCGGGAGAAGTCCAGGGGCTCGCCGAAGCGGACGGTGACGGGGCGGATGCGGGGGAGTCTCGCGTCCACCGGCTGGACCTGGTCGGTGCCGATGAGGCCGATCGGGACGACCGGGGCACCGGATTCCAGGGCCATGCGGGCCACGCCGGTGCGGCCTCGGTGGAGGCGGCCGTCGAGGGAGCGGGTGCCCTCGGGGTAGATGGCGAACGCGCCGCCCTTGGCGAGGATGTCGGCGGCGGTGTCGAGCGAGGCGCGGGCCGCGCGGCCGATGCCCCGGCGGACCGGGACGTGGCCCAGGGAGTCGAAGAAGTACCTGGAGAGGGCTCCCTTGAGGCCGGTGCCCTCGAAGTACTCGGCCTTCGCCAGGAAGTTGACCCGGCGGGGGACCACGATGGGGATCACGAAGCTGTCGATGAACGACAGGTGGTTCGGGGCGAGGATCACCGGGCCGGTGGCCGGTACGTTCTCCAGTCCTTCGACCGTCGGTCGCCAGATGAGTCTGGCCGTGGGGGCCACCACCCGCTTCATCACCGTGTAGAGCATGGTGACAAGCATCCCCTGTGTGCGTTACCGGGTAGTAAAAAGGTGGGCTTCACCTCAAGAGGTGTCCGGGTTGTCCAGGGCGAAGTGCCCGAAAGCGACGTTGCGGGCAACCGTTCTGCCCCCGCCTTGCCCTCCAGGGCCTGTAGTGCGCCCGACGGTGCGGGATAGGACAGGTGGCGACGCCGACGAAACGGAGAACGCCATGCACGCGCCGGGCACACCCGAACGTGAAGAGGCGGTGCGGGCCACCAAGCAGGGCACGGCCACCAAGCAGGGTGCGGAGACCGCCGGGACCGTTGTGCCGCCCACGACGACAGCAGCCGCACTGCCGGCGCTGCAACGCTCCGTCGGCAACGCCGCCGTGGTCCGGGCGATGACCGGAAACCCCGGTGATCCGGTCCAGCGGTCGTCCCTGCACCGGGTGCTGCGTTCGGCCGGGCAGCCGCTCGACGAGTCGACCCGGGCCGACATGGAGAGCAGGCTGGGCGCGGACTTCTCCGACGTGCGCGTGCACACCGACGCGGCGGCCCGTGACTCGGCGGCCGAGATCGGCGCGCGGGCGTACACGTCGGGTGAGCACGTGGTCGTCCGCGACGACGACCGGCACACCCTCGCGCACGAGTTGACGCACGTCATCCAGCAGCGCCGAGGCCCGGTCGCGGGCACCGACCGGGGCGACGGCCTCGCCGTCTCCGATCCCGGCGACGCCTACGAGCGCGCCGCCGAGGCCAACGCCCGCCGGGTCATGGCCGGCGGCACGCCCACCGTGACGCCCGGAGCGCACTCGCACGGCTCCGAAGTCGTCCAGCGGATGCCCCTGGCCGACTTCGACGCCCAGGTCGCCGACGCCGAGCTCGCCGACGACCCCGACTTCGTCACCTTCTTCGAAATCGAGCAGGGGCGGAAGAACCCGGGCCCGGTCGTCACGGACTCCGCGCCGGGGTCGCGGGCCAGGTTGCGGTCGCTGGTCGAGCGGCCCGAGGTCACCCCCGACGAGGTGACCGCGTGCATCGCCCGGTACCGGGCCGGTGGGACCGGCAACCGGACCCAGTCGGCGCAGCTCGCCAATCCCAACCTGGTCGGCCGTGAGGTCGAGTTGCCCGAGGTCAGCTTGAAGATCGACAAGACCCGGCCGGTGGCCAACGGCGACCCCCTCGCCGCGACGGCCGCGACGACCGACGTGGGGCTGCCGGTGGCGAAACTGGAGGTCGAGGGCATCAGCCGGATGAACGCGCCCGGCATGCCGCCCACGAATGCCTCGGTCGAACTCATCTACGGGCCGCTGCCCGTCGCCGACTACGCCTCCGCCCCGCTGCGTTCCGCCCGGAGCAAACTCCGCGCGGCCTTGCAGAAGAAGGGCACGCTGGCAGCGCTCCTCGTCGCCTACAACGGGTCGCTGGGCAGCGCCGAGCAGCGGTACGCGCTGGTCGCCACGCCCACGGCGGCCACGTTGACCAAGGGGATCTCCTCGCAGAGCAACCCCGACACGCAGACCAACGTCTCGACCCCCTACACCAAGCTGGGGAAGGAGGGCGCCCCCGGGAGCGAGGACTTCGCCGGCTTCTTCGAGCGGGCCAACCACGAGACCCTCTACCGCGAGGCGCGCAGCAGGTCCGGCGGGCTGGTCGACGCGGCCGTCGGGTACTGGACCGGCAACTACCCGGGCCAGGCGCGGCCGACCTCCGGTCCGGACCTGAAATCGCTGATCACCCAGGTCCTCTTCCAGGAGGCGATGTACGCGGAGTACCGGGTCGAGCGGAGGCAGCAGCGGGAGGTCGACAAGATGAAGTTCCACGCGCTGATGAAGCTGAGCCCGCAGGACGCGGTGATGTCGATCATCAGCGACGACGAGGCGAAACTGCTGTTGGGCTGGCTGGCCCCGACGGACGGGAGCGCCTTCGAGACGGCGGTCAAGGCCGTGGTCGCCAAGTTGACCACCATGGCGAGGCCGGTGGCGTCCAAGACGCTCATCCGGCGTTACCTCGTCGACGCGCTCGTCACCCGGCTGCTCGCGGGCCGGCAACTGCTGGACGCGACCGGCACCGGCGGACGCGTCTCACCTGTCTACGGTGCCGGCGGCAGGGAGGTGGCCAAGCTCACCCACGTCCACCCGCGCGCCAGCAATCGGATTCCCATCACGGTCAGCAACGGGCAGTACTACATGGTCGTGGAGCAGCGGGCCGCCCACCCCCTCAACGACCTCGGCCGGAACACCACCGGCATGATCGGCGGCCTGCAAACTCCCTGAGACCCCCGCCGGAGTCGGCGGAGGTCTCACCGCCGCGCGGTTCAGGCGTCGGGGAGCTGGGCCTTCAGCTCGGTGGACCTGGCCGCCCAGTCGCGCAGGAGGGTGGCGGCCCGGCCACCGTCGACCGCCTCGGCGGCCGTGGTCAGGGCTGCTGCCAGGTCCGCGTGCAGGTCGTCGGTCAGGCCCCGGTGGGCGGCGATCGCGCCGGCCGCGTTGAGGAGCACCGCGTCGCGGACCGCGCCCGGTTTGCCGGCCACCAGGTCCCGGACCACCTCGGCGTTGTAGCCGGCGTCGCCGCCGCGCAGGTCGTCGGGCAGGGCCGGGGCGATGTGCAGGCGGGACGGGTCGATCCGGTCCTCGTGCACCTGGCCGTCGCGGGTCGCCCAGACCGTGGTGGTGGTCGTGGTGGTGATTTCGTCCAGGCCGTCGTCGCCGCGTACCACCAGGGCCGTGTTGCCCCGTCGGGCGAAGACGCCGGCGATCAACGGGGCCGCCGCGGCCCGTGCGCAGCCGATCAGGCCCACCTTGGGCTGGGCCGGGTTGGTCAGGGGGCCCAGGAGGTTGAACGAGGTGGGGATGCCCAGCTCGCGCCTCGGTGCCGCCGTGTAGCGGAACGCCGGGTGGAAGACCGGGGCGAAGCAGAAGCCGATGCCCAGCTCCTCGATCGTCGTCTGGACGCCGAGCGGCGGCAGGTCGATGGCCACGCCCAAGGCTTCCAGCACGTCCGCCGTGCCGCACTTGGACGAGGCGGCCCGGTTTCCGTGCTTGACGATCGGCACGCCGGCCGCCGCCGTGACCAGGGCGGCCATGGTGGAGATGTTCACCGAGTGCGAGTTGTCACCGCCGGTGCCGACGATGTCGGCCGCCCGTGCCTCCACCGTGAAGCGGCGGGCGTACTTGAGCATCGCCGTGGCCAGGCCGTCCACTTCCTCGGGCGTTTCGCCCTTGGCCCGCAGTGCCACCGCGAAGCCGCCTACCTGGGCGGGGGTGGCCGCGCCGGACATGATCTGGTCCATTGCCCAGGCCGTGTCGGCTTCCGTCAGGTCCTGGCGGTCGATCAGCTGGTTGAGCAGTAACGGCCAGGTGCGTTCGGTCGTCATCGGGATCAGCCCCGCACGGCGGGCACTGCCGTCGAGCGCAGCACCTCGGCCACGGTCTCGGCGGCGGCCAGCGGGTCCAGGGGGTGCACCAGCACCGCGTCCGCCTGGGACCAGGTCGCCAGCCAGCGGTCGTCCTTGCGGCGGACCGCCACCACGATCGGCGGGCAGTCGGTGATCTCGTTCTTGAGCTGGCGGGACAGGCCCATGCCACCGGTCGGCTGGGCCTCGCCGTCGAGGATCGCCAGGTCGACGTGGTTGTTGTCCATCTCGTACAGGGCGTCGGCGATCGTGCCCACCTCGACGTACTCCACCCGGCCCAGGTCCGGCGCGGGACGGCGGCCCACCGCAGTGATGATCGTCTCACGCACCTCGGGGCGGTGGCTGAACACCAGGATCCTGGTCGTCTGCGTGCTCATCTGCGTGATCCTCCGGCGGGTCGGGTGCCAGGTGTCCGTGATGTTATCCGGCCCACCTATGCGGACCCTTGCCGGACCTCGCCCGGGCGCTGGAGGGCGTCCCAGCCGATCCACTCGCCGCCCAGGCGTTGCGCCAGGCTCGCCATGCGTCCCCGCTCCTGTGCGCAGGAGAGCGGGGTGAGGAGTTGGACGCGTAGCGCGTAAGAAACCTCACCTTCGATCAGGGTCCAGCCGTCTTGGGCGAGGAGTGTTTCCGCTTGTTTGTGCTGGTCAGGGGGCAGTTTCAGGTGGTGGCGGAGTACTGCCGGGATGGTGGGACGCCAGGTCGTGGCCCTGGCCAGTGCCGTCGAGTCGGCCTCGGTGTGGTCGAAGGACTCCGCCACGACTTCGAGGTCCGGTGAATCGATCTCCGGTGGGGGTTCGCCCCGTTGCCCGCGTCGATCACGCAACCGGCTCAACAACCCCATGACGACCTCACCGCGTGTGTGACCCAGGCGACCGGCCGATCAGCGCCGGACCCGATGGGCGGACCGAAAACCTGCAAGCAATAATGCGTCGTGTGACAACGGCAGCGCCCTCCATCGGCCAGCGCGTGCACTCGCTGAACCGCCCGAACATGGTCAGCGTCGGCACGATCGTCTGGCTGTCCAG